>JALEGB010000040.1 GCA_022760355.1 Neomegalonema sp.
GGCGCGCCGGCGGCGGAGGGCGGCTGGCTCGACCAGCTGCTGGGCCGCGCCGCCGCGCCCGACCCGGACCGCGCCGCGCGTCTGGCCGCCGCAAGCGCGCATCTCGACGACGCCGTCGCCGGCCTCCGCGCGGCGGGGCAGGAGTTTATGCTTGTGCACGGCCTCCTCGCCCGCGCCGCCTTTCTGCGCGCCCGCTGCGCCGAAGGCGGGGCGACGGCGCAGGCGGACCGCGCGGCGGCGACCACCGATCTCGACGAAGCCCAGGAGATCGCCGACTATGGCGGGATGGGCCTTTTCAAAGCCGACATCGCCCTCGAACGCGCGCGCTGGGCGGTGATGGACCAGGACAAAGCGGCGGCGCGCCCACATCTCGAGGCGGCGCGCGCGCAGATCGAAAGCTGCGGCTACGGCCGGCTTACGCCGGAGCTGGAGGCGCTGGAGCAGGCGACCCGCTGAGCCGCCCGCCCAGGCGGACGCCGCCCGATCGCCGCGGCGGCTCCTGGCGCGGCGCCTCCTGACGCGCGGTTGATCCCGCCCGCCGATGTGACGCCTTAGGTCACATGGCGGAAGAACGACGCCGCTGAAGCAGATATACCGCCCCAGCGAAATCCTGCTCATGCGATACGGGATAGAGTAGCAATGAGCGCGATCATGGATGAGAGTATCAAGTGTTGGACGATGGCCCGTAAAACGTGACTCGTAGATCCGCGCCAAGCGCCGCTATTCGTGTCAAGAGTGTCTGAGGAACGTCGATGTAGTGGGGTCCTCGCTGCTCGACGCTTTCGACGCCGATATTGAAGACCCGCAGCGTCGCGCTGTCCCACACTCGCCGCGCGTCTCCCGTCACGCCTTCGACAGCGTCTAACAGCTCAGTGATCGTCTGCGCTGGCGACGCTTCGCCTGCGTCCTCTGCGGTCCCATCGCATTCAAACGTGATCGCCCAAGTCGCGCCGTCGTTGCTCGGCTCGACATGCAAAGCAAAAAGACCTGCGCGTTGCAGCTGCTCGACGAGCATTGCGGGGTCTTGCGTGGCGGTGACGTCAAGATCGGTGTTCAAGTAATTGATGGGACTTCTTAACATCGTTGCGGAGCCTTTAGCGTGATCTCAAATCGAATGCGCGCATTCGATGACTCGGAAATCGCGACAACTCACAAAGATCGAGCATTTTCATGACCGCAGCTGTTTCGAGAAAGCTCTAGTCTCCGGCGATAAAGAAGGTCATCTTCCAGCCGGACCCAAAGCGTTGAAATCCGGCGCGGTGGGCGACGACAGAGCGCAGATAGTCCGTATGCAGATACCCCTCCACGCCGTTCTCGGTGCGGACGGCCTGGTAGCCTTCTTTCCCGGCTTCCAGATAGGGTTTGCGGATTTCAACAAAACCATAGGAGACGGAGCCGATCTTGCGGCCCGTTCGGTCTGGCGCATCACGCAGAATGACGCCCCAAGCGGGAACAAAAGCGGTGGTGAACGGGTCATAGGCGCCTTTGGTGGGCATGCTGAACCAATAGGGGGCCGCATATGTGCCGTCCTTGTTGCGCCAAGCCCCGTTTTCCAGGACGTCGACAAGGGTGCTCCAGAGCGGATATTCGCGGCTGGTCAAAAACTTGCGCAGCGCCTCGTGGCCTTCGTCGCCGCCGAAGCTGAGCTTGATGTTCGGCGCGGTCATGCGAACCACCGCCTCCACATCGCGCCGTTTCGCCGCCAGGATCAGCTTGGCGCGATAAGCGGCGAACTCCGGATTGTCCGCCCCATGATCCGCCGGCCGGTAGACGCCCTTCGGAAGTTCCGTCTGCGCGGACGCGACGAGAGGCGGCGCGACCAGACTTGCGGCGAGCAGCGCTACCGCTGCGACATGTTTCCCGATACTCACGTAAACGCCTCTCCCTGTGCTTCTGTTTTGGCGGTCCGACCCGTCGCGCTGGTCGTCGCGCCGCGCTCCGCCGGTCCCGTTTAGCGGTTGTCTTTCAGATGGACGCGCAGCCAGCCCGATCGCCCGCATTGGGAGCAATAGCCGTAGGTCCGTTTTTCGCCAACAGCTCGATACCGCACGCCGCCCGCATCCCAGAGGTCTTTGCTATGGCCGCAGCTTGGGCAGCTCATGGCCCACTGCCGCGCGCTCGCTTCCAACGCCGCGCTGCTCGGAACAAGCGCGTCCCAGGTTCGTTTCAAAAATCGCATTGCTCAAGGCCCTTGCGGTCGATGCGCCGATGTCGCGGAAGCGGCCCGCCCGCGGAGGCCGCCGATCCGTAGCGGCGCTCGCGCTGATGGCGCGTCAGAACAAGAAGTACCGCTGCGCCATTGGAACAACAGTCGCCGGCTCGCAGGTCAACTCCACCCCGTCCGCTTTCACGACATACGTCTCCGGATCGACTTCGACGTTCGGCGTCAGGTCGTTCAGCTTCATATCGGCTTTGCCAATGTTCCGGGCGCCCTTCACTGCGGCGACCGGTTTGCGCAACTCCAGCGCGCCGCCGATGTCTGAATCATACGCGGCCTGGCTGACAAACGTAACGCCCGAGGCGGTCATCGCGCCGCCGAAGCCCCCGAACATCGGCCGATAATGGACCGGCTGCGGCGTCGGGATCGAGGCGTTCGGATCGCCCATCGCCGCCGCGGCGATCACGCCGCCGATCAGAACCAGGTCTGGCTTCACGCCAAAGAACGCTGGATCCCACAGCACCAGATCCGCACGTTTGCCCACTTCGATGGAGCCGATTTCATGCGACAGCCCATGCGCGATGGCTGGGTTGATCGTATATTTGGCGATGTAGCGCCTCACACGGGCGTTGTCATTGTCGCCCGTTTCCTCCGGCAGACGGCCCCGCTGCCGCTTCATCTTGTCCGCGGTTTGCCAGGTGCGGATCAGAACCTCCCCGACGCGGCCCATCGCTTGGCTGTCCGACGCGATAATCGAGAACGCGCCCATATCATGCAGAATATCCTCAGCCGCGATCGTTTCCTTCCGGATCCGGCTTTCGGCGAAGGCGACGTCTTCTGGAATGCTCTTATCGAGGTGATGGCACACCATGAGCATGTCCAGATGCTCATCGATCGTGTTGACGGTGAAAGGACGCGTCGGGTTGGTGGAAGAGGGCAGCACATTGGCTTCGCCGCAGATCTTGATGATGTCCGGCGCATGACCGCCGCCGGCGCCTTCGGTGTGGAACGCATGGATCGTCCGGCCCTTGAAGGCGCCGACGGAATGCTCAACGAAACCGGATTCATTCAGCGTGTCCGTATGGATCATCACCTGCACGTCCCACGCGTCGGCGACGCTCAGGCAGTTGTCGATGGCGGCTGGGGTCGTTCCCCAATCCTCGTGCAATTTCAACGCGCAGGCGCCGCCCTGGATCTGCTCGCGCAGCGCATCCGGCGTTGCGGCGTTGCCCTTGCCGGCGAAGGCGAGATTCATCGGAAAGGCGTCCGCAGCCTGCAGCATCCGGCCGATATGAAACGGGCCGGGCGTACAGGTGGTGGCGTTGGTGCCGGTCGCCGGGCCGGTGCCGCCGCCCAGCATCGTCGTGACGCCGGACATCAGCGCTTCTTCGATCTGCTGCGGACAGATAAAATGGATATGCGCGTCCATGCCGCCAGCGGTCAGCACCTTGCCCTCGCCGGCGATCGCCTCGGTTCCTGGACCCACAACGATGTCGACGCCCGGCTGCGTGTCCGGATTGCCCGCTTTGCCGATGCCGACGATCCGCCCGCCCGAAAGCCCGACATCCGCTTTGTAGATCCCGGTGTAATCGATGATCAGCGCATTGGTGATCACGGTGTCCACCGCGCCAGCGGCGTTGGTGATCTGGCTCTGGCCCATCCCGTCTCGGATGACTTTGCCGCCGCCGAATTTGACCTCGTCGCCATAAGCCGTGTGGTCTTTTTCGACTTCGATGAACAGCTCAGTGTCTGCGAGCCGCATTTTGTCGCCCGTGGTCGGGCCATACATGTCCGCATAGGCGGCGCGGGAGATTTTAGCAGGCATGATGGGCTCCTATCGCTCCGGCGGCGGCAACGCGGCGCCGGAATGAGACGGCGCGTCGAGGCGCCAGGCGGGGGAGCGGAAACGCTCCGGGACTTCTTGTTCAAACGGGCTGTCAAAGCCGAGCGCCATCGTCATGCTTTGGCCTCCGGCTCCGCGAAAAAGCGGCTCTCGCGGCCGATCTCATCGACATGGACAAACCCATAGGCTGCGATCCGCCGGCGCAGCGCGCGCTGAGCCGTGCGTTTGTCGATCTTGGCGCCTTGGCGGACCAGCCGATGGATATTGCGCTCGACCAGATCCCGCGTGACGTCGCGCATGGTTTCGTCTTCGCGGAAGGCGCCTGGATCGCGAAAGGCGATCGCCACAGCGCTGATGATCAGGAGCAGCGCGCCAAGTGAGAAGATCAGGCTCTCGGCAGTAACGGCGGCGAGCAGTAGAAAAAAAGCGACGATGGCGAGGCGGCCGAAGATGCGGCCTTGGCGGCCGGGCCCAAATCCGCTCAAGCGCAGATCGGATTGCTCCTTGAGCCGCGCGGCGAGCGGGATCGGCGCATAGCGGGAATGATCGGCGATCCGGTCAGACGGGCGCAGCTTGCGGCCGCCCTTCACCGGTCCAATGGCGCGCCGCAGACGGAAGAAGGCCATGGCGCTTGGGCAGCGCGCCCCTGATCCCAGATCGGCGTGGGCGAAGATAACGTCCTCCAGCTCGCCGATCGTCTCCACGCCGGAGGTCCCGTAGGCGCTGTCATCCAGCTGGAGCCCAAAGATCTCTTCAACTTCGGCGATCGCGTCCTGTAGATCGTCGCCTTCGACGTCGAGCACGGCGGCGATCTTGGGTTGTTCTTGTTGCGTGTCGTCCGTCATCGCCTACACCAATCCAAACAGGCGGCAAGGGCCGCCAGTGCCGCCCTGATGCTTGGGGGCGCCAACAAGGATCGTCGCGCCCTTGGGCGGCAGTTCACCGAGGTTGGCCACGCATTCGAGGCCCCAGCGGCCTGAGGGGAGCCAGACGGTATGGGCCGCGAAATCCGTCGACGCGCCGATATCCAGGGAGAGGGTGTCAACCGCGAGGCCGATCGCCCCTGTTTCCTCAAGCAGCATCTGCGCCGCTTCGCCGTGAAAGCCCGGATAGTGCTGCGCGCCGTTGCTGTCCGCATTACGGAATTTAGGCGTGTCGACGAGCGCGTCCCAGCCCGAGTAAAGCGCGACGCAGGCGCCGTCAGGAATGTCGCCATGCGCTGCGATCCAGGCTTTCAGATCGTCTGGCGTTAGAGCTGCATCGGCGTTTTCAGCCGATTTGCTGCGGATATCGACGATTGCGAGCGGGCAAATCAGCTGCTCGACCGGTATTTCGTCCACTGACGCGCCATCATCCGTATAGTGGAGCGGCGCATCCATATGGGTGCCCGTATGTTCGCTGAAGCTGACATTCTTTAGATTGAAGCCGTTTTGCTCGACCGAGCAGAGCTGAATATCCGAATAGCCCGGCGCGTCGTCATAGGTCGGGAAGTCGGCATGGAGCGTATGGGTGAGATCGACAATGCGCGACGGCGGCGCGTGCAACGCGGCGGTCGGCGCCGAGATCGGCGCGCGCCGCGCTGAAGCTCCCTGCTCAAGCATCCGTTGTTTGACTGCTTCCGTCACGCGGGCGTCGCACATTTCTGTCGCTCCCTCCAGGCGGCCCCACCCAGCGCGCCGCGCTAGTCGGCCGCTTTTTCCGTCGGCTCAATGCGCCAATATTGGCCCGACAAATCGGCGCAGCGGGCGAGATGTGGTTGGTTATTGCGCGGGCCGCCATTGAAGATGTCCAGGCACATCTCGGGGCCGCGAAATTTCGTGGTCAGCCGATAGTAACCGCCCTTGTCGAGGCTGATCCGCCAGAACTGCCCCGTGTAGGCCGCGCATGGCGTCAGATGGGTCATGTTGTCAAACTCGCCGCCGTTGAACACGTCAAGGCACATCTCCCGGCCGCGAAACATTGTGGATAGCCGGAACCAGCCATCGCCGGTTGGGGTGAGGCGCCAATATTGGCCTGAAAAGTCCGCCCGCTTGGTCAGATGCGGCATGTTGTTGTGCGGGCCGCCATTAAATACGTCCAGCGTCATGTCGACGCCGCGGAACATCGTTGACAGCCGATGATAGCGCGACGGCGTAATTTCGGCTGACGCGGAAGCCGCTTGTAGGCTGGCGATGGCGGCGACGCCGGCCAGAATGACCCTCTTGAGCCGTTTCATCGCTGTTGTCTCCTCCTTGCGGCGGCGCTGCTTGAGCGGGGCGCCGCCTATTCTTGAACACACAAGGCCAATGCTGGGCGGATCATGTGGCGAGGCCTGATCATCGTGCGATCCACATGCGGCGGCCGAGCGATGGTTAGAGCGCGCCCATCACCTTCTGATTGAACCCATAGACTTTTCGCGCGCCCTGAAGGGGGACCAAGGTCACCTCCCGCTCCTGTCCGGGCTCGAAACGCACCGCGGTGCCGGCGGCGATATCCAGCCGCATGCCTTTGGCCTGTTCGCGATCGAAGGCGAGGCCCGGGTTTGTTTCATAGAAATGATAGTGGCTGCCAACCTGCACCGGCCGATCGCCAGTGTTGGCGACCTTGAGCGTTACGGTCGCCTGGCCGGCGTTCAGCTCAATCTCGCCGGCGGCGGGGATGACTTCTCCGGGGATCATGAGGCGGGCTCCTTTTCAGCTTCTGCGATGCGGGCTGCGAGCGCAGCGGCGGCGGCGTCAAATTTCACCGCGAGAATCGGCGCGGCGTCGCGGCAGGCGGCGACCACTTGCTGCGCGCCGGCCAGATAGAGGCGATGGCGTTCGATCGGCCAATGATTGAACGCATCCAGCCGGCCGGCGATGTTGTCGAGCTGATCTGCGGTTTTAATCAGCTTCGCCGCGTCGGGCGCTTCGGCGATTTTTTCGGCTTGACGCGCCTTTCGTTGATCGGTGGGCAGATCTTCGATTTCAGGATCGTCAGTCAACCAACCGACAAGCTCAGCCACCTGCGGCCCGAACCGGTCCGCGATGGCGGCGAGGCGGATCTCCGTATCCTCCACCGAATCATGCAGCACGGCGGCGGCGATGATCTCCGGCGCATCGGTTTCCTCGGCGGACAGCGCCGCAACGCGACACAGATGTACGATATAGGGAGAGGGGCGATCCCCTTTGGTCCGCTGGTCCGCGTGAATTTCCGCGGCGAGGCGATAGGCGTCGGCAAGCAGCTGACTCATTCGTCCGGCCCCTTGTTCCGCGAGCGCAGCATGACCCGCGCCATGATTGCGGCCAGCACAATGAGCCCGAGCAGCGGGGTCGCCAACCCGTCCAACCCCGGCGCCATCTTTATTGGCGTTGTGAGCTTAACGATGTCATTCACCGTATCGGCTCATGCACCGTGACGAGTTTCACGCCGTCGGGAAAGGTGGCTTCCACCTGAACGTCATGGATCATCTCCGGCACGCCCTCCATTACCTGAGCTCGGGTGATCACATGCGCGCCGGCTTCCATCAGATCCGCAACTGCGCGGCCGTCCCGCGCCCCTTCGACAACGAAATCCGTGATCAGGGCGATCGCTTCAGGATGGTTGAGCTTCACGCCGCGCGCAAGCCGTTTGCGGGCGATTTCCGCGGCCATCGCGACCAACAGCTTGTCCTTTTCTCTGGGCGTCAAACGCATGCGTCACAAGCTCCAAAATTTAGGCGGCGGCGCGCCGCGCAGAGTGCTGACCAAGGCCGCGAGCAGGCGGCGCAGGGGCGCCGGGTCCGCGGCGACCGCTCTGATAACCAATACATTGTTCCACGCGGACGCCCCGAGATCGAGCCCTTTTGGCGTGGTGGAAAGCGCCGCGTCGAGGTCGGCGCGCGCCATCTTCAGCAGATCGGCGGCGTGGGGCGCGGCAAGCAGCAGCGTGGCGATGGCGCGGCCGCCGTCGCCGGTAGATGCGGGGGCGAGTTGCGCGTCGATGGGCGCGGTGAGCCGCAGCGCATCCGCAAATGCGAGCTCGCCGGCGCGGCGGATGCGCCATTGATCGGATAGAAAACCGTCGCGAACCGTCTCGCCCATGGCGCGGCGGCCCAGCGTGATCATCTCCAGCGCCAGCAACTCCGCATCCTCGGCCATCTCAACCTCAAGACGTCGCCTTAGCCGGCCGCCATCGAAAAGGATGGTTTCTTGCGGCAGCCAGTGGAGCCGCGCGCCCGCGCCCAGGGTCAGTCGGTTCAGGATCTGCGCCGGCGCTTCGTCCACGGCGCGATAGACCCGCTCCGCCGCTTGTGTCGTAACGCTGAGGGCTGCGCCGGCCTCAGCCTCGGCGGCGGCGCTGAACTGGTCGCCGCCGGCAAGGCCGCCTGCTGTATTGACCAGCACCGCCAGCGGCGCCGGCTCGTGCGTTTTGGGCAGGAAGCATTTTGCGGCCCCGCTGTGGCGGAGATTCCAAAGGCGCGATACGCCGTTATGCGCGCGCCGAACGATGACTGAGGCGCTCCCCTCGGCGCGCTGCAATCCGACGGCGCGGTGTGAGTTCGCTGCGCCTTGCCCCTCCACGCCCTCTCTCCTTCGGTTTCGCGCGCTTTGGTCAAGCGATCCGGCCGCGCCGCTACGCCGCTATACCGTCAACCAGCGGCGCACGCGAGCTTCGCCTTCGCCGCCTTTCATTTCAGAGGCCTCGCCCGAGGCGACGATCTCGCCGCGATCCATCACATAGAACCGATCGGCAAGGTCGCGGGCGAACTCGAAATATTGCTCCACCAGCAGGATCGCCATATCGCCGCGTTGGCGCAGGGCGTCAATCGCGCGCCCGATGTCCTTGATAATCGAGGGTTGGATGCCTTCAGTGGGCTCATCGAGCAGCAGCAGTTTCGGTCTGGTGGTCAGGGCGCGCGCGATTGCGAGCTGCTGCTGCTGGCCGCCCGAAAGGTCGCCGCCGCGCCGGCCGAGCATTTCCTTCAGGATCGGGAACATCTCAAAGGCTTCGCCTGGGATGGTCCGCTCCTTCGCCGCCAAGGGGGCGAAACCAGTTTCGATATTTTCCTTCACGCTAAGGAGCGGGAAGATCTCGCGCCCCTGCGGCACGGTTGCGACGCCGCGGCGGGCGCGCTGCTCCGGCCGCAGCTTATGAATCTCGCCGCCATCGAGGCTGATGGCGCCGCCGGAGATGGCGCGTCGGCCGCCGACGGCGCGGATCAAGGATGTCTTGCCGACGCCGTTGCGGCCCAGCAGGCAGGTCACTTGCCCCAACTTGGCTTCGAGCGAGACGCCTTTCAGCGCCTGCGCGGCGCCGTAATGCAGGGTGATGTTGTCGACATTCAGCATCTCGTCACCGCCCCAGATAAACTTCAATCACGCGTTCATTGGCGCTGACATGGTCGATCGACCCCTCAGCGATCACCGTTCCCTGATGGAGGACGGTCACCCTGCAGCCCAACGCTTTGACGAAGGCCATGTCATGCTCCACGACCACCACGGCGTGTTTGCCGGCGATGCCTTTCAGCAGCTCCGCGGTGCGCATCGTTTCTTCGTCGGTCATGCCCGCGGCCGGCTCGTCAACCAGCAGCAATTGCGGGTCTTGCGCCAGCAGCATGCCGATTTCGAGCCACTGTTTTTGCCCATGTGACAGGTTCGCGGCCAGGTCGCCGCGCCGATCCTCCAACCGTACAAGCGCCAGCAGTTCGCCGATGCGTTCTCGCTGCGCGTCGCTGGTGCGCGAGAACAGCGTCGCGAGAACGCTGCGCTCATCCTTCAGAGCCATGAGCAAATTGTCTTCAACCGTATGGGTTTCGAACACAGTCGGCTTCTGAAACTTTCGCCCGATCCCGAGCCGAGCGGTGTCGGCTTCGTCCTGAGTGGTCAGGTCGATCCGACCGTCCCAAAGCGCGTCGCCCTTATCGGGACGCGTTTTGCCGGTGATCATGTCCATCATGGTCGTCTTACCCGCGCCATTCGGGCCGATCACCGCGCGCAGCTCCCCCGCCTTCATGGAAAAGGACAGGCCGTTGATGGCTTTGAACCCGTCAAAGCTTTTCTCCAGCCCATCGAGGTAAAGGAGCGCTTCGGTCGTGCGCAGCTCACTCATCACGTTTCCTCGCGCTCGCTATTCAGCAGGTTGGGGCGCGGGCTCGCGCGCCGGGCGGCTCCGCCGAAGCTTGATCCCTTCGACCGCGCCGAGAACGCCGCGCGGCAGGAACAACGTCGCCAACACGAACAGCCCCCCCAAGGCGAACAGCCACAATTCCGGGAACCAGCCCGTGAGCAGCGTTTTGGCCAGGCTGACGAGCACTGCGCCGATCGCGGCCCCCACCAAGCTGCCGCGTCCGCCCAGGGCGACCCAGATTACGATTTCGATCGAGTTCGCCGGCGAGAACTCGCTCGGGTTGATGATGCCGACTTGTGGCGTGTACAGCGCGCCCGCCAGCCCGGCGAGCATCGCCGAGACGACGAACACAAACAGCTTAAACCCTTCAACGCGATAGCCGAGGAAACGCGTCCGGCTCTCCGCGTCCCGGACCGCCACCAGCACTTTGCCGGCCTTCGACGTGGTGATGATGCGGCAGAGCACGAAGCCGAAGGCGAGCGCCGCCACTGTCGCGACAAACAGGCCGCATCGCGTCGCGTCCGACTGCAGGTCAAATCCGAGCACGTCTTTAAAGTCCGTCAGCCCGTTATTGCCGCCGAAGCCCATCTCATTGCGGAAGAAAGCGAGCATCAAGGCGTAGGTCAAAGCCTGGGTGATGATCGAAAGATAGACCCCGGTGACGCGGCTGCGGAAAGCGAACCAACCGAACAGAAAGGCGAGCGCCCCAGGCGCGAGGAACACCATGATCATGGCGAACCAAAACATATCGAAACCGTGCCAGAACCAGGGCAGCTCCTTCCAATTCAGGAACACCATGAAGTCCGGCAGCAATGGGTTCGCATACACCCCGCGGTCGCCGATCTCCCGCATCAGGTGCATGCCCATCGCATAGCCGCCAAGCGCGAAGAACGCGCCATGACCCAGGCTTAGGATGCCGCAATAGCCCCAGACCAAGTCGAGCGCGACCGCAAGCAGGGCGTAGCACAGGTACTTGCCCAACAGCGACACGGCGAAGCTGGGCAGATGCGCCGCCGACCCTGGCGTCATGGCTTGGTTCAAGAACGGTACGGCGACCGCCAGGATAAACAGGACGCCAAGAAAGATCGCCGACCGCGTATCGAGTGCGCGCAGGATCATGAGCGGTCTCCCTTCTGCGAGTGGAGCGGGGATGGATGGCGGCGCATGCTCATGACTCCACCGCGCGGCCGCGAATGGCGAACAGGCCGCGCGGACGTTTTTGGATGAACAGAATGATGAAAACGAGCACCAGGATCTTGCCCAGAACCGCGCCCGCATAGGGCTCCAGGAACTTGTTGGCGACGCCAAGGGTAAACGCCCCGGCGAGCGCGCCCCACAGGTTGCCGGCGCCCCCGAAGACGACAACCATAAAGCTGTCGACAATGTAGCTCTGGCCCAGATTGGGCGAGACATTGTCGATCTGGCTGAGGGCGACCCCGGCAAGCCCCGCGACGCCGGCCCCCAGCCCAAAGGTCATCGCGTCAACCCAGCCGGTGCGGACGCCCATATCCGCCGCCATCGCCCGGTTTTGCGTCACGGCGCGCATCTGGAGACCCAGCGGCGTCCGTTTCATCAGGCCAAGCAGCAGCGCAAAGACGGCAAGGGCGAAAATCAGGATCCACAGCCGGTTGTAGGTGATGGTCATTTCGCCCAGCTCAAACGCGCCGGACATCCAGCTGGGGTTGCCGACTTCGCGGTTGTTGGGGCCAAAGATCGAGCGCACCAGCTGTTGCAGGATCAGGCTGACGCCCCAAGTGGCGAGCAGCGTTTCCAGCGGACGGCCATAGAGGAATCGGCAAACGCCGCGTTCAATGGCGACGCCGACGCCGCCCGCGACTAAGAACGCTAAGGGCGCGGCGATCAGCAGCGAGACGTCAAACAACGCCGGCGCCGAAACGCGAATGACTTCCTGGACAGCAAATGTCGTGTAGGCGCCGAGCATGACCAACTCGCCATGGGCCATGTTGATCACGCCCATGACGCCGAAGGTGATCGCAAGACCGATCGCCGCCAGCAGAAGAACGGATCCGAGGGACACCCCCTGCCAAATATTCTCGGCGGCGCCCCAGACGGCGAGGGATCGTTTGATTTCGGCGATCGCGCTTTCCTTCGCCGCCAGCACGTCCGCGGGGGCTTTGGCGTCCACCGCGCTGAGCGCGTTCAGCGAGTCGCTGCCGCCCCGTTCGCCGAGACGTGCGATCGCTTTGACGCGTTCACTTGGCGTCGCCGCCGTGGACGTCGCCAGAATAGCGGCGCGCGCATCCTCGAAGGCTGTTTTGACGGTAGGATCTTTTTCGCGCGCCAAAGCAGCGGTAAGCGCCGGCAGCGCGCTGGCGTCCCGATCCGCAAAAAGTTGCTTGGCGGCCGCGAGGCGGGTTTCAACCTTCGGCGAACTCAATGTGAGCCCGGCGAGCGCCGCGTCGATCGCTGAACGGATTGCGTTGTTTACCCGCACCTTTTTCGCGGCTCGCCGACCGACTTGGTCAACCTTCGCGCCGGTAATCGGGTCAAACAACGCATAGTCGCGCTTTTCGCGTTCCGCGATGAAAACGGCGCGGTCAGATTTGCGCCAGTATACTTTGCCGGCGCGCAGCTTCCGCAGGAACGGCGCTACGGTCGGATCGCCTGCGGCGGCCAGATCTTCGATGACCTGCTTGACAACCGGAAATTTCGCGTTGGCGAGGCGCGCGATGATGTCCCGCGTTTCGGCTTGCGCGCTGGTCGCTGCGCATAGAAGCGCGATGCAGAGGCTGGCCAGGCGCGCGAGGCGCGCGAAGGGGAGGCAGGCCAAAGGGGCGAGGGCCATAGGAGCTCTCCGGCTGGCGGTTGGCGGGATTGAAAAGGGCGCCGCATGCTCAATCGATGCTGCGACGCCGAGGTCCCCACGGGAAGGGAGACGCTATGTCAGAGGCTTAGCCTGCGCCGCCACATTTGCCGGTGACGGTGTTGAAGTTGCCGCACTTCATTGGCGAGCGCCAATCGGCGATCAACGGCTTGCTTTCTGGCAGGAAGTCCGACCACGCATCGCCGGCGACGAGGCCTGGGGTCTCGTATACGATGTCGAACTGCCCATTGTCTTGGATCTCGCCGATCAGAACCGGCTTGGTGATGTGGTGGTTCGGCATCATCGCCGAAACGCCGCCGGTCAGGTTCGGCGCGGTGACGCCGACGATGCTGTCGATCACAGCGTCCGGATCGGTGGTTCCGGCGGCCTCAACTGCCTTAACCCACATGTTGAAGCCGATATAGTGGGCTTCCATCGGGTCATTGGTGACGCGTTTGTCGTTCTTGGTGAATTTGTGCCACTCGGCGATGAACGCTTCGTTTTCCGGCGTGTCGGCCGACATGAAGTAGTTCCATGCAGCGAGGTGACCAACGAGCGGCGCCGTGTCGATGCCCGCCAGCTCTTCCTCACCAACTGAGAAGGCGACGACTGGAATATCGGTGGCCTTGACGCCTTGGTTGCCGAGTTCTTTGTAGAACGGCACGTTCGCGTCGCCGTTGATGGTCGAAACCACGGCGGTTTTCTTACCAGCCGAGCCGAACGATTTGATGTCGCCGACGATCGTTTGCCAGTCCGAATGACCAAATGGCGTGTAGTTGATCATGATGTCTTCGGCAGCGACGCCGCTATCCTTGAGATATTGCTCGAGGATTTTGTTGGTCGTGCGCGGATAGACATAATCGGTGCCGGCCAGGACCCAGCGCTCGACGCCTTGCTCTTTCAGATAGTCGACAGCCGGGATCGCCTGCTGGTTTGGCGCAGCGCCGGTGTAGAACACGTTCCGCTGGCTTTCTTCGCCTTCATACTGAACCGGGTAGAACAGCAGCGAGTTCAGCTCCTCGAATACTGGCAGAACCGACTTGCGGCTCACGGAGGTCCAGCAGCCGAAAACGGCCGAAACTTTGGAAACTGAGATCAGCTCCCGCGCTTTTTCAGCGAACAGCGGCCAGTCCGATGCAGGATCGACGACAACCGGCTCCAGCTTCTTGCCCAACAGGCCGCCCTTTGCGTTCTGCTGCTCGATCAGCATCAGCATAACGTCTTTCAGGGTCGTCTCAGAGATCGCCATCGTGCCCGACAGCGAGTGCAGCACGCCGACTTTGATCGTGTCGGACTGAGCGAACGCGTAGCGGCCCGAAGCGGTTGCGCCAACTGCGCCGGCGCCCATTGCGGCCATCATCTGACGTCGAGAAAGTTTCATTCTGCATCCCTTCTAGCAAGCCACAGCGCGCATTCCATCGCTTGGCGGCTGAAAGCTGCACAGAATTCAATCTCGCCTCAATGAGAAAGATGCATTAACGGGCGATATATTTTGGCTTTGCACAAAAACTAAACCAAAGCCGCGTGGGTGCGCAGATGTCTGTACAAAAATGTGGCGACTTTGCTGCCTGAAAGTGAGGCGTCGGCTGGGCGGCGCTATGCGAATTGGCAGGAAGGCGCAGCGCACGATCTTGCTGGAGCAAGCGATCGGCCGTGCTGGGGCAGGGAGGCGATACAGGCTGAGCGCGTGAGCGGGCGTCGCCCGCTCCGCCGTCAAGCGCTACCGACGCCGCCGGATTTACCGGGGGGGCGCCTAGCGCAGTGAGCGGAAATTATAAGCGTCTTGGCCGTGGTTGGTTTCGTCCAGCCCGAAAATCTCCGCTTCATAGTCCACACGAAGCGAGTTGCTGCGAAGCGCCTCGCGGATCGTTAGCCGTCTGCTCATGATGGCGAGGAGCATTGTCAGAAGCCCGATCACCTTATAGGCGATCAGCGCGAGCGCGAACGCGCCGCCGAACAGCGCTGCGCTCATGGCGGACTGGCTTGCCGCGCTTGCAATAAACACGCTGATCGATCCGCCTGGCGCCAACAGGTCGCTTAACCCGACCAGGCCTGCGCCAGCAACGCCCGCCGCGCCATGCGCCGAGATCGTCGAGACTGGATCGTCAACGGAAAGCACGTTGAGAAGGCCGCGGAAAAACGCAGCGATCAGGGCGCCGATCGCGCCGATGATCAGTGCGGCTTCCGGCGTGGCGCTGTCCGCGCCCGCCGCTATGGCGGCCAGGCCCGCAAGCGCCGAGCTCACCGCATCCGTAAAGTCCAGATCGCGCTTGAGCAGCGATTGCAGCGCCATAATCGTGAGAACGGCCGCCATCGGCGCAAGGATGACATTGAGCGCGACCCCGCGCAGGCGCCCGAGGGCTTCGGCCAATTGCGCCGCCGGCTCAGTCGTCGACAGCGCTGCGGCGCCTGACGCGAGGCCGGAGAGTTGCGCCGCTATCGCGAGGCCAAGAAAACCTAACCACAGCACAAACACGCCCTGAGCCGCCATCGGCGCATGGTGCGGCGCGTGGCTGGCGGCGATCCGAAACAAGCGCTCCTGGCCGAGCTCGACCGGATCGTAACCATTGAAGCCGAGACGGGGGCGCAGCAACAGCGTTGCGGCCAGGGCGGCTCCCGCGCCGACGGCGTGCACTGTCGCTGAGCCGGCAAAGTCGCGCAGTTGACCATGGAGGGGGCCGGATGGGCTCCATACGGCGAACGCCGCTATCGGATAGATCACGCCTGCAAACAGCGCGGCGAACAGGATCGAGGCGAACGGCTTCATGCGCCCGGCGACAACGCTGGCCGCGACGCCATACGCCGCCAGAGCAAAGCCGAGATCAAGCAGAGGCCGCAATCCCACCATTGGCGCAGCGGGCGAGGGGCCGGGCGGCAGCAGCCCCGCGGCGCGGAGCTGCGCGATCAGCGGTCCGGCGCCATGCGCGATGTCGCGGCCCAAAAAGTGAAACGCGATCGTCGCGGCGGCCATACAGGCGAAGGCGCGATAGAGCGTATGCAATGTGTTTTTGCGCGATGTCGCACCGGCGACATAGAGCATAAAGCCCGGCTGCGTCAGCAGAACCAGCGGTAGGCAGACCAGCAGCCCCGCCTCAATCAATGTCCAAAGCGCAGTGCTGATAGGTGTCGCTGCGTCGCTTGGCATTCAATTCTCCTTCGGCGGTCGGAAGGGCGTCTCCACGCCCGAGATGCAGCGGTCGTTTCGCCGCAATCTCCGGGAGGTTGAGTGGGGTCTGGGAGGCGAGGGGGGGCTGGCGCAGCAGGGGGGCCGTCGCCCGCACAGGCGACGGTGGGGAGTTGGCGCGGCGTTAGCGACCGCCGGCGAAAGCGTTGGCGGCGCTGGGGCGGCCGGGCTGCGCGGGCGCGCGAAGCTGTGGGGCGACCTCCATGCGCTCGGAGCTCGTCTCAGTCTCGTTCCGCGCCTGGACTTTCGCCTCCTGCGAAGCGGCGCCGAACATAGCGCGTGTGGCCAGTTCGCGCTCCACGGCGGACAGCTCAATCACGCCGCGATCGCAGGGGGCCTGCGCGGCCCGCTGAACGACTTCCTGGGCAATCATGTGCCGGACGGGCAAGATCGGCGTCTGGCGCGCGGCGCGCGCTGGCGGGGTTGGCGTGGGGTGGGCGGCCGCAACCGGCGCTGGCAGGGCTGGGCGCTGCTCCGCGTCGCGCCGCCGCCGCGGAGCAGGCACGCCGGCCCGCCGTAGAAGATAGCCAAAACGATCGGTCAAATCGGGCTGCGCTGCGCGCAACTGCGCTTCAAGGCTGGTTTCCGTCGTGGCGTCGATTGCAAGGCTCATACTATCGAGCGCGTCCGCCAGCGCGTTGCGCTCATCCTCAAAAAAGCGCTCGACCATCATCCGATTAACGACGAGGCGTCGCAGCTTGTAGGCGCGCCGAAAATCTGGCTGCTCCAGCGTCGCCGCGCAGATCTCAAAAAAGGCGAAGATGTCATGCTTCAGCGCGAGGTAGCCTGGCGTGTAGCCCCCGACGCGGCCATAGCCGACCATCGACGCCATCGCATAGGCGGTGAACGACTGAAGTTCCTCGGCGAGCGCGTCGCTCAGCGCTGCAAATTGCAGTTTGATCGACATCGTGTTTCTCCGGCGCAAAGCGTCCCCGGTCACAGCCCTCACATGCTGCAAGCCGTTTCAATCAACTTCGTCGCCTGTTCTCTCGCCCATCCCAACGCTTCTGTTTTAAATGAGCGTGGTTGTTAGGCGGCTCTTCCCCATATGCGGCAGTCCATCTTCGCAAAATGCGCCAGCTTTGAGGCGGCCGCGAATCCTTTCGCATTTCGTGGCTCCTCGGCGGCGCGCTCTCGCAAATGTCAACCGCGGTTTATTTATTTCACCTCGAATCGAACTGCGCCACTGTTGATTGCTGCGCGGGCGCATTTTTTTGGAGATTGGGATCGGTCGCGGAGATAGGTCTGCTAAGTCAATCGCGCAGCAATAGAATTATCGGCGCTGAGGCGAAACTCCATTAGATTACTTGCTGAATAGGGAGCGGCAATGACGGGCGTGATCGAAGAATTCGGGCGGACGCCGCAAGGCGCAGCGGGAATCATAACGCTGGAAAACAAGGCGGGCGCGATGATTCGCGTCAGCAATTGGGGCGCAAGATTGGTAAGCGTTCTGGTTCCGGATCGAGATGGCCGCTTGGCCGATGTGACGCTCGGCTATGATCGGGTCGAGGATTACGTCGCCGCGGACCCGTTCTTTGGCGCGACGTGCGGGCGGGTCGCCAATCGGCTGGCGCAGGGGCGCTTTGTGCTCGATGGCGTTCTACGGCAGGTGACGGTGAATCGCGGCGGCCATTGCCTGCATGGCGGCGATATCGGGTTTGATAAATTCCTTTGGTCGACCGCGTTCGACGCGGAGAGCGTCACTTTCGCTCGGGTTTCGCCCGATGGCGAGGAGGGGTTTCCTGGCGAGGTCGCCGCAAGCGTCCGGTATGTGTTCAATGACGCGAATGAGCTGAAAATTGAGATGGAGGCGACAACGAGCGCGCCTACGCTCGTCAATCTGGCGAACCACGCCTATTGGAACCTCGCTGGGCATGCGGCGGGCTCAGTGCTGGATCATGAGCTGCAGGTGCATGCGGATTTCTACACGCCGGGGGGCGAGGATCCGACGCCGACCGGCGAGGTGCGCCCGGTCGATGGTCTCGCGGTCGATTTCCGGGCTGCGAAGCGCGTGCGGCGCGATATGGGGGCCTACATCGATCCGGAGCGCGGCTATGACTGTAATTTCGTCGTCCGGGGCGAGGCTGGCGCCTTGCGACCAGCCGCGCGTTTGCGTGATGTCGCCAGCGGGCGGGGCTTTGAGCTGCTGACAAATCAACCTGGAGTACAAGTGTATGTCGGCGGCAATCTCAGCGAAAAATATGTCGGCAAGGGCGGCGCGCCTTATGTGCGCCATGGCGGGCTTTGCCTCGAGACGCAAGGATTTCCCAACGCCGCCAATTTCAGCCACTTCCCCTCGGTCCGACTGGATCCGGGCCAAACCTATCGGCATGAGATGCTATTCAAATTCTTCGCCGAATGATCGCAAGGGTGAGCAGCCCGCGCCAATCCCATTGTCGAAATCTCGCAGTTTCGCCAAAGCTTAGTTTGATGTTTGCGTCCGTCGCCTGTCCTATGCGCGGAAGGCCGTCGCCGTAGTTTCACAGAAGGAATCCCGGGTCTTGACCGCAGCTGACACCGCTACCCCGTTGAATGAAACGCCACAGAAAAAGTCCGTATTCGATTGGGCCGACCCATTCCTGCTGGAAGGTCAGCTGACGGATGATGAGCGGATGATCCGTGACGCGGCGCACGCCTTTGCGCAGGACAAGCTGCAGCCGCGGGTGATCGCGGCGTATGCTGAGGAAAAGGTCGAGCCGGAAATCTTTCGTGAGATGGGCGCGCTCGGGCTGCTCGGGGTAACCGTACCAGAGCAATATGGCGGGGTCGGCGCCGGCTATGTTTCATACGGGCTCGTCGCGCGAGAGATTGAGCGCGTGGATAGCGGCTACCGCTCTATGATGAGCGTGCAGTCTTCTTTGGTCATGTATCCGATCTATGCGTACGGCTCCGAAGAGCAGCGCGCCAAATACCTGCCGAAATTGGCGAGCGGCGAGTGGATCGGCTGTTTCGGTTTGACTGAGCCGGACGCAGGCTCGGATCCGGGCGGCATGAAGACCCGGGCCGAGAAGACGGCCAACGGGTATCGGCTGATCGGCTCAAAAATGTGGATCTCCAACAGCCCGATTGCGGATGTGTTTGTGGTCTGGGCCAAGTCGGACGCGCATAACGGCAACATCCGGGGCTTTGTGATCGAAAAAGGCGCGCCGGGCCTTTCGGCGCCGAAGATTGGCGGCAAACTCTCTCTCCGCGCTTCTGTTACCGGTGAGATTGTAATGGACGGCGTGGAAGTGGGCGAAGATGCGCTGTTGCCGAATACCGAAGGGCTGAAAGGGCCGTTCGGCTGTCTGAACCGTGCGCGATACGGAATCGCCTGGGGCGTTATGGGGGCGTCCGAATTCTGCTGGCATGCGGCGCGTCAATACGGGTTGGATCGCAAGCAGTTCGGTAAGCCGTTGGCGCAGACCCAGCTATATCAGAAAAAGTTGGCGGATATGCAGACGGACATCGCGCTCGGGCTGCAGGCGGCGTTGCGCGTCGGGCGGCTGTTCGATGAGGGGCGGATGGCGCCGGAGATGATCTCGCTGATCAAACGAAACAATTGCGGCAAAGCGCTTGAGATCGCCCGCCATGCGCGGGACATGCATGGCGGCAACGGCATCTCCGAGGAATATCAGGTGATGCGTCACATGGTGAACTTGGAGACTGTCAACACCTATGAAGGCGCGCATGATGTCCATGCGCTGATCCTGGGGCGCGCCCAAACCGGGCTGCAGGCGTTTTTCTAGAGCGATTTGAAGTTAGATGGCTCCGTCTAACGGCTCGCAAATCGCGATCACTCAAAGAGATAGAGCATTTTCATGACTGCAATTGTTTCGAAAATGCTCTAACGCCGAATTGGGGCGCGCGCGTCACTTGCGGCGCATGGGAGCCCCGAGATCTGCGGCGGAACGCTGAGCGCGTCGGCCCGCTCCTCAAGATCCCCGGCCGGCTGACGCAACCACAGCTGCAGCCATGCGCCCACGCTCTTAGTCGTCCGGGTGCCCCATATGAACCCAGGGGCCGCCCTGGTAAATCAGCGCCGGATCCAGCGGATCAGCTTTGGGCGTGTTCGCCAACACATCCGCCCGCCATTGTGCGGAGCTGTGTTTTGGCTTCCAGCCCAAGAAGGCGGCTCCGCTATTGTCGACCCACTTGTCGTCATTGTCGGACACGCCATAGATGATCGCGCGTCCGATATGCTCGGCGTCGAATGCGCGCGCGCAGAGGTCGATGAAATCCTCCGCCGCCAGCCAGAGCGCCATCTGGCGCGGCGATTCTGGCCGGGGGAAGCAATAGCCGATGCGGACGCACAAGGTTTCGACGCCGAACTTGTCATAATAAACGCTCGACAGAGCCTCGCCCCAGGCCTTCGATGCGCCATAAAGCGAGTCAGGCCGGAGCATGACGTCGGCCCCAACAGTTTCATCGCGGCGGTAATAACCCGTCACATGGTTGGAGCTGGCGAAAATCAGGCGGGGTTTGCCATTCAGTCGCACAGCGTCGAAGATATTGTAAGCGCCGACCAGATTGCCCTCGCAGATCATGGCGAAGGGCTTCTCTACCGAGACGCCGCCCAGATGGATCACCCCGTCTACCGGCTCGGCGAACAGCGCGTCAACTTGCGCGCGGTCGCCCAGCTGCGCGGCGCGGAAGGTTTCGTGCGGGGCGAGATCTGTGATCTCCTGCAGGTCCGACAGTAGAACCTGCTCAGCCAGCTGTGACAGAAAGGGGCGTATCGCTTTGCCGACGCCGCCTGCGGCGCCGGTCAGAAGAAGGCGGTTGAGTTTAGGCATTGGCGTTCCCTCACATGCCGAAGAGGCGCGGCAGCGTCAGTGAGACGGCCGGCACATAGGTGACGAGCAGAAGTGCGGTAAAGATCGCGAGATAGAACGGCCAAATCGTGCGGACCGTTTTCTCGATCTTGATGCCGCCAATCGCACAGCCGACGAAAAGGCAAGCGCCCACGGGCGGCGTGCACAGGCCGAGCCCGAGATTCATCATCATGATGATGCCGAACTGGACCGGATCCATGCCAAAACTTTTCACCAGCGGCAGGAAGATGGGCGTGCAGATCAAAATCAGCGCGGCCATATCCATCACCATCCCGAGCGCAAGCAGCATGAAGTTCAAGATCAGGAGGATGACCAGAGGGTTGGATGAGATCGAGCTTAGGAACGTCGCCAGTTCGTTAGGCACGCGGTAGATCGTCAGCATGTAGGAAAAGGCCGTCGCCGCGGAGACCAGGATCATGACCATCGCCGTGGTGCGCACAGCGCGAGAGACGGCGGTGATAAAGCCTTTCCAATTCAGCTCCCGGTAGACCAGCGCGGTGACGACGATCGCATAGACCGCGCCGAGCGCGCCGGATTCCGTGACGGTCATGACGCCGGACAAGACGCCGCCAACGATGATCACGGCGGTCAGCAGGCCCGGAAGGGCGACGATGAAGCTGATGAGCAGGCTGCGCCATCCCGGAAATGTCTCCGCCGGATAGCCGCGCCGAACGGCGACCCAGTAGGCGGCGATCGCGAGGCACAGGCACATCAGAACGCCCGGCACGACGCCGGCGACAAAGAGCTTGCCGATTGAAAGCCCGCCCCCAGCAGCGATCGCATACAGAATCATGTTGTGGCTGGGCGGGATGACGACGCCCGCGATGGAGGATGCGACAGTCACATTGACCGCATAGTCTGCGTCGTAGCCTTTCTCCTTCATCACCGGCACCAGGATCGAGCCGAGCGCCGATGTATCCGCAACTGCCGAGCCGGAGATGCCGCCGAACAGCATTGAGGAAAACACATTCACGATGCCAAGCCCGCCGCGCAGGCTGCCAACCGCGGCTGAGGCGAGCCGTACAAGCCGCCCCGCGATCCCGCCATGCAGCATCAATTCGCCCGCGAAAATGAAAAACGGGATCGCAAGCAGCGAAAGCACTGACACGCCAGAGAGCATGCGCTGGAACGCAGTCAGGATCGGCAGCCCCTCGTAAGCGAAAGTGGCGACCGCAGCGAGGCCGATTGCGAAGGCGACCGGCATGCCGAATAGGAGGAGAATGGCGAAAAGCCCAAAGAGGATTGTGAGTCCCATTACCTGCGCTCCTTCGCTGGGTCCGAGTTCGGCGAGAGCGCTTGATCCGCGCCGCTGGGCGCATCATGCGCCACGCCTAGAAACAGCCGCTCGACCAGGTCGCCGGCGCCAAATAGAACGATCAGAGCGCCGCAGCCGGCGAGCGGCGCGACGCGCCAGCTTTCTGAAAGGCCGATCAGCGGAATCATGCGATTTGTGTTCGCCGCGAACAGATCGACGCCGTACCAGGCCATCAGCGCGCCAAAGACGATCATCGCCAGGTCTGCGAGCACGCGCATCGGCAGTCGGATAAAATGCGGCGTCGCCTCGCGGATGAAGTCGATGCTGAGATGGAACCCTTCGCGCACCCCAAGCGCCGCGCCAAGAAAGGTCGCGTAAGCGACAAGCAGCACGGAGGCCTGTTCGACCCATGTTGGCGTATCATTCAGCACATAACGGCCAAACACCAGCCAGCTGAAAATAACGATGATCGTAACCAGACAGACGCCTGCGACAGCGGCGCAAATCCGGGCGAGGAGATCCAGAAACCTGGAGATAAGTGGTTTCGCCTGCCGCCCTTTATCTGGCGGAGGCCCGGCCGTTGCGGCGTTCGACATGAAGAAGCCCCACTCTTAACGTGAGCCCGTCGCCGCGGGAGGCGCGGGCGACGGGAGGGGCGCCGCGATCGCCAGGGAGGGGCGATGCGGCGGCGCAAGGAAGCGCTCGCCAGCCAGGCGAGCGCGAGTTCGGCGGGGTTTATTTTACCGCGCGGATCTTTTCGACGACGGCTTTTGCTTCCGGCATGGTTTTGAAGAAGTCGTCATAGACGACTTTCATCGCATCCTGGAACGGCTTCTTGTCTGTGACGGTGTTCACCTTCGCGCCTTTTGACACGACCAGATCAAAGCTTTTCTTCGAGCGTTCGGCCCAAAGCTCCCGTTGTTTTTTCGCCGAGTTGCGTGCGGCTTCGCGAACGATCTTTTTGTCAGCATCCGAGAGTTTGTCCCAAACCGACTTCGCGATGCAGACGCACTCAGGAATAATCAGGTGCTCTGTGATCGAGTAGAAGCCGGCGACCTCGAAATGGCCAGTCGACTCATAGGACGGGTAGTTGTTTTCGGCGCCGTCAATAACGCCGGTGCTCAGCGACTGGTACACTTCTGAGAACGCCATTGGCGTTGCGTTGCCGCCCAGCGCCGCGATCATTTTGACAAAGATGTCGTTATTCATGACGCGGATCTTCATGCCGACGACGTCTTTCGGGGTCTTGATCGGCCGCTTGCTGTTGTACAGGCTCCGTGCGCCGGAATCATACCAGGCCAGGGCGACCAAGCCTTTTTTCGCCATTTCGGCGGAGAAGAAATCGCCAACGGCGCCGTCCATGACCCGATGCATATGCGGGACATCGTTGAAAACGAAGGGCAGCGAGACGACGTTGGCCATCGGCACGATCGGACCCATTGGTCCGAGGTTAAAGTTGCCGATCGCCAGCGCGCCGCTCCGGACCTGCTCGATGGCGTCCGGCTGCGAGCCCAGGACCCCGGAGTGATACATGGTCAGCTTGATGCGGCCGCCGGTTTTGTCTGCGACCTCTTTTGCGAACAGGTCCATTGCGACCGTGTTAGGATATCCTTCCGGATGAATGTTCCAGCCGCGCCAGCTTTCAGCGGCGGCTGGCGCTGCGGTCAATGCGGCGCAGGCGGCGACAGCCGCGCCCTGAGCGAATGAGCGCATAAATTTCATCGTTTACTCTCCCGATCTGCGTTGTGTTGAGTCAGCTTGTATGATGACTGACTGGATGTCATATTACGAGCGCGCTTGGGCGCGTCAATCGAATTCTCGGAATTTGCCGCGATGGGGCGTATTGTCAGCCGCGTGTTTGGTTGAGGTTTGGTGGTGAGATGAAGGAAGCGACCGGCGCAGATATTGGGGAGGCGGCAAGCTCCTCAGCGCGCGAGGTGAGTGAGGGCGAGGTGCGGGGTGGTCGTCGGCGGCGGTCAGACCGAATGACGCTGGTGGAGGCGGTCGCGCAGGAGTTGCGGCGGTCCATCCTCGAGGGGCCGTTGAAGCCCGGCGATAAAATGGAGAGCGAGGCGGAGCTTACGCGTCGGCACAAGGTAAGCCGGACGGTGGTCCGCGAGGCCATCGCCGCATTGCGGGCGGACGGGCTGGTTGAGCCTAAACAGGGGGTTGGCGTGTTCGTGATCGACAGCCGCCCGACGTCTCTTCTGTTCGCGCATCCGCCAGAGAAGGAGAAGATTTCCAAGATTGTAGAGATGCTTGAGCTTCGAGTTGCTGTTGAGACCGAGGCCGCGGCGCTTGCGGCCGAGCGCCGCTCGCCTGCTCAGGAGCATGCGATTTGGGAGCGCCTTGAGGAGATTGACGCCTGTATCGCCGAGGGGCGGACGACGAGCCCGGCTGACTTTGAGTTTCATCTCGCCTGTGCGGACGCGACGAACAACCCGCGCTTCCGAGAGTTTTTGGAGATCATCGGCGAAAACGTGATTCCGCGAGCGTCATTGGCGGCGGCGCTCTATGGCGACAGCGCGCCGGAGCGCAGCACGTCGACCTATTTGCGGCAGATACAGGAAGAACATCGCAGCATCGCCGATGCGATCTCCTTGCGCAACGCGGCGGCGGCGCGGGCGGCGATGCGGGTTCATCTGGATAGCAGTGCGGACCGCTATCGAGCGCTCATTCGGGCCCGCGCGTCGGCCACATCAAATTGACATGTCCTCGCTAGCTTGTATGATAAGTTGAGATAACAAGCTTGCTAGGGAGTTTTTCGATGGAGCACGCAGCGTTGAAGCAGGCCCTGGGCGCGGGGCTGCTCTCCTTTCCTGTAACGCATTTTGATGAGAGCGGCGCCTTCGAGTCGAAAAGTTACGCCTCACATATCGAGTGGCTTGCCGGCTTTGACGCGAGCGTGCTGTTTGCGGCGGGAGGAACTGGAGAGTTCTTCTCCCTTGCGCCGGAAGAGGTGCCGACGATCGTAAGCGCCGCCAAGGCGGCTGCGGGCGAGACGCCGATCGTGTCTGGCTGCGGCTATGGCGGCAAGATGGCTGTCGAGTTGGCCCAGGCGGCTGAGGCCGCGGGCGCGGACGGCGTTCTGCTGTTGCCGCACTATCTGATCGACGCCCCGCAGGAGGGATTGTACGCGCATGTTAAAGCCGTGTGCGACGCGGTTGATATTGGCGTGATCATTTACAACCGCGACAATTGCATCCTGCAGGCCGACTGGATTGAGCGGCTGGCCAATGAATGTCCGAACCTGGTCGGCTTTAAGGACGGCTCCGGCGATATTGGTCTGGTGCGGCAGATTACGGCGCGGCTGGGCGATCGCCTGACTTATGTCGGCGGCATGCCGACGGCGGAGCTGTTTGCTGAAGCGTATCTTGGCGCCGGTTTCACCACCTATTCCTCCGCTGTATTCAACTTCGTTCCGAAGCTGGCGCAGAAGTTTTACGGCGCGCTGCGGGCTGACGACAAAGCGACAATGCGCCAAATCCTCAATGACTTCTTCTATCCCTTTATGGCGATCCGAAACCGCCAGAAGGGCTATGCGGTCTCCGCGATCAAGGCTGGCGTTCGCCTTGTCGGCCATCCTGCCGGGGCGGTGCGCGCGCCGCTGACGGATCTCACAGCGGAAGAGAATGAGATGATGGCGCGATTGATCGAGCAGAACCAGGCATGAAGATCGAAGCAGTACGCACCCACCTGCTCGATCATCCGCTTTCGGTTCCGTTCGAAAGCGCTTCGGGGCGGTTCGAGCGGCGAACACACTGCCTGGTGGAAGTGGTTTGTGAAGATGGCGCTGTGGGATGGGGCGAATGCCTGGGGCCCGCGCGGCTCAACGCCGCCGTCGTGCAGGCCTATGCGCCGCGGTTGCAAGGGCGAAACCCGCTGGAGACAGAGAAAATCTGGCTCGATCTCTACAATTTTTTACGGGATCAAGGGCAGCGCGGCCTCGCCGTTACCGGGCTGGGCGGCATCGATGTCGCCCTGTGGGACTTGAAGGGGAAGCGGTTTGGGCAGCCTATTTCAATGTTGCTCGGCGGCCGGTTCCGCGAGGAGGCGCGCGCCTATGCGACTGGCGGTTTCCGTCCCGCAGGCGTCGATCGCGTCGAGGCGATGGCGGCGGAGACCGGGACATACGCAAGGGACGGTTTTAGCGCGGTGAAGATCAAAATCGGCTTCGATGTCGAGGAGGATCTGAAGGTGATCGAAGCGGTGCGCGCGGCGATTGGCGCGGATACGCGGCTGATGATCGATGCGAACCACGGCTATGATCCGCTGGAGGCGATTGAGCTCGGGCGGCGCGCCGCCAAGTTCGACATCGACTGGTTCGAGGAGCCGGTGCTGCCCGAGCTGTTAGATGGGTACCGGGCGGTACGCGCCCAACAGCCGATCCCAGTCGCCGCGGGAGAGACCTGGCATACGCGTTACGCCATGCGCGAACCGTTGGCGCAACGGGCGGTGGATATCATTCAGCCAAATGTGTTGGGCGTCGGCGGCTTTACGGAAATCAGGCGCGTGGCCGATTTGGCCAGCCTCCACGGCGTGCGGTGTCAGCCGCATTGCTGGGGCACTGGGATTTCCATCGCCGCCTGTCTGCAGTTCCTCTCGGCGCTGCCCCACGATCCGCCGCGTCCGGAGCCGCGCGCCCCGATGCTCGAGTTTGACCAGACGGAGAATCCGTTCCGGCAGGCTGTGCTGGCGCAGCCCATTCTCCATAAGGGCGGCGTTGTTGCTGTGCCCGATGGGCCGGGGTTGGGCGTCGAGGTTAATCGCGACGCGCTGGCTGCATACGCGCTGAAGGCCGAGTAGAGGAGGATGAGATGACGCCGCCGCCAAACACGCGCCCGCTGAGCGGGCCTGCGCCAAAACTGACGCCGCCGCCCGGCGCGGTTGATACGCATATCCACATTTACCTGGAAGGGTTTGAGGCGCAGCCGGGCGGGCCGGCGATTCCGGAGCTCGCGACCGTCGAGGATTATCGTCAGCTCCAGAAGCGGCTTGGGCTTGAGCGGGTCGTCGTGACCCAGTCAAACGCCTACCAGTTCGACAACGGGTCGACTTTGGCGGCGCTGGATCAGCTCGGGCCGAACGTCGCGCGCGGCGTCGTCGCGGTGTCGGAGGATATGACTGTCGCAGATCTTGAGGCCATGCATGCGCGTGGCGTCCGGGGCGCGCGGATCATGAACTTGCCGGGCGGCGCGACGCCGATCGCTCGGCTGAAGCCGGTGGAAAAGCTGGCTCGCGCGGTCGGGTGGCATCTTATGGTGCAATTTGACGGGCGCGAGCTAGATGATCATCTGCCAATGCTGCAGTCGATCGAAGTTCCGTTCATCATCGATCACATCGCCAAGTTTCTGGAGCCGGTTCCTGCGGATGATCGACGCGTGGATGAGATCCTGCGGCTGCTGGATCGTGGGGATGTGTGGTTCAAGATTTGCGCCGGATATGAGACCAGCAAGCTTGGCGGGCCGCATTATGAGGATGTGGCGCCGGTCGCGAAGCGGGTCATCGCACATGCGCCGGAGCGGATTATTTGGGGATCAAACTGGCCTCATGTCGGTGTGCCGCGGGCGGCCTATCCGGACGACGCCGAGCTGTTGGACATTCTGCTTGAATGGGCGAGCGAAGCGCAAATCCAGCGCATCTTGGTCGACAATCCCGCGACTCTGTATGGGTTTGATCGATAGTGCGAGGGGCCGGCCGTTCCGCTGGCCCTTCGCTTCGCCGGCGCGGCCTATTTGCTGAAGGCGAGTCCGGAGATCAGCTGTCGGAGGCCCAGCGCGGCGCCGACAGCGATGGCTGTGAGTGTGATCGGGGCGCTGTAGGCGAGCAGTGAGAAGGCGGTCATGCCCTGCCCGATCGAGCATCCCATCGCCAGGACGCCGCCGCATCCCATCAGCGCTGCGCCGAGAATTTGGCGACCGAGTTCGCGCGGGTCGTCGCACGCCTCCCACTGAAAGTACCCTTTTGAGATGCTGCCGATGAGTGCGCCGCCGACAACGCCAAAGACCGATCCGACAAAGAAAGACAGGCCGCCGCCGCTGGCGGTCATCAGGTAAATCATCGTCTCGCCAATGGGCGCCGTGAAGCTGTGGGAGGCCGTTGGCGCGGCGCTGAAACCATGTTGCGCGATCCAGCTGGTGGCGGCCCAGCCCGCAACGATCGCGGTGCCGACGACGATGCTCCAGAACACTAGTCGCCGCGAGTTGCGAAAGCGTGGGGTCCCCATCGCCCACGCCGCGAGCGCCGCCGCGATCACGATGCTGGGAAGCATCGGGTTCAGGCCGGTAAGGGCGGTGAAATCCTGCGCCAGGCTAAAGCTGCCGGTGCTTGGTCGATCGGGAAAAAGCGCCAGCCTCAGTGGCGCCAGGGGGCCGGAGCGCGTGATGTAGGCGCTGAGCCCAATGACAATCACGAGCACGAACGCGCGTAGATCGCCGCCGCCCAGCCGGGCCAGAGCGCCATAGCCGCAATTTCCGGCGATCGCCATGCCGTAGCCAAACAGCAGCCCGCCGACAATGCTGGCCAGCGGGTTCCAGGCGCGCGCGGCGTAGGCCGATTGGGCCGGGTCCAGGAGGTTCGCCGCCTGCAGCGCGGCGACGCCCAGAATAGCGGTGGCCAGCGCTAGGGACCACATGCGGGCGCGATCGAAATTATGCGCGTAGAGCGCTTCTTCAACTGCGCCAAGCGTACAGAAGCCGCCGCGGCGTGCGGCAAGTCCAAGAAGCACGCCCGTAGACACGCCCGCGAGCGCGGCGATAACCGCGTCGGCCGTCCAATCCATCCTGTCCTCCCTGCTTACGACTTATTGTTTTTACTGTCGTTTTCGCAGAACATTCCGTAGACGATTTCGAGCATTCCAGAAACGCGATCATCGCTGAGGCGGTAGTATATCGCTTTTCCTTCGCGCCGGAAGTCGACCAAGCCTTCTAGCCGCAGTCTCGCAAGTTGCTGCGAAACTGAAGCTTGCCGCGCTGAGAGAAGATCTTCAAGTTCCGTGACGGATTTCTCGCCAGAGGTCAGGTGGCAGAGGATCAGAAGTCGACCTTCATGCGCGAGCGCTTTTAAGAAGCTCGTCGCCGCCCGCGCCTGCTCCATCAACTGGTCCATTTCGGCGTCGCTTAAGCCTTTGTCGAAAGCGGGCAGCGGCATCGGTCAACTTTCAAATTTCTCGTTTAGCGCCCCCGCTTAGATCGCCCCAACCAGCCTGTTGCAAGCATATCATCGTCGCGGTTGGTTAAGGTTCGGCTTTGGCCAGGATTTGCCCCAGCCGGGCCCAAAAAAAGAAGTCGTCGCTATAGCCTTCTATCCGTCCGATTTCTTCCCGTCCGCGAAAGAGGACAAAGGTCGGGGACAACTTCGGCCATGACTTGAAGTCAAACTCGTCCGGCGGGGGCGCGGTTATATCAATGCGTCGCAACGGCGCACGTTTGCCCTCAGCGGTTTTAGCGTAGACGCCGCCGACTTCCCGCTCCCATTTCTTGCAGATGGGGCAGTGCGCCAGTTCGACCATGACAAGCTGTAGACGACGCGCCTCCGATGAGGCTGGCGAGGCGCTGGCGAGCAGCGCGATCACAAGGGCTGCAACGATTCTCATTCTGTCCTCCCGGGCCGTCGAGCGCTCGGCCAATACATTCATAAAATATTATATGTTTGCTCCTGACGCTAGAGGTCGCGTGCGCGAGAGTAGGGCGATGTCAGGCGGGGCCGCCGTCATGCGGGTCAGCCTTGTTGACTTATGAGTTTGTTTTTTGGGGTGATTTTGCTCACCGTCATGTCGGTTGCGCCCGCTATTTGAGGGGCGAGGCGGCTGGAAGCGCTTGACCCATAAACAAATTCTATTTTTTGAATTTATTGTTTGTTGAAATGGCGTCGCCGTGTTTCACTAAAGCTGAACCCAGGTTGCGCGGTCCGTCCAAGCATACTGGTGAAGACATGCTGACAAGCCGGCAAGCCCCATCTGACGGTGGCCATCGACAAGTCGGCGCGACAGGGAGAGGAACAGATGAAATTTACCAGGCGTCAAACCCTGGCGCTCGGCGCAGGCGCCGTTGCGACAGCGGCGATGGGACTGCCGAGCGCCAGCGTAGCCAAAATCGCGACAGCTGACGAGGCGATTGCTGAGTTCACGGGCGGCGCGGCGATTAAGGAAGGCGGCGTTACGCTTACCGCTCCTGAAATCGCGGAAAACGGCAATGCTGTTCAGGTTTCGGTCAGCGCTGAGGGCGCTTCGGCGATCCTGATCGTGGCGGATGGCAACCCGAGCCCCAAAGTTGCGACATTCACTTTCGGGCCGCTTGCGGGCGCGCCGGAAGCCTCGACCCGGATGCGTTTGATTCAAACCCAAAACGTGACCGCTGTTGCGAAGCTTGCCGATGGCTCTTTTGCGAAAGCGTCGAGCTACGTGAAAGTGACGATCGGCGGTTGCGGCGGATAATTATATAATAAACAGGAGGTTGCGCTGATGTCTAAGCCAAGACCGCGCGTAAAAGTTCCAAAGACGGCTGCAGCCGGCGATGTGGTGACGATCAAAACCCTGATCTCCCACCCCATGGAATCGGGGCATCGCAAAGACCCTGACACAGGCGCGCCAATTCCGCGGAAAATTATCAATCGCTTTAAAACAACGTTCGAGGGCGAACTTGTACTGGATGTTGCGATTGAACCGTCGATTTCGGCTAATCCGTACTTCAAGTTCGAGATGAAGGTGCCGAAAACCGGCACAGTTCGGTTCGAATGGACGGATGATGATGGCAGCGTCTACTCAAAAGAGAAGACGATTACTGTCAGCTAGGCGACGACGGATCGGCGATAAGAGCCAAAGGCCACATAAGCGCTGATCCAGGGAGGAAATGATGGACCGGCTGTCCGCCTATATGGCGGCGGCGTCAGGGCGTTTGCGGATCTCGCAGATGCTCGCCGGCGCCGCTATGCGTAAAACAAACGAAGGCATGGACCTTCTCTTTGTCGATGGTCGACGGGAGGGCGGTCTATGATCTCTCGGCGCGATTTCGTGCAAGCAACGGTTGCTGCATCTGCGATTGTCGGCGCGTCCGGCGTTGGACAGTGGGCGCAACTGGCGGCGCAGCAGCGTTTGACGCAGGATGAGCTGCTGGCCTTCGATCCTCTGGGATCCGTCACGCTGATCCATATGACGGATCTGCACGCTCAGGTGACGCCGGTCTATTTCCGCGAGCCCGAAATTAATCTCGGCGTCGGCGCCGCCCAGGGGCAACCTCCGCATGTGACCGGCGCAGATTTCCTTAAACTGTACGACATCAAGCCCGGCTCACCCGCCGCTTACGCGCTGACCGATCAGGATTTCGTCGCATTGGCGAAGGCCTATGGCCGGATGGGCGGTCTGGACCGGTGCGCCACGGTGATCAACGCCATCCGGGCGGAGCGGCCGGACGCGCTGCTGCTGGATGGTGGGGATACCTGGCAGGGCAGCTACGTCTCGCACAAGACGAACGGTCAGGACGTCGTCAATCTCGTGGGGGCGCTGAAGCCAGACGCGATGACGGCGCATTGGGAGTTCACCTTTGGGCGGGATCGGGTGGACGAGCTGGTCAAGAGCCTCGGCTTCGCCTTCCTCGGCGCCAACATCTTTGACGCGGAGTGGGATGAGCCCGCCTACGAGCCGTACAAAATCTTCGAACGCGGCGGCGCTAAGATCGCGGTGATCGGTCAAGCCTTTCCCTACCTACCGATCGCCAATCCCAAATGGATGTTCCCGGGCCTTTCCTTTGGCGTGCGCGAGGAGCGTATCGCCAAGCTCGCGGCGGAAGTGCGCAAAAAAGGCGCGGATGTCGTCGTCCTGCTGAGCCACAATGGTTTTGACGTCGACCGGAAACTCGCCGCGCGGGCGCCGGGGATCGACGTGATTCTGTGCGGCCACACGCATGACGCCCTGCCGGAGCCGGTGAAGGTTGGCAAAACGCATCTGATCGCATCCGGATCGAACGGCAAGTTCATCTCCCGGATCGATCTGGATGTCAGCGCAGGCGAGGTGAAGGGGCTGCGGCACAAGCTGATCCCAATCTTCGCCGATGTCATCGCGCCGGATGCGACGATGGCCGCGCGGATAAAGGCGGAGAGGGCGCCTTTTGCGGCTGAGCTGGGGGAGACGCTTGGAGTAACCGAGGGCTTGCTGTATCGGCGCGGCAACTTCAACGGCACCTGGGATGATCTGATTTGCAACGCTCTGATCTCGGAGCGAGAGGCGGATATCGCGCTGTCGCCTGGTTTCCGATGGGGGCCAAGCCTATTGCCAGGCGCGCCGATTACGCGCGAAGACCTCTTCGCCGCAACGTCGATGAGCTACCCGTCCGCCTATCGCAGCGAGATGACCGGCGCGCAACTGCACGCCATTTTGGAGGATGTTGCGGACAACCTGTTCCATCCCGACCCCTACTATCAGCAGGGCGGGGACATGGTTCGGGTCGGCGGCATGGGCTACACGATCGATATCTCCAAGCCGGTCGGCAAGCGGATCAGCGACATGACTGTGCTGAAGACCGGCGCAGCGATCGACCCTGCCAAGACATATGTCGTTGCCGGGTGGGCGTCCGTGAATGAGGGCGTCGAGGGGCCGGCGATTTGGGACGTGGTTGAAGCCTACATCCGCCGAAAGAAGACGATTTCCATCGATCCGAACAAGTCCGTGCGCGTCCGTGGCGCGTGAAATTGATTGGCGCGTCCCCGGCTTCAGGCCGGCGACGACGCCAGAGCGTTTGACAAGGGAGAGTGCTGCGTGAGTGAGGCAAAAGAACCTTCAGCAAGCCGGCGGGCTTTTTTAACAACAGGCGTCGCCGCCGCGGCGCTGGTTCCTGCTACGGCCCGCGCAAAGGATGATCCGGCGATTACTGGATTGCCTTCCTGGACCACGACGCCGGGCGAGGGGGTTGACGCGCGCCCGTACGGGACGCCGTCGCAATATGAAAAGCACGTGGTGCGGCGCAATGTGGAGTGGCTGACGGCTAGTCCGGTGTCGTCCGTGAACTTCACGCCGCTGCATGAGCTTGACGGCATCATTACGCCGAACGGCCTGTGTTTCGAGCGGCACCACGCCGGCATCGCTGAGGTGGACCCAGGCCAATATCGGCTGATGATCAATGGTCTGGTCGATAGCCAGCTGGTGTTCACGCTTGAAGATCTGCTGCGGTTTCCCCGCCAAAACCATGTGTATTTCCTGGAATGCGCGGCGAATGGCGGCATGGAGTGGCGCGGCGCGCAGCTGAATGGCTGCCAATTCACGCACGGCATGATCCACAACGTCATGTATACTGGGGTCAAGCTGTCGCTGCTGCTGAAAGAGGCTGGGGTCAAAACCTCGGCGAAGTGGCTGCTGGCCGAGGGCGCGGACGCCTCCGGCATGACGCGGTCCATCCCGATGGAGAAGGCGTTGGATGACTGCCTGGTCGCGTTCAAAATGAACGGCGAGGCGCTGCGTCCGGAGCAGGGCTATCCGGTGCGGTTGGTTGTTCCCGGCTGGGAAGGCAACATGTGGGTGAAATGGCTGCGCCGGCTGGAGCTGGGCGATAAGCCGTGGCACCATCGCGAAGAGACGTCGAAATACACCGATCTGCTGGAGAGCGGCGTCGCCCGTCGCTTTACGTGGGAGATGGACGCGAAGTCGGTGATCACTTCGCCGAGCCCGCAGGCGCCGATTAAGCACGGTAGCGGCCCGACAGTTCTTACCGGGCTGGCCTGGTCCGGTCGCGGCACAATACCTCGGGTTGACGTAACGTTGGACGGCGGCAAGAACTGGGTGCGCGCACGCATTGATGGCCCAAGCCTTTCAAAGTCAATGCACCGTTTTTACTACGAGTTCAAATGGAACGGTGAGCCACTTCTTCTACAAAGCCGAGCCCATGACTCGACGGGGTATGTTCAACCAACAAAGGATGAACTGCGAGAAGTTCGGGGCAAGAACTCAATTTACCACAACAACAGCATTCAGACCTGGCATGTTTCAGAAAAGGGAGTCGTCGAAAATGTCGAGATTTCTTAATCGACGCTCTATCGCGGCGGCGGTCTGTGTGAGCGCTTCGCTATTCGCCGGATGGGCCGCGGCTGAAAAGCTGGGACTGGGGCGTCCCGCCACCGAGGCTGAAGTGAAGGCGTGGGACATCGATATTCGCCCCGACGGCAAGGGGCTGCCGCCAGGCAAAGGCAGCGTTGCAACCGGCGAGGAGCTGTATGGCAAGCTCTGCGCCTCCTGCCATGGCGACTTCGGCGAAGGCGTTGATCGCTGGCCGGTGCTGGCGGGCGGCAAGGATACGCTGAAATCCGAAGATCCGGTCAAGACGATCGGCTCCTACTGGCCCTACACATCGACGATTTGGGACTATGTCCACCGTTCAATGCCGTTTGGCGCCGCGCAGTCGCTCTCCGATGACGACGTTTACGCGATTACCGCTTACTTGCTCTACCTGAACGATTTGGTTGATGAAGACTTTGTTCTGTCCGACAAAAACTTCACCACCATCGAGCTGCCAAACAAAAAGAACTTTAAGCTGGATGATCGGCCGGACAGCCCGATCTTTAAAAAGCGTGATCCATGTATGAAAGACTGCAAGGAAAGCGTGAAGGTTACCGGTCGGGCTCGGGTTCTGGACGTAACCCCGGATAGCGGCGCAACCAAGGACGACGCAAAAGCGCCTGCGCCGACAGCGGCCGCCGACGCGAAGAAAGATGCGCCGAAGGCCGACGCCAAGGTCGCCGATAAGCCGACCGCAGCCCCAAAGGCGGCCGCGATCGATATGGAGCTGGCCAAGCGCGGTGAGAAGCTGTTTCGCCAGTGCACGGCCTGTCACGACGCCGGCAAAGGGGCGAAGAACAAAGTTGGGCCGGCGCTGGCGAAGATCATGGGCAGCCCGCTCGCTTCGGTTCCAGGCTTCAAATACTCCAAGGTCTTTAAAGCCAAAGCTGCGGAGGGCGCGGTTTGGGACAGCGCCACAATGGACGCCTTCCTGAAGAAGCCAATGAGCTGGGCGCGCGGCACGATGATGGCCTTCGGCGGTGTGCGCAAAGCCGAGGATCGCCAAGCGCTGATCGAGTATCTGAAGCTGGTCGCGCCGGGCGAACCGGGCGCAAAGAAAGCAGCGGCGCCAAAAGAAGCCGCTGTGGTTGCGATCGACGCCGCTTTGGCGGAGCGCGGCAAGAAAGTGTTCCGGGCGTGCAAGGCGTGTCACGCTGTTGGCAAGGGTGCGAAGAACAAGGTTGGGCCGGGTCTGTACAAAGTACTTGGCGCGCCGATCGGCTCTGTCGCTGGGTTCCGCTACTCTAAAACCTTCAAGAAGAAGGCGGCGGCTGGCGAGGTTTGGGACGCCGCGTCGCTGGACGCGTTCATGGCCAAGCCGCTGGCCTGGGCCAAGGGCACCTATATGGCGTTTGGCGGCGTACGCAAAGCGTCAGACCGCAAGGCGTTGATCGAGTATCTCAAGTCGGTTGGACAAGAATGATGTGGGTCCGGAGGCATATCTATGCGGCGGCGCGCCTGGGCGCGCTGGTCGCCCCACTGTTGGCGGCGAACGCCGCCAGCGCCGGGGATGAGAAAGCAGGCGCGCGCGTCTTCAAACGGTGTGCTGTGTGTCACGATGTCGGGCCCAAAGCGCAACATAAGCTGGGGCCGCATCTGAACGGCATTATGGGCCGAAAGGCCGGGCATACGGATGGGTTCGTTTTCTCAAAGGCGATGAAGAAGGCGGGCGATGATGGGCTCGTCTGGACCGACAAAACGATCTCGGAGTTCGTCAAGAATCCGCGGAAGTTCGTCAAAGGCACGCGGATGACGGCAGGCGCGTTGCGCAGTGCGGACGATCGGGCCAACCTCGTTGCGTTTCTGCGGCAATATTCGGACAAGCCGAGCGACATTCCCGAGGCGCCCAGGACCGTGCCGCCAACCAGCCCGGATCTTGATCCAAAGATTTTCGCAGTTAAGGGCGATCCTGAATATGGCGAGTACCTCTCATCGGAGTGTGTGTCATGCCACTTGCCCGGAAAAGACGACAAGGGAATTCCAAGTATTGCGGGATGGGGTGAGAAAGACTTCGTCGCCGTAATGCATGCGTTCAAAATCAAAAAAAGAGAAAGTCCGGTGATGCAAATGATTGCTGGAAGACTTTCCGACGAGGAGATTGCCAGCCTTGCGGCCTACTTCGCAAAGGCCACTAAATAACTAAACCTTGAACAGGACTGGGAGGTCGAAAATGACAGTAACTAGACGCGGTTTTATTGCTACAGCGGGCGCAGTTAGCGCAACGCTGTATGCGCCAGCGGTGCTGGGCGCGGCGCGGCCGAAAGCGGTGGTGATTGGCGGCGGCGCTGGCGGCGCGACGGCGGCCCGTTACATCGCGAAGGGCGCCAAGGGCGCAATCGACGTTACGCTGATCGAGCCGACCCGCACTTACTACACCTGCTTCTTCTCCAACCTCTATATTGGCGGCTATCGCTCCTTCGAGTCGCTCGGCCACTCCTATGGCAAGCTGGCGTCGGACTATGGCGTCAACGTTGTGCATGACTGGGCGATCGGCATTGACCGCGACAAGAAAATGATCAGCCTGGCTGGCGGCGAGAAGGTCCCCTACGATCGGTTGATTGTCAGCCCTGGCGTGGATTTTGTGGACGGTTCGGTACCGGGCTGGAGCGTGAGCGCGCAGAATAAGATGCCGCACGCCTACAAAGCCGGAAGCCAAACACAGCTGTTAAAGGCGCAGGTGGAGGCCATGCCTGAGAACGGCGTGTATGTGATGGTGGCGCCGCCGAACCCGTATCGCTGCCCGCCAGGACCATATGAGCGTATCTCGATGGTCGCGCATGTGCTCAAGAAAACGAAGCCGAAGGCGAAGATCCTGATCTTTGATCCGAAGCCGAAATTCTCAAAAATGGCGCTGTTCCAGGAAGGCTGGGAGAACCATTACAAAGGCATGATTGAGTGGGTCGGCGGCGACTTCGGCAAGGTCAGCGAAGTGCGGCCGGACACGATGGAGGTCGTGGTCGACGGTGAGGCGACGAAGGCGTCGGTCTGCAACGTCGTGCCAGCGATGAAGGCGGGCAAAATCGCTGAGATGGGCGGCCTGACCAATGCGAAGGGCTGGTGCGAGATTGTGCCGGCGACGCTGCAAAGCCGTGTGGACGAAAACATCCATGTGGTTGGCGACGCAACCCAGAATGGCGACATGCCGAAATCCGGCTTTGCGGCGAACAGTCAGGCTAAGGTGGCGGCGATGGCCGTGCGCAGCGCGCTGACCGGCTCGAAAATGTTCCCAGCCAAGTTCTCGAATACCTGCTGGTCGCTGATCGACGATAATGACGGCGTGAAAGTCGGCGCGAGCTACAAGCCGACTGAAGAGAAGATTGCGAAGATCGACGGCTTCATCAGCAAAACCGGCGAAGACGCCGCGTTGCGGAAGAAGACCTACGAAGAGAGCCTGGCTTGGTACGACGGCATTACGTCGGACATGTTTGGCTAAGACGCCTCCGCCGTGCGCGTTGCGCGGCGGCCTCCCTTGCACCACGCAAAGCCGAAGCGCCGTCCGCGGCGCTTCGGCGCTCAACTGCGCGCCCGGGCTGACGGCGCCTGCTGAATGAGGCGCCAACTTAGTCTCGATCCGAGCCCAGTTGGCGCAAAACTTCGACCAGCACGGCGGCGCTGACGCCAAAGACCAGCAGCCCGTTCGCAGCGCATAGGCCGGCCAGCTGTCGCCACTCTAGCGGCGGGATGATGTCCCCAAAGCCGAGTGTCGTGAACGAGACGGCCGCAAAATAGACCGACGTATCCAAATCCGGAAAGATCGACAGCGCGTAGAATGCGATCGCCCACATCCAGACCGCGACGCTATGGGCGATCATCAGCCAAAGCGCGATGGCGCCGACGACCATCGCGACTTTGAGAATGCGCGGATGCCGCGCCGCCCATTCGCGCCGATGCTCAAGCACCGCCAGCGCGCCGCCGACAAACAACGCTTGCACAACGATCGAAATAAAGATGATCGCAGAGCCGATCAGGAACTCATGGATCATCGACGTCCCTTCCATCTCACACGCTGAGATAAGGACGGCGCCGCCGCGCCGTCCCATTCGCTTTCAGTCACAACGCCGCATAAGGGGGGCGACCATCGACGTTGTGGAAGTTTTTGCGTCGACGGCGCCAGATTTAGGAGTTCGCATCCTGGCCTTGCGCCGCTTTCAGCTCCAATCGACGGCGATGCAACACTGGCTCGGTGTAACCGGAGGGCTGTTTGGTTCCTTCGAAAACCAGCTCGCAGGCCGCCTGGAATGCGATCGACTTGTCAAAGTCCGGCGCCATCGGCCTGTAGTCTGGATCGCCCGCATTCTGCGCATCGACCTTCACCGCCATCCGCTCCAGCGCTGCGCGGACTTCCTCCGCGCTGACAACGCCCTGATGCAGCCAGTTCGCCAGATGTTGTGATGAAATCCGTAGCGTCGCGCGGTCCTCCATCAGCCCGACATCATGGATGTCCGGCACTTTTGAACAGCCGACGCCCTGGTCAATCCAGCGCACCACATAGCCGAGCAGGCCTTGGCAGTTATTATCGATCTCAGAGCGAATTTCCTCCGCGCTCCAGTTCAAACGGTCTGCAAGCGGGATCGTGAGCAGGTCCGACAAGCTGGCCCGGCGGCCGCCCTTGGCGATCTCAAACTGCCTCTCGACGACGGAAACCTCAAAATAATGCGTCGCGTGCAGCGTGGCTGCGGTTGGGGAAGGCACCCAGGCGCAGTTGGCGCCGGCGCGCGGATGGGCGACTTTTTCCTTCAGCATCGCCGCCATCAGATCCGGCGCCGCCCACATGCCTTTGCCGATTTGCGCCCGTCCGCGCAGGCCGCAAGCCAAGCCGATATCAACGTTCCAATCCTCATACGCCTTGATCCAAGGCTGGGCCTTCATGTCCGCCTTGCGGATCATCGGCCCGGCTTCCATCGAGGTGTGGATTTCGTCGCCGGTGCGATCGAGGAAGCCGGTGTTGATGAACACGATCCGACGGCGGGCGGCGCGGATGCATTCCATGAGGTTGACCGTCGTGCGGCGCTCCTCATCCATCACGCCCATTTTGATCGTATTCGCCGACAGGCCGAGCATCGCCTCAACGCGGGCGAAAATTTTGTCCGCGAACGCCACTTCCTCCGGGCCGTGCATCTTCGGCTTGACCACATAGACGGAGCCCTTGCGCGAGTTACGGATGGCCGCGCCTTCTGGTTTGAGTATGTCGTGCAGAGCGATCAGCGCCGTCATCGCCGCGTCGAGCAGGCCCTCTGGCGCTTCGCGGCCCTCCTCATCGAGCACTGCGGGCGTTGTCATGAGATGGCCGACATTGCGGACCAGCATCAGCGATCGACCATGCAGTCGAATCTCATCCCCGCTGGCGGTAAGGTAGCTGCGGTCGCCCTCAAGGCGGCGGGTGATCGTGCGGCCGCCCTTCGCGAAGCTCTCCTCCAGATCGCCTTTCATCAGGCCGAGCCAGTTCCGATAGACGACCGTTTTATCCTCCGCATCGACTGCGGCGACGGAGTCTTCGCAATCCATAATCGCGGAAATTGCGCTTTCCAGGATCACATCCGCCACGCCGGCCGGGTCGTTGGCGCCAATCATATGCGCGCGGTCAATGGCGATGTGGGCGTGCAGCCCATTATGGCGGACCAGAACGGCGCTCGGCGCCTCGGTCTCGCCCTGCCAGCCGATGAAGCGGCGAGGGTCCGCCAAGCCAACCTGGGCGCCGCCCTGCAGCGTGACGATCAGCCGCCCATCTTCAACCGCATACGCCGTCGCCTCAGCATGGCTGCCCGAAACCAGCGGCGCTGCGCGATCCAGGAAGCTCTTCGCCCAGGCGACAACCTTTGCGCCGCGAGCAGGGTTGTAGGCGCCGCCGCGCGCCGCGCCGCCCTCGTCGGAAATGGCGTCGCCGCCATAGAGCGCATCATACAGGCTGCCCCAACGGGCGTTCGCCGCGTTCAGCGCATAGCGGGCGTTCATCACCGGCACCACGAGCTGCGGCCCGGCAATTTCAGCGATTTCCTGGTCGACGAAATCGGTCTCGACCGTGAAAGGCTCGCCCTCCGGCAGCAGATAGCCGATCTCGCGCAAGAAGGCCTGATACGCGTCCGCATCGGTCAGCGCGCCGCGATGGGCGACATGCCATTGGTCGATCTTCGCCTGCAGCTCATCGCGCTTGGCCAGCAAAGCGCGATTTTCCGGCGCAAGATCGTGGATGAGCGCATCCAGGCCGGACCAAAACTGCTCGGCGGTGACAGCCAGCCCCGGCAGGGCTTCTTTTTCCACAAACTCAGCAAGAACCTCAGCGACTTGCAAACGGCCGATCTGACGAAGGGTCACGCGTTTTTTCCTCCTTTTTGGGCTTGGCGCATTCTTTTCACCAATCTGTTCAGCGGCGCGATATCGTCCAACTGAAACTGCTGATGGCGCGTCGTTATTTTCTCAAAGGCGTGCGCATAGGCGAGCGAGATCGGATCGCCGGAGCGGAAATAGCGCTCCAGCCGGCCGCGTGCGATCAGCGGGGCGTCCAGCGCGCGGGCCTCGCCGCGCGCGTTTCGGAAAATCGGGTCCCACAGGGCGGTGGGCGCCTCCGGGCGCAGGTCGGCCGGCCGGCAGGTGACCAGCGCCAGAAAAAACAGAATCCGGTCCAAGCGCGCGAGAACCGCCTCATCATCGAGCGCGTCGATCTCCTGTCCGGTCTCCTTGCGCTTGGCCAGATAGACATAGTCCCGCAGCCAGCCTTTATAGGGCGACACGGTGACACGCTCGCCGCCGCCGGTTGCAAATGGGTTGGCCAGATCCGGCAGCAGCTTCACCATTGGCTCTGTGAATGCGTCGGCGTCGCGCCCTTCGCGCTCGGCCCGCTGCAGCAGTTTGCTGGCGAAGAAGAGAAAAAACATCTCCTCAGTCTGCAGGTCCGCATCCTGATCCGCATAGGCGATCGTGCGCCAGGCGAGCCGAATGGGCTCCGGGGCCGGCGGATGGGCCCCGCGCTCGCTCCAGCGCAGGCGCAGCCCGAGCAGTTGGCGCGTCGTCCAGGCGAGGTCGGCGCCGATCGCGCGGTCCAGAAGCTCGGCGTTGGGCCCCGCGACGCCGGATGCGACACAGGCGGCCAGCGTCTCCAGAGCTTCGGCGTCCGCTTCCTCCTCGCCTTTGGCGCTGAAGCTGATCGTCTCATGCTTCGCGCCGGACTGACGATCGCTCAAGATTTCCGCATAGCGCGCGCGCCACCGCTGGGCGGCGAGGCTGGCCGCCTCCAGCGCCTCATCATCGACTGGCGCGGCTTTGCCGCCAGGCTTGGGGCGCCGCGGGGCCAGCATGGGCGCTTTGGCCTCCGGCTCTGTGGCTGCGTCGGCCGCCGCATCCTCGGCGGCCGGTTCCGGTTGGGGAGCGTCAGCGTCAGCGTCGGCCGGCTGGGCTTCCGGCTCCGCCGTTCCGACGGCCCGTTCCAAGCCCGTCGGCGTTTCGGGCTTCGGCGCGGGCTGCAATCGCTCCAAATTGAGGGGCGGCGCGTCGGCGTCCATATGCGTTTTCACCGCGCGCGGGGGCGGCGCGCCGCCGAGCAGGCGGAGGGCGGAAGCGTCGCTTGGGCGCTGCTCCGCATTCAGCCGTTGGCGCAACGATCGCTCTGTATCGCCATATTCGTTCGGCGCCGTCTCTTTCATATCCGCGAGCAAAGCCGCCAGCGCCCGCCGCCAAAATACGGCGCCGCGCCAGCTGCCAAGCTGAATGGCGCGCGATGTGCGGCGCGCGAAGTCATGGGCGATCCAGGTTTTGCCAACCGTTTGCTCATCCAGGCGTCCGCCGCTCAATGTGTGGGAGCGGATGACGCGCATCGATCGGCTCCAGGCGCGCCGATCTTCGGTAAATGTCACCGCGGTTTCGATGGCGTCGATGGTGCTGGCGAGGATCCGTTTCGGCTTATCGCCGACTTCGGCCCACAGATCCGCCAGCCGGACGAGCCACGGCGCCGGGCCGCCGCTTTTGGCGTCAAGCGTCAGCTCCGGATCCGCCGAGAGGCTCTCCGGCCCGATCCGTTCCAAAAATTCAAGCGCCAGCCGGCGGAAGCGAGGGGCGTCGAGCGGCGTCGGCGCGCCTTCCGGCAATGCGGCGCGAATGCGGTCTTCGATGGCGAAGATCCGCGCGAGCTCCGTCAGGGTGCGCAGGCCGATCGGTTCATCGATCTGGGGTTGGGCGAGGGCGAGAATGCTCCAATAGGCGCGGCTGGGGTAGAACTGAGCGAGCGCCTCCCAGGCGAGGCCTGATTCTTCCTCCGCTTCAATGGCGATCAGGCCAGCGGCGCGGGCGCTGCCGACCGGGGACAGCGGCGCGTTCAAAACGGCGTCCGGCTGGTCTGCGGCGGCGCTTTCAGCTGCGCCGCAGATTCGCGCGAGCTGCAGGGCGCGTTCCTGCGCGTCGACCGGAGCCTCCGGCGGTTCGGCGTCTTCGCGCGCTAAGAACCGTTCCAATTCGTCAAAGCGAAACGGCGCGCCGATCAGGGCGGCGGCGGCGGCGCGCAGACTGTCCAGGAAGCGCCCTGGCGCGTCGCCAGGCTCAATCGGCCACCGCGCCGCAATCAGGTCAGGGCCCAGCTGCGCGTGCGCAAGGGCGCCCAGCCCAGGCGCTTCGCGCTGGTCTTGGGTTTGTTTGCGCTGAGCCGCGTCAAACAGGACCCCTCGCGCGCCCTCGATCCCCGAGACGGCAGAGATCAGAGGCAGCAGATCGCGGGGCGACAGCGCGGCGAAGGCGCTCAATCTGCCCCAGAACGAGGCCGTTTGGCCGCCAAGGCTGGGGCGAGCGGCGTCATGGCGCGGGCGCAGCAGGGCGGAAAGAGAAGCGCGCGCCGCCGCGGCGTCGTCATCGCTTGGCGCGTCAGGCGCGGCCGAGGGGCCGAACATCGCGGGCGCGCGGGAGAAAAACGCTGCGCCCTCGGCGACTATGTCCGCAGCCTCAAAGGCGAGCGCCCGCGCCCGCACGCCATGGCTGGCGTCGTGGCTGTAGGAGCAAAGCAGCGCCATCGGGCGTCCGCCCAAACGCACGGGACGAAGCAGCAGCCCCGGCGTTTCGGCGGCCAAGCGCGCGCCCCGCAGCGCATAGGCCGGATCTGCGAGAACCGCGAGTTCATCCGGCGCGCCGCTTGCAAGGCGCTCGACGCCTTCATCGAGCGTCCATTCATAGGCTGGGCGGGCCAGCGCGCCGCCGATATTGGGGCCGCTTCGGCCGCCAGTCTCTCCTAGGTCCATCCCGCCACCTGCTTCGCCGTTTGAGGCACAACGACGTTTTGTCTCCGCCGGCGGAACCTAGGCGCTTTTGACCTCAGGCGAAAGTGCTGCTCTATGGGGCCGCCGCGACGCAGAAGGAGTAGAGCCCCATGAGGCGCGCAGCCCTTGGAACTGTTCTGAACGGATCTCGCCTGAATTGGCGCCCAAATTCACTGTTTGTCGCGATGCGCCTCGGGGGCGTCGCGCTGCTGTGCCAAGCTGTTGGATTTCGTCCCGCTTTGGCCCAAGCCGTGGAGCCGGGCGTCGGCGATGCAAAGACGTCCGACGTCGTCGCCAGCGTTGAAGCGGCGGCGACGGCGTTTGCGCAGCATCCGGCCGCGATCGCGGTGGTGATCGGCGTGGCGCTCCTGTTCGGCGTGGCGCTCGGCTGGGTGTTTCTCGGCGGCAAGGCTGCGCCTGTGGCCGATGGCCCGCGCGATGTCGGATATGAGCTGCGTTCGGCGCGGCCCGGTCCGACGCGGGGGCCAGAGCGCTCGGCGCCTGGAATGATTTTCCGTGAGGATGAGGCGGACGCGCCGCCCGCCCTACGTCGCGGCGATCGCGCCGCGCGGGAAACGCGTGAGGGCCGGCTGTTGTTCGATTATTTCGAGGATCGCTTCGGGCTTCGCGAGCGGTCGGCGAAGGCGGCTGTCGACTATCTGGAGCAAGTCGGGGACGCGGTTGAGCGCGTCCGGCGGCGGGCGCAAAGCGCTGAGACGGCGCTGGAGCGGTCTTTGGAGCGAACTGCCGAGGCTGCGGCGGTCGCTGCGAGCATCGAGACGCCGGCCGGCGGCGCAGTGGCGGCGCTGAAAGTCGCAATGGAAGGTGTGAAGACGGCGCGGACGGCGATGCACACGCTGCGCGGGCGCGCGGATCCGCTGTTTGAAGCCTTCGCAGTTGAGACGGATATTGACGACACGCTGCGGCGGGTCGCGGGATTACACGCCGCGCATGCGGACGGCAGCACTGTTGATCCGGAAGTGATCCTTGAGCCTTGGCCGCATGCTCTGTTGCGGGCTGAGGCCCTTGCTGTGGCCTATTTCCCGGCTGACGGGCTGTGGGGCGAGCTGCGTGAGGGGCTTTCCGCCGTCGCTGCGGGGCTGCGGCGCGCAATGCGTGAGGCGAATGTCGTCGTTGGGCATGTGCGGCTGCTCACGCCCTATCGCCAGATTGACGGCGAGGTATGGTCTGATCAGCTTGGCGAATTGGAGCGGTTGGAGCCGGTGCGCTCAGCGCTTCAGCGCACTGTGATCGTTGATGAGGTGATCGTCGATTGTGAAGCGTTCGGCTATGTCGATCGCGGCCGCGGCGTTTCCGGACGGGCTCGACTAATCGTTGCGGGGCGGGACTAGCCGGGTAGAACTGTGGGCGAATCCGTGATCTACTGTGGATAACGCGGCGAAATCTGGGGGTTGTTGGCGTATTTAGGGTGCTCTTCGCGTATCGATAATATATGTAGGGGGCCATTCAATTGTTCGGCTGCGTCGCCAGCCGATCGATGGGCGGGGCTGCGGCGCGCGGTCGGGCGCGACGCTCCGCGGAGCAAAGGCGAGCATAGCGCATGACCGAGATCCACGACGCGGTAAAGCGGCCGAGCGGCGGCCTCGGGCGGCAGTTTAAGCAACTCGCCAGCCAGCCCTATCTCACCATCGTCTTGATCGGTTCGTTATTGCTGTCCGTCGCGTCATTCTACACGACGTTCACCGGGATGCTCAGCTTCCGCAATGAGATTTTGATCGTCCTGTGCATCGTTCTCGCGGTGCAGGGATTGTTGTTCGTCACGTCCTGGCGGATCGGTTTCTCCGTGGCGGAGCGAGAGCGGCCGCCGATTTTCACATCGCTCGTTTTTCTAATTTGTTTGGCCACCTCAGCGCTGTTTTCGTGGGAGGCGCTGTACAATCACATCAATGACGATGCGAGCAAAGAGCGGACCCAAACTGTGCGCCTGCATCGGGCGCTGGAGAGCAACGCGGATGATCTGGCCGCGCGGGTTGCAGCGAAGCGGGATCAGGAGCTGACGGCGCTCGCGGCCTCGCCGGCCTTCGCGGACTGGGTGAGCGCGCTGGAAAAAGTCGCCTCCTCGGCGCTTGCGGCGCGTGAGGACGTCGCCAAGGCGCGCAAAGCCGAAGCTGAAGAGATCGCCGGCCATATCGCGGTGCTGGAGGCTGAGCGCGTCGCGCTGCTGCGCGGCAAGGCCAGCGGCGCCGAACGGGCGGCCTCCCAGAAGCGCGAGCTGAAAACGCTGGAGGATCGCCGCGTTGAGCTCAGCGCGCGGGCGGCGAAGCTGAAGGGCGAATATGACGTCCTGCGCGAAAAGGTGATCATCAAAGAAGCCGAGCTGAAAGCGGAAGAGAGCGGCGGGCGCGCTGGGCGCGCGGGCGGGCGCGGCAAGGTCTGGCGAACGATCAACGCGGCGAAGGTCGAGCTGGAATTGCAGCGAGACGCCAAAAAACGCCTGTATGACGAGATACAGCTTGAGCTCAAAGGCGACGGACGCAAGCGGATCGGCGTCAACACGCGGATTGAACAGCTGCGGGCGGCGCTTGCGGCGCCGGGGGGAGCGAAGTCGCCTAAGCTCGTGCTGCTGGAGCGCCAGATCGCAGATTTGCGCAAGCGCCTCGCGACAAGCGGCGGCGACGCGTTCCTGGCCGAGGTTGAGAAAATGCGCGCGGCGCTGACCGGTTTTAAGGGCCGTTTTGACCTCGCGCAGCTCTCCGCCGCCAGCGCCTCATGTCGCCGTTTGTTGGACGGGTTGAAGGCGTCGCCCGCCCACGCCGCGAGAGCCGCTGCGCTCAGCTGTGATGAAGGCGCCCTCGCCGCGCCGCGTAAGGCGATTGAGAGCATCGATGCGGACGCGTCGGCGCTGGCGCTTGAGTGCGCGCCCGGCGGCGCCAAAGCGCCGGTTGTCGCCGAATTGAAGTTCAAAGCAGCCGCGACGCATGCGGCGAAGTGCTTCTCCCTTTCCGGCCTCAGCGCCAGCGCCACCCAGGATCTGCGGGATAAGATCGACCGGCTGATCCAGGAAGCGAACCCGAAAGCGTCCGGCCACCTCTACGCCATCAATGGCCTGCTCTATGGCGATAAGCTCGCCTATTTGACCGCGGGAATGGCGGTGTTCATCGACCTGCTGGTCCTGTTCAGCGGCCTGATCGGCGCCGCCAGCGCATCCAGCAAACTGCAGCTGGCGCTGGGCGGTATTCTGATCAAAAGCGAGATTGACGATTTTGAGCGGGCGCTGCGCCCTGAGGTCGCTCGCTTTATCCTCGATCGTCAGCGTGCTTTGCATGGCGGCGAGCGTGTGGGCGACGGCGGCGCAAAACGACGCGGCCGGCCCATCCATTTCAGCGCGCAGATTGATCTGGCGTGGGCGGAAGGCGACCCGCGGGCGCGGGACGGGGCGCGCGCGTTTCTGATTGCGCAAGTCGGGCGGGGGCTGGTGCGGCCGGCTTCGGCGGCAGGCGGCGCTGTCGCCGTGCCCGGCGCGCCGTTGACGACGACCGACGCCTTCATCCTGTCCGATGAGCTGATGCGCGGTTTGCGCGCGTATCTGGAAACGCCGGAGAGCTATCAGCTGAACGGCCTTCCCCTTGCGGGCGAGCTTTCGGAAGATCAGCGGCGTATGGCGGCTCGAGCCCTGCGACGGGCGATCGAGCCCTATCGGGCTCCGATCCTGCATCTCGGCGATTGGGCTTATACGGCTCGCATTGACGTCAAGACGATTGAGGCGCTGGCGGGCGGCGGTTCAGAGGCCGACATGCGCAGTCAGGGTAAGCAGGTGTTGCTTGGCCTATACGCTGAGCGTTTGGCCAAACCGGGCAGTTTTGCGACCTCGAAACTGTCCAGCGACACTTATCTGCTGAAAGACGGGGCGCTGGAGCTGCTGGATCGCGCCGCTCGGTTGAGCGCCGAGGAGGCCGCCGAGCTGCATGAGGCGGAGCGCAAACGCGCCGAGGAACGCGCCGAGGAGCGCGGCAACAATGCGGCGCCGCGCAAGGCGCCTTCGTCAGCGCCGAAGCAGCTGGCGGCTCCGGCCGCTGAGGAGGCGCGCCCTGATGCCGCCGCCGCCCCGGCGTCTCAGCTGGCGCCACCCGTGGCTGCGGATGCGCCGCCGCCGATGACCTTGACTCCGACAACGCCGACCCCAGCGCGGATGGAGCCGGAAACTGGGGCGGAGCGCCTGCGCCAGCGAGCCGAGATGAACATGTCGTCTTCGGCTGGAACGGAAGAAACCGCCGAGATCGCGCCGACGGCGGAGCAAAGTGAGGAGCGGCCGGCGGATACGGACGCAGGCGCCGACGATTTCTTCAAGCATATCGGCTTGGAAAAGCGCAGAAATCGCGTCCTTCGCGATAAGGCGAGCTAGGGTCTGTTGATATTCAGCCTAAGCGTCGTGTGAACTGCGCCCCTGCCGGCCTTCCGGCCGGCTGGCGTCCGCACCGCTCCCCCCGGGGCGGACGCCGCTTGGTTGAAACGCCACACATTTTGGGGACTCACAAGCCTGTTCAGTCCCGTGGCGAGGTGATCTGAGGGGGAGCTTGAACGTGGGAGCTTGGTCCCCGCCCGAGCTGCGCAAATCAGGTGCGGTTGCGGCTGACGGGGTTGCCGACGAGCGCCAGGAACTCTTTACGCGTCCGCGGGTCCTGACGGAACCGGCCGAGCATCATGCTCGTCACCATGGTCACTCCAGGTTTATGGACGCCGCGCGTGCTCATACAATGATGCTCCGCCTCCAACACGACCGCGACGCCTTTGGGCTGCAGCACATCGCGGATTGTGTGAGCGATCTGCGCGGTCATCTTTTCCTGAACCTGCATCCGCTTGGAGAACGTCTCGACAACGCGGGCAAGTTTTGAAATGCCGACAACCCGGTTGGTTGGAATATAGCCGACATGCGCGACGCCAATAATCGGCGCTAAGTGATGTTCGCAATAGCTTTCAAAGCGGATGTCCTTGAGCATGACGACTTCATCATATCCCTCAACCTCTTCAAAAGTGCGCTGGAGATCCGCGACCGGGTCCTCATCATATCCCTTAAACCACTCCCGATAGGCGCGCGCGACGCGGGCGGGCGTGTCAAGCAGGCCTTCCCGGTTCGGATCTTCGCCCGCCCAGCGTAAAAGCGTGCGCACGGCCATTTGCGCTTCGGCTTCCGATGGGCGCTCCTCCGGAGACGCGGACGGCGTCTCGAGCAATGCGGGCTCCTCCGCGACGGAGTCGGAAGGGGCGGGGTGATGATCGTCAGTCATATCGGGCGGCTTTCGGTCGCAAAGTGTAGCGTGGCTGGGCGCGCGGCGGCAGGCGGCGCCAGGGCGATGCGTGGGGTTCAAAGCAAATGCGTCGACGCGTCAGTGCAAAATGGGCGTGTCGTATGGGCTGTCGAGCGAGAATGTCGGGGTCGGTATAATAATGTCGTCCCCATTGGCGCTGATCATCTCGAAATGGCCGCCCATTAAACCAGAAGGCGCGCGGAGCGGCGCGGCGGAGGCGTATTCGAAGCTTTGGCCAGGGGCGATTGTCGGTTGTTGGCCTATAACGCCGTCGCCGCGAACCTCGTCAATTCGACCGTCCCGATCCGCCAATCGCCAGTACCGGCGCAGCAGCCGCACCGATGTTTCGCGGTTGTTGACGATCCGAATCGCGTAGGTCCACAGATAGCGGTCGCCATCCGGGTCGCTTTGCCCTTCGACGAAGTTAGGCGTCACTTCGACAAGCACCCCGTCGGTTTCCAGACGATAGGTCGCTATAGCCGCGCTCGACGATGTCGCGCGTGGGGCGTCGGCGTCGTCCCGCGAATGATCATCATTGTTCGCCATCGTGACCTCGTCTCCACCGCCGGCAAAAGGTGCGGCGCGTATCGCCGCCTTTGCATAGGTAGGCTGAAGAGAGCGGAGGACAAAGTCCACCCATCATCGGGCCGATCGAGCCATCGTTGGCCGGTATATTGACGCGCGGGCTATTTACTCGCTTCCGTCGGCCCTGTCGCGGTCAATCTTACCGCCGCAACAGCGCCTTTCGCGTCTTTTGTTTTGAACACGCCGGACAGGCGGCCGGTCAGCTTCGCGGCGGGGATGATCCCATCCGTGCCGGCTCGGGTCATTGTAATCAGGACGCGCCCGTCTTTAACTTCGACTTTCTGCGGGGTTGAGGCGGCGATCAGACCAGCTGTTTCGGGGAAGAAATAGCCGTCCCCCAGCGGCCCGTCCCCCAGCGCGGCGGCCGGGAATGAAAGGCGAAGCTGGGCGCCATCCGCCGTATAGACCCCGACTTCGCCGAGATCTTTCGGCAGCGTTGTCACAGCGTACTCCGCCAACCCGGCGAACATCGCGTCGGGTTCAGTTTTCGCGGCGGTTGGCAGAAGCAACGTGAAAGTTTTCTTTTCAACGATGCATGCGTCCTTGCACACCAGCCATTGCGCGGTGGCGGAAAGGGGGATCGGTTTGCCCAGCGGCCAATCCGCTGGCGTGGTCACCGTCGACACCAACAGCACTTCGCCGGAATAGCCAAAATTCATCAGCGGCGGCAGGGGTTGGCGCTCTGGCGTTGGCCATGCGATCGGCGACACTGTCACCCCCTCCGGCGCGGTCCAGCTGATGCTGGTCGGCATGCCGGTGTCGCCAGGGTTCACCCAGTAGCTGTGCCAGCCGAAGGAGAGGGTCTGCCGCAATACAACGCGAACTTTTTCGCCTGGCGCGACCTTGTTGACGTCGGCGCCAAGTTCGACCGTTGCGTATTCTGACTGTGACCGCTCAAGCGCCAGTTCCGCAGCGGCCGGAGCGGCGAAAGCGGACATGAGGACGACAGCGACGGCGGCGATGCGCAACATAGGCGGCGGCTCCTGGTTCTGATTCTTCGCAACGTTATTCGGCTCATTCTATTGCGCCGACTTTGGGGCGACCATAAACGCTGCGCTCACAATCAAGCGAGAGCGCCGTTTATGTCCGCCGCTTCGATCTGTTTCCGTTGATGCCAGTTGCCGTGCGTCGTCGCATCCCGATAACCTTTCTATGACGTGGACGCTCGGCCTGGGGAGGCGCTCTATGCAGTGGCGTATTGTGTTTTGTTTGACTGTTTATCTGGCCGGCGCGCTGGCTTTGGCGGAGGCGGCGCAGGCGCGATCCGTGGCGTTGGTGATCGGCAACAGCAAGTACAAGGTCGCGGGTCTGCGCAATCCGGTCAATGACGCGACGGAGATGACGGCGCGTTTCAAAGCGCTGAAATTCGACGAGGTGATCAAGCGCATCGACCTCGACAAGGCGGGGTTGGATGAGGCCGTGGCCCGGTTCGCGCGTAAAGCTCGAGGCGCGGATACGGCGGTGATCTTTTTCTCCGGACATGGGATCGAGATCGGAGGCCGCAATTACCTGGTGCCGGTCCGCCATGGGATCACCCATCCCTCTGACGCGCGGTTTCGCACCAAGCGGTTGGAGGATCTGATCCATGCGGTGTCCGGCGCGCGGCGGTTGGCGGTGGTGATCGTCGATGCGTGCCGCGACAATCCGTGGAGCGGAACCAAGGGGGCGAAAGGGTTGGCGCGGGTGGAGACGTCGGCGCCGGGGATGGTGATCGCGTTCTCAACCGCGCCTGGCAAGGTTGCGCTGGATGGGCGGGGCCGCTTGTCGCCCTATACGCGCGCCCTGTCGGAAAAGCTCGCCGCGCGGCCGACCCTGGATGTGCGGAAGCTGTTTACCAGCTTGACGGCGCGGACGCGAAAGCTGGCCGGCGTCGATCAGCAGCCTTGGGCGGAGTTCGGCGAATTTCCGGAAGCGGATGTCGCATTTGTCGCCTCAGCGCCACCGCCTCCGCCTCCGCCGCCTGGGCCGATGGGCGGCGCATCGATTGTGGTGGGGGCGACCATCGACGCGCCGATCACGGTGCGGGTCGGCACGGTGCTGCTCAGCCCCGATCGGCGCAAGCGCGCGGAGGTGAGGGCGGTGCGGACGCTTGAGGTGGAGTTCTTAATCGCCGGCAAGGCGACGAAATGCGCGATCTGGGACGTCTGTTCATTTGGATGGCGCGGGTCGCCGACATTTCGCGTCTCGCGCAAGGATGAGAAGCCCGGCGTGGCGTATCTGATCAACAAATAGGGGAGGCGTGGAATGCGCTGGACAATGAACATATGGGGCGCCGGACTTTGCGCGCTGCTCGCAAGCTCTGTGGCGGCTTTTCACCCGGAGGCGGCGGCGCAGACGGGCGTGAAGCCAGCTGAGTTGGTTATGGTGAAGGACGGGGTTTTTACGGTGAAGGAGGGGAGTAGCGTCAATATTACGTCGAGACCAGTCATATTGACCTATGTTGTTAGAAGCCGTTATAGTAAGTGGGCCGAGTTGACATTAAATGGGGCGATTATTGGTGGAGCAACTGCAAGGCATACGCAAATCGGCTATCGCGTTAACTTAAAAAGTTTTCGCTCAACGCGTAAATTTTTTGCCGATAAGGGCGTATGTATTGTGGATTTCTTGCAGCTTCTCAAAGGCGGCAAAGAAGCGAAATTCCGCGTGTTTTGCGAGTAGCGGAAGTGCGATCCGCCGCTCGGCTCAACTGCGCCGGCGCCATTCCGTCAGCACGTCGCAGCCGATGGGCTCCATATGGACCAGCTCAAGGCTGGGCGCGGCGGCGAGGCGGTCGAGCATAAGCTGACCGAGGGCGGGGCGGCCTTCGGCGCCGATCGCGATGCCGGCCTGCACCCATACTAGCCGATCCACCAAATCGGCTTTGAGCAACGCCGCCGACAGCTTGCCGCCGCCCTCGCACATCGCTTCGATATGGCCATAACGGCCGAGCGCGCCCAGCATCGCGGCCGGGTCGAGCGCGCCATCGGCGCCGCGCGGAACCTCGATCAGCTGCGCGCCGGCTGAGGCGCAGGCCTCGCGTCGTTCCGCCGGCGCATCCGCCGCATGGAGCAGATAGAGCGGCAACTGCTTGGCGCTGCGCATCAGCTTGCCGTCCAGCGGCGTGCGCAGCGTCGCGTCGGCGACAGCGCGCGCCGGGCTGCTCGCCTCCAGCCCCGGAATACGCACATTCAACGCCGGATCATCCGCGCGCGCCGTGCCCGACCCAACCAAGATCACGTCCGACGCGGCGCGAATGGCGTGGGCCCGCATGCGGGCGGCGGCGCAGGAGATCCAGCGGCTCTCGCCCGTGGCCGTCGCGATGCGCCCGTCCAATGTCGAGGCGAGTTTCAGCGTCATCCTCGGTCGACCGGCGCTGCGATGACGCAAATAGCCGCCCAGCGCGTCCCGCGCCTGATCCGCCAGCGTCCCGATCTCAACCTGGACGCCAGCGGCGCGCATCTGCGCTAGGCCGCGGCCCGAAACCCGCGGGTCCGGGTCCTCAATCGCGATCACAGCGCGGCGAATATTCGCATTTCCGAGCGCGATGGCGCAGGGGGGCGTTTTCCCATGGTGTGAGCAAGGTTCGAGCGTCACATAGGCGGTCGCGTCGCGGAGCAGCTCCTGCGCCGCATCGCCCCAGATTTCTTGCGCCTGCCGCAGAGCGCGCATCTCCGCATGCGGCCGGCCGCCGGGCGCAGTCACGCCTCGCCCGAGAACGCGCCCATCCGCGCCGACGATAATGCAGCCGACGCTAGGATTAGAGCCGGTCCCGCCCAATCCGCGTTGGCTCAGGTGAAGGGCCGCCCGCATGAAACGGCGGTCCAGCTCGGCGTCGTTCTGTTTGCTCATCGCCTCTTCCCGTTGGCGCGCCCGCCGCGCGCCAGCGTGGACTGTGCAAAAGGGCGCCGAAGCCGCCCCATTGTCTGCGCTTAGGCGGCGTCTTCATCCTTGCCGGCGCGTTTCGCCTCGATGAACGCCAGAAAGTCCTCGACGCTGTCGAAGTTCTTATAAACCGAGGCGTAGCGGATATAGGCGACCGGATCCGTACGTTCGAGGGCGCGCATCACCTCATCACCAATGGTTTTGGATGGGATGTCCGTATCGCCGCCGGTCTCGAGCCGCCGCACAATGCCGGTGATCAGCTGATCCAGCCGCTCAGGCTCAACATGGCGACGGTTCATCGCCAGGCGAATGGAGCGCGCAAGCTTATCGCGATCAAAGTCTTCACGACGGCTGTCGGACTTGATGACGACGAGATCGCGCAGTTGAACGCGTTCGAAGGTGGTGAAGCGGCCGCTGCATTTCGGGCAGAAGCGCCGCCGGCGAATCGCCGCATGCTCCTCCGTCGGCCGCGAATCCCTCACCTGGGTGTCGGTGTTCCCACAAAATGGGCAGCGCATGATATTTGGTCCCTGAAGTCAACCCCGCCGAAATGTATAGATGGAAACGAGCGATAGCGGAAGGGGGACTTGCGAGGGGTAGGTGTAGGGGGCGGTCAATTTTTGGGGGCGGGTGTACGCCTAAGTCGTCGTGCGACTGATTGGTATTCGGCGCGAAGATCATCCCGATTCGTCGTCCCAGCGCCGTTTTATCTCCAGAAACCTCTTTGGGCTCATGGGAGAGAAATTGTCTTGTTCTAGAACCCATTTCCGTGAGTATGCCTCAAGAAATTCGTATGTTTTACTTCTGGGAACTTGATTTTCGTCATAATCCCTACTATCTAGAATGATAATTTCAAACATTTGGTAAAATCTGACCATAAGCCCACGGCATGTATTGTAGAATATGTCGTGATCCAGGTCACCGTTTTCAATGGAGTGGAGTGAAAATTCATAGAAACTTGCTATGACATGTATAGATTCTAGTGGTGGCTTGTTGGGTTGTTTAGGATTTTGACTGCTATAATCCCATTCATCTGCATTTTTTTTTAGCTCTTTGAGATCTTTTATGGACGCCTTTACGTCATTTTTCCCAGTTTCCAACTTAAAAGAGTAGTAATTTTCTCTGTGCTGATTATAAAATGCATTTGTTCTAAAGCCCATCACAAGATCAAATGTTCTGTTTCGTCGTGTTGCATCGTTATTGTTTACGGATAGTCCAAATGCAGCAAATACGGCCGACCAAGATATAACAATCGTAGATATGACAAATATAGGCAGGTGGTTGCAATCTAAAAATAAATCGATGATTCTATTGCAGGGATTGTAATAGTTTTTAACGCAGTATATTGTAATAAAAGCAGAAAAAATTATGGAGGCGCATTGAATCGCTGTCGCCTTGCTGATGCCTCGTAATGGAGGGCGATCTATATTTTTATTTTTCATCTCAAGTCCGCGTCTGGCTTGGTATTTTTGCGAGCTTAGGTCCCGAAGCATGCGCTAACAACATCGGTGGAATGCAGTTCACTTGTGACCTTGTCAAGTATGCTTGCTGGTCCGGAGCGTGATAGGAGCCAAGGGGTCGCCTGGCATTGACAACCCCCGCCGGGTCCCCTCTTGTCCGCGCGCATTTACCTCCGCACGGACAATAGGAACCTGCCACAATGACCGGCTCGACCGTACACGCCTATCGCTCTCATACTTGCGGCGCGCTGACCAAGGAGAATGTTGGTCAGAATGTCCGCCTTTCGGGCTGGGTCCATCGGGTGCGCGATCATGGCGGCGTGCTGTTCATCGATCTGCGCGATCATTACGGCATGACCCAGGTTCTCGCCGATCCGGATAGTCCCGCCTTCGCCGACGTTGAGAAGGTGCGCGCCGAATGGTGCATCCGGATCGATGGCGAGGTGAAAGCCCGCTCCGCCGACACGGTGAATGCGGAGCTGTCGACCGGCGAGATTGAGATTTTCGTGCGTGAGCTCGAAGTGCTCGGCGCGGCCGAGGAGCTGCCGCTGCCGGTGTTCGGCGAGCAGGACTATCCGGAAGAGACCCGGCTCAAATATCGTTATCTCGATCTGCGCCGTGAAACGCTGCATAACAACATCATGATGCGCTCGCGCGTCATCGCATCGATGCGGCGGCGGATGGAGGCGCAGGGCTTCACCGAGTTCCAAACGCCGATCCTGACCGCCTCAAGCCCGGAAGGCGCGCGCGATTTTCTGGTGCCGTCGCGGCTGCATCCAGGCAAATTCTACGCGCTGCCGCAGGCGCCGCAGCAGTTTAAGCAGCTGGCGATGATGGCCGGCTTCGACCGGTATTTCCAAATCGCCCCTTGTTTCCGCGATGAAGATCCCCGCGCGGATCGCTCGCCCGGCGAGTTCTATCAGCTCGACCTTGAGATGAGCTTCGTGACCCAGGATGACGTGTTCAACACTATGGAGCCGGTTCTGCGCGACTTGTTCGTCGAGTTTGCAAATGGGCGGCCTGTCACCGAAGCTTTCCCACGCATTCCCTACGCAGAGTCCCTGCTGAAATATGGATCGGACAAGCCGGATCTGCGCAACCCGATTGAGATGAAGACGGTCTCAGAGCATTTCCGCGGCTCTGGCTTCAAGATTTTCGCTCAGATGCTGGACAAGAACCCAAAGGCGGAAATCCGCGCGATTCCGGCGCCAACCGGGGGCAGCCGGGCGTTCTGTGATCGGATGAACAGTTGGGCGCAGAAAGAAGGCCAGCCTGGGCTCGGTTACATCTTTTATCGCGAAAATGACGGCGCGATCGAGGGCTCAGGCCCGATCGCCAAGAACATCGGCGCAGAGCGGACGGAGGCGCTGCGCGAAGAGCTTGGGCTGAAAGCCGGCGACGCGGTGTTCTTCTGCGGTGGCGAGCCGGCGGGGTTCATCGATTTCGCCGGCAAGGCTCGGAACGCGATCGGGCAGGAGCTCGGTCTGCTGGACAAAGACCGCTTCGCCTTTGCCTGGATCGTCGATTTCCCGATCTATGAATGGGACGACGAGCTGAAGAAGTGGGACTTTGAGCATAACCCATTCTCGATGCCACAAGGCGAGATGGCGGCGCTCGACACCAAAGAGCCAGGCGAAATTTTGGGCTACCAGTATGATCTGGTCTGCAACGGCTATGAGCTCGCTTCTGGCGCGATCCGGAACCATAAGCCGGAGATCATGTATAAGGCGTTCGGAATTGCCGGCCACTCGCAAGAGGATGTCGACAGGAATTTCGGCGGGATGATCTCTGCGTTTAAGTTCGGCGCGCCTCCGCATGGCGGCATGGCGGCCGGGGTCGAGCGGATTGTTATGCTTCTCGCCGATCAGCATGCGATCCGCGAGGTGATGATGTTCCCGATGAACCAACGCGCCGAAGATCCGATGATGGGCGCGCCATCGGAGGCGACAAATGATCAGCTGCGCGACCTCGGCTTGCGGTTGACGCCAAAAGCCTGATGCGCGGCGGAATAAAATGTGTGGGGGCGTGGACTAAGCCCCCGCACAAGTCTGAATGCGGTATATGCGCATCATCCAGCGCGGTTGATCACGCGATCGCGAAATTGATTAATTTTTGTCCTTTCCCACTGGTTAACGTGTCGAGTGGGAAGGGAAGGATAATGCGCGGGCTTCGCCTAATGTGAAGCACCCAAGCAAGCTCCCTTTGTTGAGTTCCGCGCCTTTCATCGGCGCCAATTGCTCGTGGGGAGGAACGATGTTCGGATGGACGAATAAGCTCGCACGCTTGGCTGCGGTCGCCAGCGTTGCCGTGTTGAGCAGTTGCGTCGGGTTTCAAAGCGAGAGCTACGATTACGAGTCGAAGGCTCCGACGGCGCAGACGGGCTGGCAATATGCGTTGCCGACGGGCGTCTTCCTGGTCTCGCTTTATGACGTATCCGGGGTCGACGCCGACGATCTGTCTCGGACAAAGCAAAACGATCTGCGCTTCGCAGTGCGCATTGAAGGGCCGCATTTCTGGCCCGACGCAACGCAGTCCTATCGTCTCGTACTGGATGACGCGCCGATGCATTCAGAGTCGGCGGGCGTCTTTTACTATCCGGGTACAACGTTCCTTAAAGAAATTCGCTTCACCTCTTCGAGCCAGCTCGACGAGGCGATCCATGCCGGCGCCAAGGCGGCGCAAAAACTCGCAGGACCCCGGACGACAAAGCGGTCTGGCGAGGAGAAAGAAAGCCCGATCGCCGGGCCGATCAAAGTGGACCTCTTGAGCAAACAACAACGGGCCGATGCTGGCGCGGCTCTTCAGCTCGCGCTTGATCGCTATCTCTTGCGCATTCTGGAAAGCGCCGACTGTATCAAGCCCGCGCTGAAACGCCCTGTTAAGTGCGTACAGGCGCAGCGGATGCGCAAAGACATTCGCGATGCTGTTGATACAGGGCGCCCCTTCATCGCGTTCGGCGCCGAAGCGCTGAGCCGGCCAAGCGTTCCTGTGGATGTCGCGCCAAGCAAGCGTTCGACGAAGTGTCATATCGGCATTTGCTACCGCCCGCTTCGGCCATACTACATCACAGTGCGGATGGGGCCGGCGGCGCCTTCGCCTTCGGTCGATCCATGGCGCACGGGTTTTGTGGCCGAACTTCCCAACGGAAGCTCCGTTGTTGCGGTTAAGTTTGATCGACCGTTGCTGGCGGAGCGCGGCGCGCGGCTAACCTTCGAGTATCCGGGATTGCCGGCGACGATTGTAACCAACAGCAAAAGCGACGGCGCCGAGGCGATCTACCTGCCGTTTGAGGTCGCATCGGCCATCCTTGCTATTCCGGTTGACGAATTCACCTCCGGCTCGCCGACGGCGGTTGGGAAGGTCGCGCCCTCCGCCGACAAAGATCCAAATTATGGCGCGGATAAAAGAGCGATCAAATTCCATCCGGACAAAGTGCCGACGTTCGACAAGCTGTATCCAATGCGTGGCCCCGCTTTTGGGGTAATCGGCCTACGTAAGGCGAAGCCGGCGTCCACTCGCGCCGCGAGCGCCGGCATCAGTCCGCCGCCGGCGTCTGCGGCCGAAACGAAACCGGCGGCAGCGGCCGAAGCGAAAAAAGACAAGCCCGGCGATGCTAAGCCTGAGACGCCGGCAACCGCGGGACCACTGACGCCTCCGGAGTAGAGCCGCGCTTTCCCGAGCTTAGCGATAGAGTGTCGCCGAGCTCAGGGGATTTAACCTAAAATATGCGGGGGGCGAGTGGCCAGCCATGGGGGAGCGCTGGCTAACATCGAGGAGCAACGATGCCGACGGCACGTATTCAAGCCGCACAGGGCGCGGCCTTTCAGGACCTGCCCTACCGCTATATTTGTAAGGTCGTTACGCGGCTGGATATGTTCAGCAAGCGCTCCGGAAGCGCGATCCATATTGGCGGCGGATATTTTGTGACCGCGGCTCACAATCTGCACGCCAAGGGCGCGCCGGGCGCGTGGGGCAGCAGCGCCAAACTCTATCTGCACAACCCGGCGACCGGAAAGTGGGATATCCGTGAGTGGGTTCGGCTGCGGCTCGATCAGACCTTCGCCATTCCATCTGGCTATGTGGATGCGGCGACGGACGCTGAATCCAACGCGTTGGACTATGCGATTATCAAGACGGATTTGCGGACGACCGGCGCAGATCGGTCGCAGGCCGGCGGTTCGGTGGTTGAGGAAGTGAAACGCACATATTTACAGCCCTGGAATCGCAAAGTAATGGCGTCGATGGGCCGTTCCGGGGCGCCGAAATGGACGATCGACGTCACGGCGTTTGGTTTTCCGCGGCGAAGCTGGTTCCCCCAATTTAGCCGGGTTCGCGGGATACTGCCAAACCAAGCCCATGTTGGCGATTGGGGCGCCGCTTTTCGCGCGTCGATCCCATCGGGCATGAGCGGCGGCGCAGCGATCGTAACGTTCCCTGACGCTCCGTCGCTGCCATCGCAGGTCTTCGGACTGAATGTCGCGGAAACGGAAACCGGGGACATTCACGGCATCGCGCGTGTGCTTGATCCTCAGGTTTGGGCGTTCTTGGAAAGCCGTATGTCAAACATGCGCGCTGGTCTTGAGCCGCAGCCCGAAGCTCGAGCGCCGTCGGCTGCGCCGGACGATCTGCAGAACAACCCAGCATCGGGTCCGGTCGAGTCGCCGCCGCCGGCGCTGGAGGCGCGGCCGGATGAGCCCGCCGAGGCGCCATTGGCCTATGAGGGGCCGCTTTTGCCTGACCTTGAAGTTCCTGAGAAGCCGTCGGATGAGGGGCGTGAGGGCGAAGCCGGCGACATCAACCGCGCCGCAAATATCGACGTAAACAAAAACGAGCGGTCTGGCCAAGACACCTGAGCAGCCATTGCGCGATGAACGAACCGTCGGTGCGCATCGGCTGATCATACTAAATATAAACCAGTTTTGGTCATCCTTCTAAGAGCGATCGAGGAGGGAACTCGACATGTTCAAAGATGAGTACCGCAAGCTCTATGCGGGCGTGCTCGCCGTCTGTGGCGTCGCGCTCGCCAGCAGCGTCTTTTTCACGCGTCCAGAGATTAAGCCTGCCGTGATCCGGCCGGATACGATCGACTATGGCGCCATCGAAACCGCGTCGACGACAAAGACGGCGGGGCCTGACGGCGCCGAGGCCTGGAATTACCCTGAAATTCCCTGGCGCAGCTTTAAGGATGGGATGGAGAAGGCGGCGCAAGAGAAAAAGCCCGCCATTCTTGTGCTGCAAGCCAGCTGGTGCTTGATGTGTCGCGACTATCAGCAGCTGTTCAAGTCGCCTGAGGTCAAAGAGTGGGCGGATGATTATGTATTCATCTTGGCCGACATTGATAAAGAGCCGGATCTACAGAAGCGCTTCAATGTCGACGGTGATTATATTCCCCGGACCTTTATCATGGAGCACGATGGCAAGCTCAGGATTGGCGCTCAGGGCGGCTTTGGCGGCCATAAATATTTTGTCGACCCCTATCGTCCGCAGGCTCTGCTCAAATTACTGAAAAGCCAGGCCAGCGCGCGCTAGGGTCGAAACCCCTTCATCAGGCGTCGTCAGCGCTTCCTAGAGTGATTTCAAATCGAATGCGCGCATTCGATGACTCGGAAATCGCGACCACTCAAAGAGATAGAGCATTTTCATGACCGCAATTGTTTCGAA
>JALEGB010000002.1 GCA_022760355.1 Neomegalonema sp.
CGCCGATCAAGTTGGATCGGCTCAAGGCTCTAACTCTTTGTTTTGTCGCGTGCTGTTCCCGCCAACCGGTATCCACTTGGTCGGCGCACGCTCTAGTGCTGCGCGCAGGCTGCTTCATGCCGCGAATGTCCTTTATGATGGCCGAACAACAGGATGTTCGCTAGGTCGATATAGAGGCGGCGTTATGACGGTCGCAATCTTGGCAAACGCGCAGCGCTCAGCTGTGCGCGGAAAAATGGGGGCCGCATTGGAAGAATTTTTGGAGAGCGCTACTCTCTTCGGCTTTTTTCTTATTCTCGGCGCGGTCGTCGGCGCGTTTGCTGGTATGATCGGCGTCGGCGGCGGCGCATTGCTGGCGCCGTTGCTGTTCCTCGCGTTCAAGGCGCTCGGGTATGATGCGGGGCAGAGCGCTCATGTCGCTGTCGGCACATCTCTCGCGATTATTGCGCCGCTCGCAGCCTATAGTCTGAGGGCGCGTCGGGCGGTCGACACAGCATTTCTATGGCGCGCAGCGCCTTGGTTTGTCGCTGGCGGCGTCGCCGGCGGCGCAGCGGCCGCATTCGCCCCTGGGGCGGGGGTCTCTTTCGCGCTTGGCGTCACCGCCTTCGTCACGGCGCTGGCAATCCTATTCGCGGAAGGCGGGCGGCGACAACCTAAGCCGATCCCGAACACCTATTTGACCAGCGGGCTTATGTCGTTGGTGGCTGCGGGCGCCTCAGCGGGGACAGGCTTAGGCGGCGGCGCGCTGGTTGCGCCATTGTTGCGGCTGCTTGGCTCGCCCTCCACATCTGTCGCGGTTGGGGCGGCCGGCGCGGGCGTGTTGTTCGCGACGCCGGCGGCGCTGATCTTTCTTGGGGTTGGGCTGAGCGCTGAGAGCGTCGCCGTGCCGTTTTCGCTCGGCTATATCAACTTGGCAGCCGTCTGTGTGATCACCCCGATGATGGCGGCGGCGGCGCCGGTGGGGGCGCAATTGGGGCTTGGATTCGCCGCTCGGCCGCCGCGGCTGCTGTTCGCCTTTGTTTTGGCGCTCGTCTCGCTCACCCTTATTCGCGACACGGGATAGATGCGCGCGCGCCCGCGCTTTAGCGGCGTAGGCGCAGCTGATCGCCGGAGAATGTCACTTCGGAGAGGCGGCCGAGAAAACTCATGCCCAGCAACGCCCCCGCCAATCGCCCTGGCTCGGCCACGGAGGCGCGGACATTGCGCAGCTCGATCGGACCGACCTTCATCACAGGCAGAGTTACAAGCGCAACGCGGGCCGGGCCGTTTGCGGTCGTCACCTCATGCTTGAAGGCGAGCTTATGCAAATCAATCCCCAGGCGTCTCGCCTCCCGATAAGGGAGCGCCACATCAGTGGAGCCGGTATCGACGAGCATGCGGAACATACGATCATTGATTGATACAATGGCGGTGAAATGACCTCCGACGCCTCGTGTCAGGACCGCTTCGCCCTTGTTGAGCGCCACGGCGCGGCCGGGTTGAAGCGCGCTCAAAAACTGAAGCGCGCCGCTGCGCAACGCGGCCCGCTGATCATAGGCGAGCGCCATGCCTCCAACCAAAATGGCCCAGGCGACAACGCCGACGAAGGAGCGCCGAAAAAAACCGATATGCTGCGGCCGCCGCGCGAGCGACGAGCTTTCCATGATCCGTCGCCGGGTCACGCGCAGCCTGTCGGACGTCGTCTGCGACTTCTCTCGAATGGCGAACAATCCCGCCAGCGTGGCGACAAAGGTCAGCGAGGCGACGCCTGCCGGCGTTTGGATCGCCCAGCCATATCGCGCCGCAAGAATGTATGCGACGAGCGACCCGAAACCCGCTGCTGCGAACTTCAAAATAACCAGCATAGATCCTACCAGTTGCGTTATGCCACGATACGCAGCCGACGGGTGGTAATCAAGCGGATCGGAAGCTTTCTGTCTCAATTCGGGACGAAGCTGCGTGAAAAATCCGTTGGCCGATCAGATTGGTTTAGGCTCCCGTCCGAAGCCGCAGTTTGATGGCTAAGCTTAGCGCTTCGCGGCGTCCCGGCGCGCCTGACGCTGCCGGCTCGGGCGGTTCTCCACCGCACGGAGACGATCGAAGCGCGGCGGCAGCAGATCGATGAGTTGACGACGCTGCGCCGCGGTCATGTTGGGCCACGCTGAGATCTCGGCCATCGTACGAGCGCATCCGACGCAGATTTCCGCCGATGGGTGAATGACGCAGACATTGACGCAGGGGCTCTGCGGCTCATCGCGTCGCCATAGCTCCTCGGCGTCTGGCGTGGTTGCGGGGGTATCTTTTGAAGTCATCTCGCCCACTTAATGAATGCGGTCCGCGCCGCCAAGATAGGCCAGCCGATCCAGGGCGCCCTGCAGGATATAGGCGGCGGCGAGTTTATCGACGACCTCTTTGCGGCGGGCGCGCGAGGCGTCTGCTTCAATTAGAGTACGCTCCACCGCGGCGGTGGAAAGCCGTTCGTCCCAGAGCCAGATTGGCAGCGGTGTTTTCGCGGCCAGGTTGCGGGCGAAGGCGCGAGTGGATTGCGCGCGCGGGCCCTCATCGCCGCCCATATTGATCGGCAGGCCGAGGACGAGACCAACAACGCCGCGCTCGGAGCCCAGCTCCAGGATCCGTTCCGCGTCGGCGGCGAATTTCCGGCGTTTGATCGTCTCGATCGGCGTCGCGCTCATGCGCAGCCCATCAGACGCGGCGACGCCGATTGTTTTGGTTCCGAAATCCAGCCCAAGCAGCGGGCCGACGGCGCCAATGGCGTCAGCAGCCGCGTGCGCCTCTTCGAAGATCGCCGCCGCCGGTTTCGTCATCGCAACGCCCCAGGCGTTGCGCTTGGCGTATCGGTCCAAGGATTTTGGAGCGCAGTCCCGAGAGAGACCATCGCTTTGCGATCCCGTCCAAGCAAAATAATGGCGCGGCGTCCGGCATTGCGGGCGGCGTCTGGTCGACCAACGGCGCGTAGCAGCCGGACATGCTCGACCCAGCCGGGAATGTCGCGGGGGGTCGTCTCCAGCTGGAGGCGCTGGGCCAACAGGTAGGTCTCAAGCGCGGCGCGCGGCGCACCGCCGATGCGCGTGGTGATTGCGTGCGCCGTTAACCCCACACCTGCTGCGATTTCCAGGATTTGCGTGCGCACCATGACGGCGGCCGGGGCCGTCGCATGGTCCGCGTAAAGCGCGTTCCAAATCTCGAGCGCTTTCGCCGCGCCCTCTTTGTCGCGTCGCTGGAGCGCGGCGAGGCCGAGGAAAAAGCGCGCGGCGGGCGCTGAGCCGGCGCGTCTAAAGGCCTCCGACGCCTCGCGCGAAATATATCCGCCGGCGGCAAGCGCCATCGCGCGGCCGGCTTGAAGATGCGCATCCTCCGCGCGCTTCCCGGTCGAAAGAGCGGCAATCTCCAGCAAGATAGGCCAAGCGCGATCAGGCCGCTTGAGCTTCAGATGCGCGTCCGCCAGACGGCGGCGGCCTTCGCGCTCCAGCGGGCGTGAGGCGACGACTTTCGCCAGCCTGTCCAACAGCGCCTTAATTTCGGCGTCCGGCTCCGGCAACGCTGCGGCGCTGGCGCGGTGCGCGGCTTCAGCTTCGGCTTGGCTCATCTGCGCCATCGCGCGTTCGGCGGCGAAATTGCGTTTCGCGTGCGGCCGATCCGGCGCCAGCGGCGCGCCAACGGCGGCGTGTAGTAAGAATGCGCTCGCGAGCACGCAGGCGCCAAGCCCAAAGGCATAGAGCATCGCTCGGCTCGGCGCGTCGGCCGATGGCGCCGCATCGTCGGCGACTCGCGCTGCGGCGGTGTCGGCGGCGATCAGCCGGCGCGCAAGTTCCCGCCGGGCCGTCTCGGCCTCGCTTGGCCCCAAAGCGCCGCGCGCCAGATCGCGCTCCACTTCCAGCATTGCGCTTCGCAGCACCTCTACTTCGCGCGCGGCGCGCTCCGCGTCCATGTGCGCACCCTCGCTGTTTTCCGCGCCCCCGCCGTTGCGCCATAGCGGGGCCAGCGCCAGCGTCAGCGCGCCGACGCCCAGGAGAGTTCCGATAATCGCGAAGATGCTTGGGTCGCTTTCGCTCATGGGGCGCTTACCTCGCGGGTTGCTCAACGGCGCGGCGCTGTAGCGCTGCGTCGATACGCTCGATAAAATCCTGTTCGGTCTGCACGTCTGTTACTTCGCTTTTGGCGAGCCGCACTCCCCACCGATCGGCGATTTCACGATAACGGGGCGTTCGCCGGTGGAGCAGCTGGCGAAACCCCCATTTCACGAAATGATCCGGATCAACCTCATCTGGTGCTTTCGAGAACTCGTCCAAATAACTGTCCCAGCGTTCAGTAAGAAACTCTTCGTCATAGTATATCGGCTTTGCCTTCCGAGCGAAACGGGCTTCTAGTTCTCGCTCATCTTCAGGCGCGCCTTCGATCAACACGAAGAGCATCCGGCTCGCAAGCTCAGTCATTATCGGATCGTAGGGATCTGATGGATCAACGATTTCAACCAAACTTCCGGATGTATCGCAGAGGAAATGCGGGTAGCCATAAATACTACGCGCGCGGTCGATAAACTGGGGGGTATCCAACATCGCCATGATTTCGGCTTCGCGGTGGAGCCGTTGGCGGTCCAGATAGGTCTCAAACCGAAGCCCGCCGCGATTCGGATCGCCGGGCTTGCCAAGGAACTCCGATAAAGGAGTGAGGTTGCCGAAAGAAAGGTTCGATTTGAGCGAAATTGAATTGCTCAGCAGCAAGTCGCGTAGTTTGGGAGAACTTGCGATGGCCTCCCGCTTCAGCTCCGATTCGATATGTTCGCCGAGATATCGAGTGCCGATTCGGTAGTCGACATTGTAATGGTACCAAGTCTGGCTCTCGCACAGGATGTTCGCTAGGCGGGTTTTGCCAACACCGGACATACCCATCAGGGCGATTGCCTTTTGAGGCACCGAGGCAAGGCCGCCTGGCGGCAAAGACGTCCAGCTATCGACGATCATTCTTTAATTCGGCTGGTGCTTGCCCGCCGCCCATATTTTGTGGATTGGCGCCTGTGGCGCCAACCCGTTCCTGCGATGACAAGTCATAGCTCGCCGACCTGGGATCGACCAGCCTACAAGCGCAGGATTAGTGCGCTAAGACCGCCAACATCAGCAGAGCCACGATGTTTGTAATCTTGATCATCGGGTTTACCGCTGGTCCGGCGGTGTCCTTATACGGATCGCCGACTGTGTCGCCAGTCACCGCAGCTTTGTGGGCGTCCGAACCTTTGTGATGTGTGACGCCCGCCTTGTCGGTGAAGCCGTCCTCAAAGATCTTTTTGGCGTTGTCCCACGCGCCGCCGCCGGCCGTCATGGAGATTGCAACAAAAAGACCGGTGATGATCACGCCCAGCAGCATCGCGCCGACCGCGGCCAGCGCTTGCTCCTTGCCCGCAATCCAGTTGATGGCGGCGAAGCAGACAATTGGCGACAAGACGGGAAGCAAGGAGGGGATGATCATTTCGCGAATGGCGGCGCGGGTCAGCATGTCGACGGCGCGGCCATAGTCTGGCTTCTCAGTTCCCTCCATAATGCCGGGTTTTTCGCGGAATTGGCGGCGGACCTCCTCAACAACGGCGCCGGCGGCGCGACCGACGGCGGTCATTGCGATGCCGCTAAACAGGAACGGCAACAGACCGCCGAAAAAGAGACCGACCACGACATACGGATCCGCCAATGAGAAGGTGAGGTTTTTGACGTCGCTGAAGTAACCGGGCTGAGTGGAGAAGTACTTCAGGTCCTCGGTGTAGGCGGCGAACAATACCAAGGCGCCCAGGCCTGCGGAGCCGATCGCGTAGCCTTTGGTGACGGCCTTTGTGGTGTTGCCGACAGCATCCAGCGCGTCGGTGTTTTGGCGAACCTCGGGCGGCAGCTCCGCCATCTCGGCGATGCCGCCCGCATTGTCCGTTACCGGTCCGAACGCGTCCAGGGCGACGACCATGCCGGCCAGCGCCAGCATCGTGGTGGCCGCGATCGCAATGCCGAACAGGCCGGCGAGCTGGAAGGTCGCCACGATGCCGCCGATGATGATCAAGGCTGGCAATGCGGTTGCTTCCAGCGATACCGCCAATCCTTGGATCACATTGGTGCCATGGCCGGTGACGGAGGCTTCCGCCACGGAACGCACGGGGCGGTAGGGCGTGCCGGTGTAATACTCCGTCACCACGATGATTGCTGTCGTGACGACGAGGCCGACGACGCCGCACCAGAACAGATCCATCGCGGTAAAGGCGATGGCGCCGCCGGCCGGCTTCAACTCCGCGTCCATGCCGCCGAACATCAACATTGTCAGCGGGTAGAGCCCGATGAGCGACAACACGCCCGCAGCAATGAAGCCCTTATATAGCGCTCCCATGATCGAGTTGCTGGAGCCCAGTTTCACGAAGAACGTGCCCGCGATCGAGGTGAGCACACACATCCCGCAGATCGCCAGCGGATAGAGCATGATCGTGCTGACAACACTGGCGTCGGCGGCGAAGTAAATTGCGCCAAGGACCATCGTAGCAACAACGGTAACCACGTAGGTCTCAAACAAGTCGGCCGCCATACCTGCGCAGTCGCCAACATTGTCGCCAACATTGTCGGCAATTGTCGCAGGGTTGCGGGGATCGTCTTCGGGGATGCCGGCTTCGACCTTGCCGACGAGATCTCCGCCAACATCTGCGCCCTTGGTGAAGATGCCGCCGCCCAGCCGGGCGAAGATGGAGATCAGTGAAGCGCCAAAGCCGAGCGCGACCAGCGCGTCGATGACGGTGCGATCCGTTGCTTTGAAGCCGGCGATCCCGGTCAAAATACCAAAGTAAATCGTGACGCCGATCAGCGCGAGCCCGGCAACCAACATGCCGGTTACGGCGCCCGCTTTAAAAGCCATGCCGAGGCCTGCGCCCAGGCTTTCCGACGCGGCCTGCGTCGTGCGGACATTTGCGCGGACGGACACCAGCATCCCGATATAGCCGGCCGCGCCGGAGAGCACGGCGCCGATCAGGAAACCGATCGCCACTGTTAAGCCGAGCAAATAGGCGACAAGGACAAAAATCAGCGCGCCGACAATGCCGATGGTTGTATATTGACGGGCGAGGTAAGCTTGCGCGCCCTCTTGAATCGCCGCTGCAATTTCCTGCATGCGCGCCGACCCAGCATTTGCGTCCATCACCGATCGGATCGCCCATGCGCCATACACGATCGACAGGGCGCCACATATAAGAATGGCCCAGATCACGAGTATCCTCCCAACATTTTATAAGTTTGTGGGGAGAACTATTACAGTTTATCTGGCAATGGCGTAGACTTGACCTCCGGTGAAGATGGGGTCAGGCTTCCGCCTTCGATATCTCGATGGGCGCACCTAAGCGCCCGGTCAACGCGCATTCCAGCCTGCGCATGAAGTGCGGTGAATAGCGCTAATAATAAACGTCGTTTTTTGCAAAGTGCGGCTGCTGCTATTAAAACAACAGCCGCCCCAGTTGATTAAGATTGGGCGTTATTCGCGGCGATGGACTTCATCAGGATTTCGCCGGCTTCATCAGCGTTGCCCCAGTCCTTCAGCTTCACCCATTTTCCGTCTTCGAGATCTTTGTGATGCTCGAAAAAGTGGTAGATTCGCTCAAGTTCTTTCGGCGGCAGGTCCTCAAGCTTGCGGATGTGGGCCTGGAACGGATCGACCTTGTCAACGGGAACTGCGATCAGCTTGTCGTCCGGACCGCTTTCATCTTCGGTGCGCAGAACGCCGATCAGGCGGCAGCGAATCACGGCGCCAGGGGCGATCTCGACGTGGGTCCGGACCAGAACGTCCGTCGGGTCGCCATCTTCGGCCAGGGTCTGCGGTACGAAACCGTAGTTAAACGGATAGAACATCGCAGTCGTCACCAGCCGGTCGACAAAAAGCGCGCCGCTGTCTTTGTCGATCTCATACTTGACCGGCAGGCCGCCATGAGCGCCGCCCATGATTTCTACCACGACGTTGACGTCATGCGGCGGGTTGGCCCCTGGAGAAATTTTCGACAAGTCCATCGGACACGCCTCCGTTGTCTGCAATTGCTAAGGTTTGACGGGGCCTGTTAGCAGCTGCAGCACGGCGGCGGAAGCGCCAATGATCAAAAGAACACCGGGCCGCCGATATATTTAAGTTGGGTATGGATAAGGAAAATCACGCCATAGCCGACGACGCCAGCGAAGACGAGTATTAAATCGTTTCGCGATGGCTGCGCCGGCGGGGCCGGTTTGCCTGACGCAAGTACAAACATGTCAATCAACGCGTAAACGGCAAAGGCGCCGAACAGGATCACATCCGCCAGCGCGCCGTTATTGATCAGGTGCACGATCGCCCACAGCAGAACGCCAAGCGCCATTGGGTGTCGCACGAACCGCTTCGCGTTAGACGGTAGAACCGCGGCGAACCCTAGAATAATGGCGATCGGCATAAGACCATGGGCGAGTTTCAGCCCCCAAGCCGGCGGATAATAAAGCTGGCCCGCGTCCGCCGCTCTATAGCCGATGATCATCAGGACCAACCCTGCGGTTGAGACCAGCGCATAGAGCCCGCGATAGCCGCCCGCCCCAAGGCGCGTGCGAAGCCCATCCCGCGTCTGCGGCGCGAGACCGATCAGATGCGTGAGAAAAAACAGTGCGATGCCGCCCAACAGCATAATCATGATCATTACCTAACAGCTAGGGTCGAAACCCATTCATCAGACGCCGTCAGCCCGGTTTAGGGGCTTGTCGGCTAGAATATCGAGGCGCAGGCGGTGTGGCTCACCGTCAAGCC
>JALEGB010000041.1 GCA_022760355.1 Neomegalonema sp.
CTCCTTGGCGCAGGGATCCACCCTGCGCTGCAGTCGCTTCTCAGCCAAAAGCCGCCTGCCGAACGCTGGCTCGGCCAGATTTATGAGTCCGCGCCCTAGCGCCGCGCCCGCCTCAATGTCAGCGTCGCCCAGCCTTCGCGCTTCACAATATGCTCCGGCGCAAAGCCCCATGCGCGATACATGCCCATAACATCGGACATCTGGCGGAGGAGCAGCCCCGACAGAATCACCCGGCCGCCGGGACGAACTGAGGCCGCAATTGACGGCGCCAACCGCTTCAGCGGACGGGCGAGGATGTTGGCGAAGATCAGATCATACGGCGCGCCCTTCGCCATCTGCGGCCAGGACAATCCTGGCGCACAGCCCGAGCGAACGCGGCCGCGCAGCCGGTTCGCCGCCGCGTTCGCCGCCGTCGCCTGCGCGGCGATGGCGTCAATATCGGTCGCCGCCACAAAGGCTCGCGGCCGCGCCGCCGCCGCCGCCATCGCCAACACGCCGGTGCCGCACCCCACATCTGCGACCCGACTCAACGGAACCTTGCGACGGAGCAGGCGATCAAGCGCGATCAAGCAGCCGGCGGTGGTGCCATGATGGCCGGTGCCGAAGGCCATCGCGGCTTCAATCTCAAGCCCGATGGCGTTCGGCGGGATCGTTTCGCGGTCATGCGAGCCGTGGACGATAAATCGGCCTGCCGGCACAGGCGTCAGCTCCCGCTTGACCTGCGCGACCCAATCGTGGCCGCCGACCTCAGAAACCGCAAACGGCTTCGCGCCCGCAACGGCGGCCAACAAGGCCAGCGCCGTCTCATCCGGCTGGGCGTCGAAATAGGCGCCGACCTCCCACAAGCCGGAGCCGTCCTCAACCTCGAACACGCCGACGCCGGTCGGCGCCATCGCCTCTTCAATGCGCTCGCCCAGAGCCTGCGCCGGCGCCTCGCCTGGCAGCGTCGTCAGCGCGACGTAACAAAGACCGTTCATGCGTTCCTGCGTTTATGCCCCAGTTTCGGTCGGGCAACTAACGCCGGTTCCCCCCAAGCCGCAATAGCCGTTGGGGTTTTTGGCCAGATATTGCTGATGGTAGTCCTCAGCATAGAAGAAGGTCGGCGCCGGCAGAATTTCAGTGGTGATCGCGCCGTATCCCTTCGCCTTTAAACGCGGCGCGAACCGATCTCGGCTGTCTTCCGCCTGTTGGCGCTGCGCATCGGAATAGAAATAGACGCCGGAGCGATATTGCGCGCCCACATCATTCCCCTGGCGCAGCCCCTGCGTCGGGTCATGGCCTTCCCAGAAAATCGTGAGCAGCTGATCGTACGAAATCTCACCTGGGTTGAATATGACGCGGACCACCTCATTGTGGCCGGTCAACCCGTCGCAGACTTCTTGATAGGTCGGGTTCGGAGTCGTCCCCGCCGCATAACCGACCGCGGTGACGACGACGCCGGGCAACCGCCAGAACATCCGCTCCGCGCCCCAGAAACACCCCATCCCAAACATCGCCTGCTCCGCTCCTTCCGGATACGGCCCTTTCAGGGGCGCGCCATTGACGAAATGGGTCACAGCGGTTGGGATCGGCGCGGCGCGCCCCGCCGGCGCTTCGGACGGATCGGGCATTCGCGCAACTTTGCGGCTGAAGAACATAGCGGTCTCCCGGAGATGTCTGACATGAAGGAAGATAGGGCGGCGCGGTCTTGCGCCATAGCCCTTCATCCTCGCGAAGGGTCACGTCGCGTTGACAGTTTCGCCGCGGATGGGTTGACCCGCCGCCGTCAGGCACATTTATAGAACGTCTGATGAGGCGTTGGGCTAGCCAAACGCGTTTACGCCTGCTAGCCATTGGGCATGAGTGACGTGGCGACACAAGATTTCGATTCGGGCGCGGAAAAATCCGCTGCTGACCTGCCCCTCTCCGCACGCGCGGCGGCGGGCGGCCCCCAGCCCGCGCCATATCTCGAAGGGCTGAATGACGCTCAACGGCAAGCGGTGGAAACGCTGGACGGCCCCGTGCTGCTGCTCGCCGGCGCCGGAACCGGTAAAACGCGCGCCCTGACCACGCGGCTGGCTCATCTGCTCAATATGCGCCGCTGCCGCCCGAACGAGATCCTCGCCGTCACCTTCACCAACAAAGCCGCCCGTGAAATGCGCCACCGGGTCGGGCGGCTGATTGGCGACGCCGTCGAAGGAATGCCGTGGCTCGGAACCTTTCATTCAATCTCCGCCAAAATCCTGCGTCGGCACGCTGAACTCGTTGATCTGACGGGCGACTTCACCATCCTTGATACGGATGACCAGCTCCGCCTGATCAAACAGCTGCTGCAAGCCGAAAAGATTGATGAAAAACGCTGGCCGCCGCGGCATCTGGCCGGGCTCATCGATCGCTGGAAGAACCGCGGCTGGACGCCAGACAAAGTCCCCGCCGAAGAGGCGATGAGTTTTGCGGAGGGCAAGGGCGGCGATCTGTACACCGAATATCAGGCCCGGCTTAAAGTGCTGAACGCCTGCGACTTTGGCGATTTGCTGCTCCATAATCTGACGATTTTCCAACGTCATCCGGATGTGCTGCGCAAGTTCCAGAGCTGGTTTCGCTACATCTTGGTGGACGAGTATCAGGACACCAACGTCGCCCAGTATCTGTGGCTCCGTCTGCTCGCCCTGCGGCCAGGCGAACACTCCAACATCTGCTGCGTCGGCGATGATGATCAGTCGATCTATGGCTGGCGTGGGGCCGAAGTCGGCAACATTCTCCGATTCGAGAAGGATTTTAGCGGCGCCGCGGTGATCCGGCTGGAACAGAATTATCGCTCCACCGAACATATTCTCGCCGCCGCCAGCCATGTGATTAAAGGCAACCGGGAACGGCTCGGCAAAACGCTTTGGACCGACGAAAAAGGCGGCGAAAAAGTCCGACTGATGGGCGTCTGGGACGGCGAGGAGGAGGCGCGCTGGATCGGCGAGGAAATCGAGGCGATGCACTCCGGCGCGCGCGGGGAGGCGCCCCGCTCGCTGGAGGAAATGGCGATCCTTGTGCGGGCGTCTCACCAAATGCGCGCCTTTGAGGACCGGTTCCTCACGATCGGCCTGCCTTATCGGGTCATCGGCGGCCCCCGCTTCTACGAACGTCAGGAAATACGCGACGCGCTTGCGTATCTGCGCGTGGTCGCCCAACCGGCGGACGGGCTGGCGTTCGAACGGATCGTCAACACCCCGCGCCGCGGTATCGGCGACAAGGCGATGCAAACCGTGCAGCTGCGCGCGCGGCAGGATGAGACAAGCCTGCTCGAAGCCGCCCATCGCTGCGTCATGGACGGCCTGCTAAAAGGCAAAGCCGCCAAATCGATGGAGCGGCTCGTCGCCGACTTTGACCGCTGGCGCAGCTGGCTGATTTCCGACAGCGTGCCGATGGATCATGTCCAGCTAGCGAAGGTCGTTCTCGACGAAAGCGGCTACACGCAGATGTGGAAGGACGACAAATCGCCCGACGCGCCGGGGCGGCTGGAGAACCTCAAGGAACTGGTCAACCAAATCGGTCAGTTCGAAAATGTCACCGGATTTCTGGAGCATATCAGCCTGGTGATGGAAGCCGGCGAAAACCAGGAGGGGGAGAAGGTCTCGATCATGTCGCTGCACGCGGCGAAAGGCCTTGAGTTTCCCGTCGTGTTTTTGCCCGGCTGGGAAGATGGTCTATTCCCCTCTCAGCGCAGCATGGATGAAAGCGGCGCCCGCGGGTTGGAGGAGGAGCGGCGACTGGCCTATGTCGGCATCACGCGCGCGATGTCGATCGCCACGATCACCTTCGCAGCCAACCGACAGGTCTTTGGCAAATGGCAAAGCGCACTCCCCTCCCGCTTTATCGATGAGCTCCCGCCAGCGCATGTGACGATCCTGACGCCGCCGGGTCTTTATGGCGGATCCTATGGCGCTGCGAGCCCAACCTTTGGCGATGCGCGCCCCCTTAGCGGCCCGTCTCGGCTGGAAGAAACGGCGACCAAAGCCTCCGCCTATAACTCTCCGGGCTGGTCAAGGATGAAGGCGAAGGGCGGGGCGAAAGCGAAACGAAACATTCGCAGCCCGTCAGAAGCAAAGAAGCTCGCGGTCGACGCTGTCGCCTTACCGGCCTTCGATATCGGCCAACGCGTCTTCCATCAGAAATTTGGCTACGGCTCCGTTCTCGCCGCTGAGGGGGACAAGATGACGGTCGCATTCGAAAAGGCCGGCGAGAAGAAGGTTGTCGCCAGCTACCTGACGGATGCGGCGAAGGTTTGAACCGACGCGGCGCTTTCGATCGCGGCCCATGATGTCCCGACCAGCGCGCACTCCCGCGGCGCTTGAACCAACGCGCCTCCCTCCCCACTCAAACCAAGGGTGGGAAGTTGGAGGTGCAAATGCGTATTGCGACGTTCAATGTCGAAAATCTCGACGATGCGGATCCGAAGAAAAAGCACGAAGCGCGCTTTGAGGATCGGCTGGAAATTCTGCGACCGCAATTTGAGCGAATAAAAGCGGACATTCTCTGCCTGCAGGAAGTGCACGGCCAGAATGTCGAGGGCCAGCCACGACAACTTCGCGCACTGCAGACACTGCTGGCCAAGACCCGATACAAAGACTACCAAATCCGGCACACGACGCTGAAGGGAAAGCCGGATGCGGAGGCGGAGCGAAATCTGGTTACGTTGATCCGGCCGGATATGAAATTTCTCGAGAGCCGCGAAATTCTGCATGAATACACGCCTGCGCCCCAGTATGATATGGTCACCGAAGATGGCGATCGGGCGGCGCGGCCGATAAAATGGGATCGGCCGCTATTTTACTGCAAGGTTGAACTACAGAGCGGTCGTATCTTGCATGTGATCAACGCTCATTTCAAATCAAAAATCCCAACGCCGATCAAAGGTCAGGGACCGGACGACTACAAGTGGAAAACCGCCGCAGGTTGGGCGGAGGGATACTTTGTTTCTTCCATGAAACGCGTCGGCGCCGCGCTGGAGGCGCGCGTGTTTATCGACACGCTGTTCGATCAAGATCCCAACGCCATGATCGTGATGTGCGGCGACCTGAACGCGGACTCTGACGAAGTGCCGGTCATGGCGCTGCGCGGCGAGGTGGAGGAGACCGGCAATCCGGCGCTCAACGGCCAGATCCTCTACCCGTGTGAAAGCTCCGTGCCGGAGCCGGCGCGCTTTACGCTGTTTCACCGCGGCAAAAAGACGATGCTGGATCACCTGCTGGTCTCCCGCGCGCTGATCGCCAGCTATCGCGGCGCTGAGATCCACAATGAGCTGGTCCGGGACGAGAGCATCCGCTTCGCGACCGACCGTAAATTCCCGGCTTCGGACCATGCGCCGGTTATCGCTGAGTTCTGCGACGAGATGATCTGCGACGGAACCAACATCGCCTAACCGCCCGTTCCGCTCAATGGGCTCCCGGGCGCTCTTGCTCCGGAGCCGCGGCGTTGATTACAGCCACTTCAGAAGGAACGGCAGATCAACATCGACCTTCAATCGTCCGCTTGCGAGAGTCGATGTGTACTCATTGCCGTAAATATCGCGATAGACGACGCGAATGCCGATCGGATCCTTCGGCACCTTCCGCGCGATGATCTTTTCGCCCGCTTTCATCGGGTACAGAATCTGCCCCTTGATCCACCCCCGCACGCCACGCATGCGATAGGTGACTTCCGGATCCAACGCTGGCCCCGATCCAATATTTTCGACAAACCAGTCATCGCCGTCCTGCCGGATCGAGAGCGTCGGCATGTTCTCGCTCTTAATGTCGATGACGGAGATGTACATCGTATTCAACATCGCGAAGATCGAAACGAAAGCGGCGAGAATCGAAACGCCTGGTTTTGAAAACTCCATAAATCTCCCCCTTGCAGTGGTCCGAGATGAACAACGCGGCGCGGCCCCGTTTGCCCGCGCAACTGCGCCATTGAAGCCCCTAGTCTCCGCCGGCGCGGCTGGCAACACTCGCGCAATACTCGTGCGCTAGATCGCCAAGCCAAGCCACATTGATAAATGTGCGCAAGTGAGCGCGACGCGAAAGCGGAGCGCGGCAAGGGGAGTGAGAAAAGACATGGCCGAAAAAGAAGATCCGATCGTTATCGTCAGCGCGGCGCGGACGCCTATGGGCGGTTTTCAGGGCGCGCTAAAAAAGAAAACGGCGACTGAGCTTGGCGCAGCAGCGATCAAGGCCGCCCTGTCGCGCGCCGGGGCCGCGGCTGAGACTGTGGATGAAGTTGTAATGGGCTGCGTGCTGCCGGCCGGGCTCGGGCAAGCGCCGGCGCGGCAGGCGGCGCTTGGCGCGGACCTCCCGATGGCCGTCCCCTGCGCGACGCTCAACAAGGTCTGCGGCTCCGGAATGAAGGCGGCGATGGTGGCGCATGACCTGATCGCGGCGGGCAGCGCCGAGATCGTTGTCGCCGGCGGCATGGAGAGCATGAGCAACGCGCCGTATCTTCTTGAAAAGGCGCGTGGCGGCTACCGGATTGGCCACGGCAAGATCTATGATCACATGTTTCTCGACGGGCTTGAGGACGCTTATGATCGCGGCCGCTCGATGGGAACCTTCGCAGAGGACACTGCGGCGCACTATCAATTCACGCGCGAACAACAGGATGCGTACGCTCTGACATCTCTGGAACGCGCGCTAGAGGCCCAACGCGCAGGAAAGTTCGCCTCGGAGATCGTGGCCATTGACGATGTCGCCGAGGATGAGCAGCCCTCCCGCGCGAAACCTGAGAAGATCCCGCAGCTGCGCCCCGCTTTTCGCGAAAGCGGCACCGTCACGGCGGCGAACAGCTCATCGATCTCCGACGGCGCGGCGGCGCTGCTGCTCACTAAAATGAGTAAGGCGGAGCAAATGGGGCTGACGCCACTGGCGATCGTGCGCGGCCATACCACCCACGCGCAGGAGCCAGCTTGGTTCACCACCGCGCCGGTGGCGGCGATGCGCAAGCTTCAGGAGAAGACCGGCTGGTCCGCCGCGGATGTCGATCTGTACGAAGTGAATGAGGCCTTCGCCGTCGTCGCAATGGCGGCAATGCGGGAGCTGGGCCTGCCGCATGAGAAGGTGAATGTGAATGGCGGCGCCTGCGCGCTTGGCCACCCGATCGGCTGCTCCGGCGCGCGGCTGATTGTAACGCTATTGGCGGCGCTGCGGGAGCGGGGCGAAAAACGAGGCGTCGCATCGCTGTGCATCGGCGGTGGCGAGGCGACCGCGATGGCGTTTGAATTGGTGGGCTAACCCGTCCACTCCCATCAATCGCAACGGCCGTTCGCGGGCGTTGCGTCAAAAGCGTCGGACGGCGCCGACAAGCGCGCCGGCGCAGACGCGTCTATCCGGCCCCTCAGCCGGCAACCTCCCGCACCAGCTGCCGAACATCCTCCGGCGTCGGCGCCGCTGGCAACGAGTTAGCCGGAAAGCTTTCCGCAAACGGACTAAATAGCGTTTCCCACGCGACCAAATCGATATGCAGAAGCGTCGGGTAGATATTCTCGAGTTCAGGCTCAAGCTGAAACCGGACAAAATTGTCAATATTCGCTTTGGCCCGACCACTAACTTCACTATTTGCTGGCCCGCGCGCTTCGTTCAAACGGCATCTCCGCCCATGTTTTTCAATTTTCAGCTCGAATGTAGCATGCTCCTGCGTTTCATCCGCGTAGTGAAAGATCAAAGAGCGGAAACAGAGCGCCTCTTGCCAATAGCTGGAAACACAATTCTTCATTTTCCCAGCCTCCCGATGCAAATCTTTGGCGGAAAAAAGTGGTGTAATTCGAAAACTATCATAAAAAGACGTCTCGCGAATAATCGGGTGCTGCCGCCCGCTATCGATTAGCTTGGTAAAAAGCAGATTGAGAAACCACATTGTGCAGCTGTAGCGCGCGCGACTATAGGCTGTATTATCGGCGCATCGATTGATAATGCAGTCGGCAGCGGGATAGTGCGGGTTATTCGAGAAGAAGTGAAAGGCGGGCAGAAGGCGCGGCATCGGGCGGCGCTTCCGCCAGGGGCGATCCTGGTTGCCAAGATACCAAAGCGCATAATCTTCGTCCCCGAGCTCCGCGCATGCGTTCACGGCGGCGACCCACTGTTTGATCATTGGGAAACTGCGCGGAACTTGTTGAGCGAGCCGCCGATAGAATTTCGGCGAGAGATTGTCGAAGCCAAGCTGGTCTGAAATTCCTTCGCCAAGCCCCTCGGGCGGCAGCTTGCGGGAAAAATAGGGGAGATCCAGCGCCTCAGCGATCGAGAGCAAGCTGCCGCCGCGACGCGCCCTCCAGATCGCTTCCCCTCTATCCTGCGGCCATCCCCGCTGCTGGACGATCGCAATGGCTGCGGCCGGAAAGCTCGTCAAGAGGTCTGCGAGGTTCGGATGCGAGCGTCCGAGCGCCGCCAGCTCCCGCTGCAGACCGGGGAGATAGCGCGCCACGATAGGCTGGAGCTCTTGAGCCCGACAAGGATGAATAGAACCAACACTGCGCCCCATTTCGTTTCCTCTCGCGCGAAAGCACTGAAACAAGAAAACAGAGGGGCGCCAAATCATAGGAGCCCCCGTAGAACCGACAAAAAGCCGGCTGTAAGTGAGGCTTAATATTCCACCCCCTCACCTCAAACCAAATATTATTCTGCAAACACCCCATTTTTACTTACTTTGAGAATATACAGGCAATCTCATCTTGCGAAAGAGAACGCCCCTGGCAGCTTTCGCGATCTGAGAAAGCAGCGAGCACAGGCGACATTCGCCGAGCCCCGAGGGCTCCATTCCGGTAGGGTATCGACTAGGTGCGCCTTAGATCCGTTCCAAAAAGCAACGTGGGGGGAAAGGTGGGAAATGAAACATGACAAGTGATTCGAAAGACGGCTTTGGCAACGAGATTTACGAGAAGTCGCTGGAAGCGCTTGCGCTCGCGTATCGGAAATTCTCGCTGCACTATAGCTGGCACGTCTACAAAGAGCTTGGCGGCAACCCGATCAATGCGCGCAGCGCTGACTGTTTTGCCACCGACCGCGCAAGCCATCTCAACCAGCTGAGCAGCATCAGAAGCTTTGACAACCTCCTCACACTTTGGCTCTGGTCCAAAAACTGCAAACGCACACAGATTGAAGACACGCTGACGATCAGAAAATTCGCGGATCGGCTGCATGAGGATGAGGTCTGCATCCATCGACCGGATTTTGAGCCGGACGCCGAACTGACCGAAGAGGACCGCTCCCGCGTCGAGAACACCAAAAAATACTATATGAAGGCGGAACGCTTTCTCGAGGCCTGCGAAGTCTTTGGCCTGGTCTCGAAGTCACGGCAAGGCGGCGGCGCCTATCAATTCGCTGCAACCGACCGACTGCATCAGCTTTGCGAGTACCTGCTGGTCGCACAGTCTGACCTCAAGAAATACTACATGACTAAAATACTGAGAGATAGAGGGGGAGATGATGGCGAATAAAAGTGTCTTCATTTCCTATTCCAGGACCTGCCATGAAGCGCCAACCGCACTACGGCGCTTAGCAAATTTATTGATTGACGACGGCTTTCGTATTTTACCAGCGGAATATCGAGGCGACGAATTCGCGGAGCTTGATCGTATTCAAGAATGGAAAACGGATGCATTCGAGCGTCGGTCGGAGGTTATGGCTGATCGAGCGCAGCGCGATAAGTCTGAGTTTATTAGAGAAATTATGGTTATTATATTCAGCCAAGCAACAAATAAAGCTTCGGCGGCCGGCCAGGCTACAGAAAAAATATTGGAGCAAGCCAGCTCGATCGCCAATAATAAAGATGGAAAAACGCGCATAATACCATGTGCATTAAATAGCTTCAGCTGGTCCGATGCGCCAAAATCGCTTTGGAAGTTTAGCCATGACTTAGTTTTATGTGACGTCAATCAGCTAGAGTTTTCGAATTGGTTTCTCCATACCGTTAATTCAGTAAAAGAAGCAGCCGACAATTACACCGAAAAATTCAATATTTCCTTTCGATCAAAAAGTTGGAGCCAGATATTCGAAGGAATAAAGCCCTTTGGCGCTGATAAAACTCGGAATGAACTTTATGACATTGATAAAATTGCGGACAGAGCCCTAGATCAGGCGAAAAATTTTGAATTGGTGAAAAAGGATTTATTTCCTGTTTTGAGCGATTCAAATCTTGAAATGTGTGAAAAGGTTGAACCGTTAACAACCGTCGCAGATTTTGGAAATGAGCTGATCTTTATTCAAAAGCGCGGCGTTTTTCATATCACCATTCATTGCAATATCGATTTATCTGGTGATATCTCATGCATTTTACTTGGAACAGATCGCGCGATCAAAGTCTGCACCGCCAGCAGGATAGAGGCCTTCATCGCCATACTCGGGATAACCGTAGATTTGCGTGATTACTTCGTGAATGAACACAATTCAGAAGCGCTCGAATTTGAAGAGGGATAGCTGTCTAGGGTCGAAACCCGATGGAGCCGACGCCATGGAAAAGATTGCTGTATTAGGCCTTGGAAAAGTGGGCGCGCTCGCCGCCTTGTTGCTGGATGAAGCCGGCCATCATGTGATCGGCGTGGATTCGCACCCTCCCCAAGAAACGCTCCCTTTCTCAGTTGAACTAGCCGACATGCAAAACGCAGATGCGCTGGCGGATATCGCCGGGCGGGTCAATGCGATCCTGTCCTGTCTGCCCTATCAATTAAACCTACCGGTCGCGAAAGCCGCACACACGGCGGGCGCGCATTATTTCGATCTGACCGAAGACGTGCCGACGACCAAAGCAATTCAGAAACTCAGCGAAACCTCCGCGGGACTGATGGCGCCCCAATGCGGCTTAGCGCCCGGATTTGTCGGCATTGTCGGCGCAGCGCAGATCGCGCGGTTTGCGCATTGTCGCGCCTGCAGAATGCGCGTTGGCGCCTTGCCGCAAAACCCGACTGGACTGATGGGCTACGCATTCAACTGGTCGCCCGAGGGCGTCGTGAATGAATATCTTAATGACTGCGAGGTGATCGAAGGCGGTGAACGCAAGTGGGTGTCGCCGATGGAGTGGCATGAAACGCTGTATATCGACGGCGTTCAGCTTGAGGCGTTCACCACCTCAGGCGGGCTCGGCGCGATGTGTGACGCCTATCTGGGCAAAGTCGACAACATGGACTACAAATCCTTGCGCTACCCTGGGCACATGAAGCTGATGAACTTCTTCTTCCATGAGCTGCTGATGCGGGACCAAAGACAGGTCGCCGGCGAGATCCTTGTGAATGCAAAGCCGCCCGTAAAGGATGATGTCGTGTTTATCCATGTCTCATCCGAAGGCTGGATCGACGGCCGCCTGACACGGGAAGAGTTTGTCCGCGCCTATCGCCCACGCGAACTCGCCGGGGCGCAACGCACTGCGATCGCCTGGACAACCTCCGCCTCCGTCGCCGCGATTATTGAAATGGCCGCAAATGGCGCACTGCCGAGGCAAGGCTTCCTCAGGCAGGAGGAAGTTCCGCTGGAGGCCTTTCTAAACACCCGCAGCGGCGCACTGTACCGGGACATTTAAAGCGCGCTGCGCCGGGACATTTAAAGAGAAAGGCCCCATGGCCAAGATCATCAATCTGCGCCAAGCGCGCAAAGCAAAACAACGGCCGCGGACAAAGCGCGCGCGACCGCCAACGCCGTGGCCTTCGGCGCGCCCAAGAGCGTAAAGAAACAGGCCGAAGCAGAGCGCGCCCGCGCGGACCAAACGCTCGAGGGCCATCTTCTCCGGCCGGATGATGCGCCCGAGGACGAGGACAAGCGGCGCTGAACGGCCACGGCCGCCCTCCATCCCAAGCGGCGACAGCCGCCCCCTATCTGTTGTCCGGAACGACTTTGCCCGGATTAAGGATCCCGTTGGGATCCAACGTCCGCTTGATGTCGCCCATCACGGCCCAAGCGTCGCCATGTTCGGCTTGCATATAGGCGCGCTTGCCGGCGCCAACGCCATGTTCGCCCGTTACGGTTCCCCCAAACTCCAGCGCGCGCGTGTTGATCTTCGACGCCAGCGCCTTCGCTTTCTCCAGCTCCTCAGGCGCGTTTGGATCGATCAAAATCGACAGGTGGAAATTGCCGTCCCCCACATGGCCGACAATCGGCGCGATCAGTCCGCTGGCGTCGATATCTGCGCGCGTCGCCGCAATGCACTCGGCCAGCGCGGAGATCGGGACGCAAGCGTCGGTGACAAACCCTTCAGCGCCCGGCCGAAGCGCTTTCGCCGCCCAGTACCCGTCATGCCGCGCCTTCCACAGCTTATTGCGATCCTCCTCGCGGGTCGCCCAAGCAAAATTCCCACCGCCGCAATCGGCTGCGATCTCGCCGAACATCTCAGCCTGCTCAGCGACTCCCGCCTCCGTTCCGTGGAACTCCACGAACAAATGCGGCTTCTCCGGCAGACCGAGATCGGAATAGGCGTTCGCCGCGCGAATCTGAAGTTGATCCAACAGCTCAATCCGCGCAACGCCCAACCCATATTGAATTGCGGCGATGGTGGCCTGCGCCGCCCCCTCAACGCTCTCGAATGCGACCGTCGCAGCCGAAACCGCCATCGGCCGACCGTATAAGCGAACGGTGACCTCCGTTATGACGCCGAGCGTGCCCTCGGAGCCGACGAACAGACGGGTAAGATCGTACCCTGCGGAAGATTTCCGCGCCCGCCCGCCTGTCCGGATCAAGCGGCCATCCGCAAGCGCAACCTGTAGCGCAAGCACCGTTTCCCGCATCGTGCCATAGCGCACTGCGTTGGTGCCGGAGGCCCGCGTCGCAGCCATGCCCCCCAGCGTCGCATTCGCCCCCGGGTCGACCGCGAACATCAACCCTTGATCCCGCAGATCGGCATTAAGCTGCTCCCGGGTGACGCCTGGCTGCACGACAGCATCGAGATCATCCGGGTGAATGGCCAAGATTTTGTCCATCCGGCTCATATCCAAGCTCAGCCCGCGCTGGAGAGGGACGACATGCCCCTCAAGCGATGAGCCGACGCCAAATGGGGTCACGGCGCAGCCGGTCTGCACGCAGATCTTCAGGATCTCCGCAACTTCCTCCGCAGTTTCGGGAAAGGCGACGCCCTCTGGTGCTGGCCCCGCGTGATGGGAGGCCCCGCGCGCGTGGAGCGCAAGAATGGACTCGCCCGTCGCCAACCGGTCGCCCAGCAGGTTCGAGAGACGTTCAGCAGAGCGGGCGAAGGCGGTGTCAGTCATGTTTTCCTCCGAAGCGCAAAGCTGAGCGGCTTTGTCGCGAGCGTGCTTTTCCACCTCGTTGAAAAAAACGATTTAGTTTTTCAAGGTTTCTTTAAGGCGCGGCAAGCCGATTCGCAGCGGCGAGCACACGGAACGAAGGCGAGGAGAGGGCGCAAGCATATGACGGAGCAGGCGAATGGAGCCAGGAAATCAGGCGCGTTGCGTTTGAACGAGCCCTTTCCACGCACGCCCGTATTATGTGAGCGCGCCAAAGTGCGGCCGGAATGGATCGACTATAACGACCATATGAACATCGGCTACTACCTCATCGCAATTGACCTCGCCACGGATCGGTTTTTCGAAGATTGGATTGGCGTAGGTCCGGATATGGCGACGGCGCACGGCAAAGGCTCCTTCGTGCTGCAGACCCATATGCATTTTCTCCGTGAGATGCGGCTCGACGATGAGTTTGACGCTCATATCCAGCTGCTCGATTGTGACGCGAAGCGGTGGCGCTACATCGCGACCCTGACCAGGGTCAGCGATGGCGCAAAGGCGGCGACTGCGGAGCAGATCGCGATGTGCGTCGATCACAGCACCCGCCGCTCCGCGCCCTTGCCGGAAACGCAAAGGCGGCGGCTAGAGCAGATGATGGACGCTCATCGAAGTCTGCCCGTCCCGCCGGAGGTAGGGGCCCCGCTTGCGATCCGGCGCGCGCCTTCCGACAATGGGGAGAGCAAGGCGTGAGCGAGCTGGATCAAGAGATCGAAGGCCGGCGCTCCCCCCGAAAGGATCGGCGCTACTTCGCCGGCATGTTTCAACGGGCTTGGGACCGAATGGTTCACAAAGGCCGCGGCCTGCTGGAGCAGCCCAGATTGTGGGTCCTGGCCCTGCTGGTCGGCGCAATCTCGGGATACGCCTCCGTCGCCTTCGTGATGTCGATTGAGGTCTTGTCAGTTCTGTTTTTCCGTGGCGACGAAACCAGCTTGGTCGACGCGGCGCGCAAGTTGCCTACCGTTGCGCTGATCTGTATTCCCACGGTCGGCGGCCTGCTGGTGGGCGCCCTTTTCACCGTTACCTGCAAGCGCGTTGAGCCGATGACCGTCGCTGACGTGATAGAGGCGCGTGCGGTGCATTCGGGGCGCTTTCCGCTCTGGCGTGGGGTGGTTTCAACCATTGCCGCCGCGCTGTCGCTCGGGACGGGCGCAAGCGCTGGGCGGGAGGGACCCGCGGTCGTGGCCGCTGCGAGCATCTCGTCCGCCTTCGCCAGCCTTTTTCAGATCAGCGATTTTGAGCGGCGGGCGCTGCTTGGATGCGCGGTAGCCGCCGCCGTCTCAACCAGCTTCAACGCTCCGATCGCCGGCGCGCTGTTTGCGCTGGAAGTCGTGCTGGGCCACTATGCGGTGCGCGCCTTTGCGCCGATTACGATTGCGGCCGTTCTGGGGGCGGTCATTTCTCGCTATCATCTCGGCGAGCAACCTGCGTTCGGCGTCGAGAAAATCGAATTTGGATCTTACGTCCAATTTCCGGCGTTGTTCCTGCTTGGGCTGGTGGCGGCGTCGGTGGCGATGGCGTTTATGGCGTCCGTACAGCTGGCGCGGGACATCATGGACGCGGTTCGCGAGCGTCTCCGCGCCCCAATGTGGGCGCAGACCGGGACAGCGGGGCTTCTCATCGGGCTGATCGCCGCTGGCGGCTTTCCGGAGGTGCTGGGTGTTGGTTATCAGACCACAACGGCGGCGATTGCGGGGAAGCTAACCTTCTGGACCTGCGTGCTGCTTGTCGCCGCCAAAACCGTCGCCAGCGCTTTGACGCTTGGCGGCCGTTTCTCGGGCGGCGTCTTTTCGCCCGCGCTGATGCTTGGCGCGATCACCGGAGCGGCGTTCGGGCAGGTGGCGACGTCGGTATTTCCCTCATTTTCCGGCGACATCGCGATTTATGCGCTGGCGGGGATGGGCGCTGTCGCCGGATCGGTGCTCGGCGCGCCGATCTCCACCACACTGATCGTATTTGAGCTGACGGCGGATTATGACGCCGCGATCGCTGTTATGGTCTCGACATCGGTGGCTACTGTCGCGACGCAGCAGGTGTTTCGAAAGAGCTTCTTTCACTGGCAGCTGGCCCGCCGCGGCGTCGATCTGATTGCGGACCCCGAGCACGAGGTTCTGCCGGGCTTAAAGGCGGGCGCGCATATGCGCTGGCGCGACTCGGAAACCGGCGCATCTGACGCCGCCGCCTGGGAACTGGCGCGCCAGGGGGTCTATCTGCATCCAAAAGACGATTTCCGACGCGCGTTTAAGCGGTTCCGAGGCGGCAAGCTGACCTTTCTACCCGTGCTTGATCCCAACACCAGCCCGGCAGATCCGGGCGCTTTGCTGGGCGCGCTGTATTATGTGGACGCGCTCGAGGCCTATAACCGCGCTTTGGTCAAGCTGCATGAGGAGGAGCATAGCTGATCTGATCGCTGACGGCCGCTCAATGCTGCTGAGATCTCACGGCGAAGCGCTTGCATTGGCAGAGGCTGCGACAAAACATATTTTAGCCACAATTGGCGCGCCTCATTTCACAAATCTGTCACAAATAATCCGGGGAACAGGGCGGAGGATCACACGGTTAGGAAGGATCTGAAGCTATGCTGTCCAAATCAACGGGTGGATCTATTTTGAAGCGTGCAGGCGTTCGCCAAATTTTCGCCGTAGTTTCCATCGTTGCGGTCGCGGGCATGTCCGCAGCGCCGCTTCTGGCCGAAACAGGCGAAGCGGAGATCAGCAAAACAAAAACACCCAAGCTCTGCGAGATGCTGAGCGCGTTTGATACAGCGCTGCAACGGCGCTTCTACGAAGCCAACTATGCGCCGGCGACCTTTGGCTGCAGTTTCATCGACGGGAAAGGATGTGATTTCGACGCCCCACAGCGGATCACGATTCGCGTCACCCATGCAAAGGACATGGGGTGCACCGCGAGCGGCGATTGTCGTTTCCACGCGCGCCAGGAATGTGTCGGGGATGTGCGCACGATGCTGTCTTGCCAGACGCTGATGTACAAATTCGAGGATTCGTACGAAGTCTCGGGCCGGTTTACAGCCACAGCTGACGCCAAGAGCGGCTGGCGGCTTGAAGGATGGCGACGGTCGCCAGCCCCCGAAGTCTCCACAGCCGATGCGAAGATCTCAAAGCTGTGTCCCGCCTTGGCTCGGGACGAGAGCGACAAAAGCGGAACGAGTCTCTAGAGCGATCTGAAGTTAGATGGCCCCATCTAACGGCTCGCAAATCGCGACCAAACAAGCTCTAGGCGATCGGGACGGGCCTGCCGAACGCTGGCTCGGCCAGATTTATGAGTTCCCACCCTAAAGCTGCGCAGTGGCGGCGGCCAACCAGTCAGCCGCCTCAGCATCGGCGGCAGGCCCTTCAGCGAGAAGCGGCCCGACCTCCGCCAACACCCGCGCATGATAGGCGTTCAGCCAAGCGCGCTCGTCAGCGCTCAGCAGCTCGATCGCCAAGACGCGCCGATCAATCGGGACGAGCGTCAAGGTTTCAAACCGATGCATCTTCCGATCGCCAACCACGTCAATGGCCGTCAGCGCGTCCGTTGGCGTATCTGCAGGCGTCACAAGCAAAAGATTCTCAATCCGGACGCCGAACGCGCCCGGCTTGTAACGGCCCGGCTCGTTAGAAAGCACCATCCCCGCCTCCAGCGGCGTCGCGCCGGTCTGTGAGATGCGCTGCGGCCCGTCATGGACGCCAAGGAAACTGCCGACCCCGTGGCCGGTGCCGTGATCATAATCCAGCCCGATACGCCACAGCGCGATGCGGGCGAACGCGTCGAGCGCGCCACCCGGCGTTTTCTCAGGAAACACGAGCTCAGAGACTGCAATCATGCCCTGAAGCACCCGCGTGCAGGCCGCGCGCATCTCGCCCGTGGGCGCGCCGATCGCGACCATCCGAGTGATGTCCGTTGTGCCGTCCTGATACTGGCCGCCGCTATCGATCAGCAACAATCCGTCGCCCACAACCTCCGCCGAGCCCTCATCCGGCGCGCGGTAATGCGGCAGGGCGGCGTTGGGGCCAAATGCAACGATCGCGTCAAAACTCGGCTCTTGATGAGGCGCGCCCAGCGCCGCGCCTGTTTCGTCGCGAAATGCGATCAGCCGCGCGCCAATCTCCGCTTCGTTGAGCGGCGCGCCCCCCTGTGGCGCCGCCACGGCCTTATCGAGCCAGCAGAAGAAGCGACAGAGGGCGGCGCCATCGCGTTGGTGCGCGGCGCGCGCGCCGCGGACTTCCGCCGCGTTAAAGCGCGCCCGCGGCGCGACGCACGGATCCGGACGCCAGTTAACAGTCGCGCCCGCCGCCGTCAGCTTTTGCGAAATTGCGATGGGCGCGCGCGCCCGATCAACGCCAACATGAGCGCCGCTCTGGCTCGCCAGCGCGCCCTCGAAAGCATCCCAATCAGAGATCGTCGTTTCGGGTCCGAGCCATTCAACTAAAGCGCGATCAAACTTCGCCGGATCGGAAAACAGCTCCACCCCCCCATCCCTGTCGACAAGCGCATAGGCCAACAGCAGCGGCGTGTTCGGCGTATCGCCGCCCCGGATATTGAGCAGCCAGCAAATGCTGGCCGGATCAGTCAGCACGACCCGGTCCAGCTTCGCCTTGCCGATTTCGGCGCCGATTCTCGCACGCTTATCCGCCGCGCTCTCCCCCGCAAAGATCTCCGGATGAATGCGCCCCGGCGCGGATGGCGGGCCCGGCCGGTCCGTCCAGCCCTGATCCACATAGTTGCGCGGCGCCGGCAGAAGCTCCGCTTCCGCCGCCTTGAACGCCTCAGCGAAATTTTCAATCTCGGATGCAGTGTGCAGCCACGGGTCGTAGGCGATCCGACGCCCCGGCGCCAGGGCTTCGCGCAGCCATGTCGCAGGTTTGGTGTTCCGAATCGCAATAACCGAGATCAGTTGAGCGTCCACCTGCGTCGGCGCTTGAGCTTCGTACCGGCCATCGACGAAAAGCGCGGCGCGATCATCCAGCACCGCTGCGAGACCGGCGGAGCCTGTGAACCCCGTCGCATATGCGAGGCGCTCATCGCAGGCGGGCGGCGTTTCATTCTTATGCCGGTCGGCGCGCGGGATCAAAAATCCATTGAAACCGTCTGCTTGATATGCGCGGCGCAGGGCGTGAAGTGGGGTCATTGAGATGCTCGCATTGCCTTGATAACGCCAGCTAACGGCGTGCGGCCCCGTTCCTCAAGGGGGCGCGCGGCGAATGGTTGCGATTAGTCGACGCCGGCGACGGATGCGCTGGCCTCGGTCGGGTTTTGCTTGCTCTGCGGAGATGACGGCGCTTCTCTGACGGCTCCAAGGGCTCAACCGGGGAAGGTTGTGATGCGACCATCTGCTCTGATCAGCGCGCTGGCGTGCGCCGCGGCTCTTTCGGCCTGCGCAGCTTCGACCAAACCGACGCCAACCGCGCCGCCGGCCCCCGCGCTCGCCGCGCCGAAGGCCAAAGCGCCGAGCCCGGCCCCCGCCCCGACCCCAGCGGCGAAAGTCGCGGATCGGTCGGACGCAACCTGTGGGCTCGCCTCCTGGTATGGTGAGAAATTCAGAGGGCGGAAAACCGCAAATGGCGAGATATTTGATCCAGATAAGCTGACCGCAGCGCATAAAACGCTGGCTTTTGGGACGGTGTTGATCGTCGAGCATGAAGGCGCCCAGGTGATCGTGCGGATCAATGATCGCGGCCCCTTCATCGAAGGGCGAGTGATCGACCTTTCGCGCGCCGCAGCAGCCAAGCTTGGCTTTATTGAAAAGGGCGTTGCCGAAGTATGCTTCGCGCCGGAGAAACCAAAAGCCTGAGCGCTTCGCCCCAGGAAATCATGACCTTGGATGCGCCATCGTCTAAGGACGATCTCTCCGCTGTGACACCGCGCTGCGGTTGTATGAATTGGCGGCCGAGAGCGATTTGAAGTTAGATGGACCCATCTAACGGCGCGCAAATCGCGACCAAACAGAGACTTAGGAGTTCACCCCCTCACCCGAGCGATGTATGGGACGACCGCAATAGGGACGCAGCGAACCTTCATTCCAATTGCGTTGAGGTCCGCCAGTTGCGCGAGGCCCGCCAGTTGCGTCGACGTATGCTTCTCTATGTGCGTCAAAGGAATCGAACGGCTGATACGGGTACCCATTGAGAGGACGTGACGGTATGACCCCTAGAGACCGGTCGCTTATGCCGGATTATCTACGGCTGATCGCGCTTTTTGGCATTGTGATCGTCAACGTGCAGTTCATTGCGTTTTCCGCACTGCACGGATTTACCGAACCGGCGGGCGAAACCTTTGGCGATGATCTAACCCTGTGGCTCGTTAACGGGCTGGCGCTCCTTAAGACTTACGGTCTGTTTTCCTTCATGTTCGGCGTTGGGCTTGGGTTCTTGATGCGCTCAATCGAACGGCGAGGTTTGCAGTTTGGCCGTGTCTATCGCAATCGGATGATCGGCCTGCTGTTATTGGGCCTGGCGCATGGCTGCCTGTTCTTTCCCGGTGACGTTCTTGTCATTTACTCCGTGACCGGGGCGATCCTGTACGCGTTGCGCAACTGGCCGACGGCAAGACTCGTGAAATTAGGAGCGGCGCTGCTTGTCTTGCAGTCGGCCGTCGGGTTTCCATTGCTCTCCGCCTCGCCAGAACCCCCCACGGAGATTTTCGGTTACGAAGCAGCCGCCTTGGGCCAAGGTTCCTTCATCGACGCCGCTATTTTCAGAAGTATCGGTTTTGCTTTCACGCTCCCGCTGTTCTTGATTGTTCAGGGAACCTCTGCACTCGGCTGGTTTTGCCTCGGGTTGGCGGCGATGAAGTCAGGTATGATAGACAATACTGCCCATCCGCTTTGGCGGCGCGCGCGGCGGGTGTGTCTGTTGCCGGGCCTTGTTCTGAGTCTGTTGGGCGCAGGTATTTGGCAATGGGGAACGGCGACACTGGGGGCCGCATTAACGATCATCATCGCCCCAGTCGCAACCCTGGGCTACCTTGGACTTATTGCCGCGATTTCACGCCCTCCAGGGCCGATAATGGCTCGAATCCTGGTCGCTGGCGGATCGAGCCTAAGTATCTACCTCGGTCAGTCGATCCTCTTGTCGAGCATTTTTTCAGCCTATGGAATGGGGCTGTGGAACAAAGTCGACCGGGCGAGCGCCACGGCCATCGCCCTATTTGTGACGATCCTGCTGTTCATGGCCCTGATCGCGTGGCGACATTGGTTCAAGCTGGGTCCGATGGAATGGGTGTTGCGACGGATCACATATGCAGGTGCGGCTGCCGGATCACGGTGACGCCGCCGGCTCCGCCGACATTGATATGGCGCGCGCGCCCAGCTCGTCCGCAGCCGAACCCATGATGGAAACTCCCGCGCGCCGCGTCCTGCTCGGACCGGCCCCGAAAACGAACTGAGAGCAGCCGGATTGATGAGGCGCCGGGCTAGGCGTCAAACGCCGGGTCAAATAGGCGGCGGTGCTCCTCGATCGCAAAACGATCCGTCATGCCGGACACATAATCAGCGATAACCTTCGCCCGCTCCGCTTCGGTCGGAGCGGCCTCCGCCGGGCGCCGCCATTCATCGGACAGCAGCATCGGCTCAGCGAGATACAGCTCGAAGATCTCGCGCACAACGCGGCGGGCCTTCCACATCATCCGGTTGACCCGGCTATGCCGATACATCCGCCCGAACAGGAACTTCCGCAGCGGCCGGATCTTCTCCAGCATCTCCTGCGAAAACGCGACCATCGGCAGATCCGCCGCCCGTATATCCGCGGCGCAGCTGGGCGCCAGCGCCGCAATCCGACGCTCAGATTCGGCGATCACATCCTCGACCATGCTGCCGAACACGCGCCGAAGGGTCTCAAACGCCCGCCGTTCGCCATCGATTTTCGGATAGCGAGACGTCACTTCCGCGGCCCAGGGCGCAACGATCGCAAGCTCGGCGATCTCTTCGAAGGTGAACAACCCGGCGCGCAAACCATCATCGAGATCATGGTTGTTGTAGGCGATATCGTCCGCCAACGCCGCGACCTGCGCCTCAGCGCCGGCGAAACTCTCAAGCTCAAGATCATGTTGCATGACATAATCGGCGATATCCGCCGGCGCCGACGGCAAGGTTGCGCGCGGCCCGCCCAGCGGCCCGTTATGCTTCACCAGCCCTTCCAGCGTCTCCCATGACAGGTTGAGCCCATCAAACTCCGCATAACGCTTCTCCAGGCAAGTGACGATCCGCAGCGCCTGCGCATTATGATCAAACCCGCCATACGGCTTCATCGCCTGATCCAACGCATTCTCGCCCGCATGCCCGAATGGCGGATGCCCCAGATCATGCGCCAGCGAGACCGCCTCGGCTAAATCCTCATCCAACCGCAGCGCTCGCGCGATCGTTCGCGCGATCTGCGCAACCTCCACCGAATGGGTCAGCCGGGTGCGAAAATAATCGCCTTCATGTTCAACAAACACTTGCGTCTTATGTTTCAGCCGTCGGAAGGCGGCGCAGTGGATAATCCGGTCTCTGTCGCGCTGAAACGGTGAACGATGCAAGCTTTCGTCTTCGGCGTGACGCCGCCCGCGGCTTCGCCCCGCTTCGGAAGCCCAATCCGCCATCGGGCGATCAAAATAGCGCCAAGGGGCGTCCTCTGTCGGACGGCTCTCGGCGCTTTGGGGAATGTTCGGAACGTCAGCGGCGGCCATGATCGTTCTCTCCAGTGCTCAAGTCGGCGTAAATTGATCGTCAGCCGAAAGGGATAGGCGCTTGCGCAAGAAAAGCCCGAGCGCCAAGCTAAGGTTTCGGCCTTGGCGCCGCCCTGCGCGCCGCTTATGTGCGATGAAGTAGCCTAAATCAGGCTTAAGAGGAACGTTATGAGCGCAGATGCAAGCGTCGACGTCGCCCAAGGCGCGCCGCAGGTCACAGACGCCGCCTACGTGCGGCTCGCAGAAATTATCGCCGCTGACGGCCGGACGGACGCTCATTTGCGCGTCTCGGTGCTGGGCGGAGGCTGCTCCGGTTTCCAGTACAAGTTCGAATTGGACACCGAACGCGCCGAAGATGATCTTGTCCTGAGCAAAGATGATGTCGCCGTGGTGATTGATAGCGTATCCGCGCCGTTTCTCAGCGGTGCAGTGATCGATTTCAAGCGCGAGCTGATCGGAGAACGCTTCGCCATCGACAACCCGAACGCGGCCAGCACCTGCGGCTGCGGCACGAGTTTTTCGATTTAGCGGCTCAGCCGAACAACACAAAACCCCGCTCAGAGCTTTCTGAGCGGGGTTTGAAAAACGCACAGCGCAGGCGGTTTAGCTTGCGGCTTTCTCCGCCGCAGCCTTTTCAACCTCGCGCTTGACCTTCAGCGCACGCGGGCTCAGCTCCTCATCGCGCGCCTTAATCAAGAACGCGTCCAAACCACCGCGATGGTCAACCGTACGCAGAGCGGCGGCCGAAATCCGGAAGCTGAAGGAGCGGCCGAGGCTGTCGCTCAGCAGCGTGACTTGGTTCAGGTTAGGCAACCACCGACGACGGGTCTTGATGTTCGAGTGGCTGACATTGTTGCCAGTCAAAACGCCTTTACCGGTCAGCTCGCAACGACGGGCCATGTGTCGTTCCTCTCTCGGGAAACGGCCCGAGGCGGCCGACGCTCCCACAATTAGATCGAAAATTCAGCGCCGAGCGCCACAAAAGCGAGCAGCTCAAAGCACAGATGAGCGCGCCTTTTACGCGCTAACCCCGTGCGCAGTCAAGGATTGAAGCGCCGCCGCCGCCAGACTGTGACAAAGCGACGATAGCGCCGCCGCTCAGACGCTACGCTGAGCATTGACGCCCACCTTCAGCGCTGCAGACTTGCCGACCGGCGAATCGGATCGGAACCTGTCGGAGCAGAGAAACAGCATGGACTTGCAGCAGGCGCCAAGCTGGCGTGACGCGTTGAGCGAAGAATGCAACAAAAGCTACTTCGCCAACTTATCCGACTTTGTGCAAGCCGAATACGCGCGCGCGGACGTGTTTCCGCCTGCGGCCGAGATCTTCAAAGCGTTCGAACGCTGCGCCTTTGACGATGTGCGCGTCGTGATCCTCGGGCAAGACCCTTATCACGGCCCAGGACAAGCCAACGGGCTGTGCTTCTCGGTTCGCGAAGGCGTGCGGCCGCCGCCGTCGCTGGTGAATATTTTCAAGGAAATTGAAAACGATCTGGGCAAAGCGCCGCCGCCCCACGGGTCGCTGGAGCGCTGGGCGGAGCAGGGGGTGCTGCTCCTCAACGCCACGCTGACCGTGCGGGCCAACGAAGCCGGCTCGCACCAGAAAAAGGGCTGGGAAAAATTCACAGACGCCGCGATCCGGCGCCTGTCGGAACGTCGACGCCATATCGTCTACATCCTGTGGGGCGCCTATGCGCAGAAGAAAGCGGCGTTCGTGGATGAGAGCGAAAACTGCATTATCGCCTCCGCCCACCCCTCGCCGCTCTCCGCCCGCCGCGGCTTTTTTGGCAGCGCTCCGTTCTCTCGCGCAAACGATTATCTGAGCGAAACGGACCAAGCGCCCATCGACTGGTAGCCAAGGCGAACTCCCGCTCAGTCCCCCCCACCCCTCACGATCAGCTCCGCGGCGGCGGCAGGCTCCAGCGCGCCGCGACGAACCTCCCCATCAAGCGCAGCCAATTGCGCCTGCGCCGCGGGATCCGACGCGAACCGCTCCCACAACCGCGCCTCAATCTCGATGCGCAACCGTCGCGCCGCTTGATCGGCGCGGCGACGATCCCGCCAACCTTCCGCCCGCCGCCAGGCGTCAATCGCGACAATTCGTTCCCAGGCCTCGGCGACGCCAGCGCCGGTGGCGGCGGAAACCGCCGCTGCGCTTGGCGCCCCGTCCGGATCGCCAGGACGACGCCGCAGCAAATGCAGCGCCCCCGCGTAATCCGCCGCCGTCGCCCGCGCTGTGTCCGCCAGCGCGCCATCGGCTTTGTTGATCAGCAGAATGTCGGCCATCTCCATGACGCCGCGCTTCACCCCCTGCAGCTCATCACCGCCGGCGGGCGGAATCAGCAACGTGAAGATGTCGGTCAAATCGGCGACCATCGTCTCGGACTGGCCGACCCCGACCGTCTCCACGATCACGACGTCAAACCCGGCCGCCTCGCACAAACGCAAGCTTTCCGCCGTGCGGCGGGCCACGCCGCCCAAGGCGGCGCCGGACGGGGACGGGCGGATAAACGCGTTGGGCTCGCGCACAAGCAGCTCCATCCGGGTCTTGTCGCCCAGAATAGAGCCCCCCGTGCGCGCGGAGCTTGGATCGACTGCGAGAACGGCGAGCCGCTTGCCTTGCCCGACAATATGCCGGCCAAACGCCTCAACGAAGGTCGACTTCCCCACCCCCGGCGGCCCTGTCAACCCGATCCGCAAACTATCGCCGACGCCCGCCACCGCGTCGAGCAGCGCGGACGCCGCCACACGGTCTTCCGCCCGCGCCGACTCGACCAACGTAATCGCCCGCGCCAAGGATCGACGCTCGCCCGCCAGCACGCCCGCCGCCAATTCGCGCCCGCGTTCGCGATCTTCGCCCTGCCGCGCCAGATTCTCCGCCGAATGATCCATTCCCCGCCCAATCACTTCTTACATAGACTCCGCGCCGCCCGCGCCCCGGCCCCGTTTTCGCCGTTTTCCAGCCCAATTCGGCCGCGATCCCGACGGCGGGAGAGACATTTAACGATGGATAGAGAGAATGACGACCCTACGCCATCTTCACCGCCGACAACTTGGCGGCCTCACCCTGCTCGCAGCTTTGGCGATAACGCCGAGCGCTGCGACTGCGCAAACCAAAGCGCTGGAAGCCGCCGAATTCGCCCATGGCGCGGCCTATCGGATTTACCTCGGCGGCGCCCGCGTCGCGAAAGCGCAGCTCGAGGTCACCAAAACGGGGGCGAAGTACCGAACGAGCTTTAATCTGACCGCGGGCGGAATCGTGAAATGGTTCTATAAAGCCACGATCCGAACAATCGCGACCGGCGCACAAGCCGCAAACGGCGCATGGGCTCCAGCGCTGTTCACCTTCCGCTCCCGCATCGACAAGAAATCCTATAAATTCGACCTCGCTTATAGCGATGTCGGCCCAAGATCGGTCGAGGCGACCCCGCCTTTCTCCCCACGCCCTTGGCAGCTTGACCCAGCGAAGCAAATCGGCGCGCTTGATCCGAACTCAACCGCAATGCGCATCCTGTTCCGCGCTAACGGGGAGAAAGTGTGCAAGCGAAAGTTCGACATCTATGACGGCCGCCGCCGCTACACCATTATGCTGACGAAAGAACTCCGGCGCGAGAAGAAGCTCGGCGACCTCCTGGTCGACTGCGTCGGGATCTGGAAGCGAACCGCCGGCTTCAAGCCCAAATATATGAAACTGCCCGGACACGAGTTTAAGGTTCAGTTCCATTTGCGAGACGATGGCGTCACCTGGCCGGTCCGCGCCTGGGCGGCGACCAGCTGGGGCGACGTGACTGCGGTTATCCGCAAGAAGTGACCCTTGCCTTGCTGGGGCCCTTCCTACGGCGAAGGGGCCCAGCAACACGCTCAGCAGCGATAGCGAGCCGTCAGATAGCCCCCGTCTTGCGCCGGCAACGCGCCAGTTCAACGACACAGAGTCTGCTGACGGTTCCGCGGATCATCATCAGGCTTTAGGCGGCGATCTAGTCGCGCTGCTGCGCCGCAGCGTAAGCGCCGATATTCAGCACGCCGCGCGCCGTGATTGAGGGGGTGACGATGTTGGCCAGGCCGTCATAGCCCAGCAGCAAGGGACCAAGCTGCAGCCCGCCCGCAAGCGCCTTCAGCGCGTGCTTCGCCACGCTGGCCGCATCCAGATCCGGCATCAGGAAAAGGTTGGCCGGCCCGCTCAGACGCGAATTCGGGAAGGTGCGCTCCTGCAACGCGCGATTGAGCGCCACTTCCATATTCATTTCGCCTTCAAACTCGAACGGCTCAACTGCGCCTTCGGCCATTTTCTGCTCCATCAGCGCTGTAGCCAGCCGCATCCGCAGCGACGCCGGCGTCTCCTCCGAACCAAAATTCGAATGGCTGATGAAGGCCGCGCGCGGGGTCAGGCCGAAACGGCGGATCTCCTGGGCCGCCGCGCAGGCGATGGTCGCCAGCTGTTCCGCGCTGGGCTGATCCCACAGATGGCAATCGGCAATGAAGATCGGCCCCTGATCCAGAATGATCGTCGTCATTGCGCCGATCGGCTCCCGCCGCTTGCCGCCCGGCCCCCGGCCCAGCACGCCCTGAACATAGCGTAGATGCCAGCGATACTGCCCCAACGCGCCGCAGATCATGGCGTCCGCCTCGCCCCGCGCCACCATAACCGCCGCAATCGCCGTCGAGTTCGTGCGCAAAATCGCCCGAGCGACATCCGGCGTCACGCCATCGCGCTCCGTCAACAGATGATAGTCGCGCCAATAGTCATTGTAGCGCGGGTCGTCTTCGGGGTTGCAGATCTCGACATTATCGCCAATGCGGATCGGCAGGCCGAGCTTCTCCGCCCGCGCTTCCATCACCCGCGGTCGGCCGATTAGAATAGGCCGGCCAATGCCCTCTTCGATCAGCGCATTCGTCGCCTGCAGCACCCGCTCATCTTCGCCCTCGGCAAACACAATACGGCTGGCCGATGCGCGCGCCGCGGCGAAGATCGGACGCATGAGCAGACCGGAACGATAGACGAAGCGGTCCAACTGCTGACGATATGCGGCATGGTCTTCGATCGGGCGGGTTGCAACGCCGCTGGCCGCCGCCGCCTCCGCCACCGCGCCGGAGACAGCCGCCAACAGCCGCGGGTCAAACGGCTTGGGGATCAGATATTCCGGCCCGAAGATCAGCGTCTCGCCCGCATAGGCGCGCGCCGCCTCCGCCGCGACCGGCTGACGCGCGAGATCCGCAATGGCGCGCACGCATGCGACCTCCATCTCATCATTGATCTCCGTCGCGCCAACATCGAGGGCGCCGCGGAAGATGAACGGGAAGCACAGAACGTTGTTGACCTGGTTGGGATAATCAGACCGGCCCGTTGCGATGATCGCATCCGGCCGCACTTCTCGCGCCGCTTCAGGCATGATCTCGGGCGTCGGGTTCGCCAGGGCCAGGATAATCGGGCTTTTGGCCATGCGCGCGACCATCTCAGGCTTGAGCACGTTCGGGCCCGACAGGCCGAGGAACACATCCGCGCCCTCGATGATCTCATCTAACGTGCGCGCGCTTGTCTCCTGCGCAAAGGCCGCCTTCTCAGGCGTCATGCCCGCCTCGCGCCCCGTATGCACAACGCCGTCGAGATCCGCCAGCCAGATATTCTCGCGCTTCGCCCCAAGTTTCATCAGCATGTTCAAACATGCGATGCCCGCCGCGCCGCCGCCGGTCGACACGATTTTAACCTGGTCGAACGGCTTGTCGACGAGATGCAGAGCGTTCGTCGCCGCCGCCCCAACCACAATCGCCGTGCCGTGCTGGTCATCGTGGAATACCGGGATCGACATTTTCTCACGGCAGCGCTTCTCAACAATAAAGCACTCGGGCGCTTTGATGTCTTCGAGGTTCACCGCGCCAAAAGTCGGCTCAAGCGCGCGTACGATCTCCGCCAGCTTTTCCGGGTCTTTTTCATCGACTTCGATATCGAACACATCGATGCCGGCGAATTTTTTGAACAGGACGGCCTTGCCTTCCATGATCGGCTTAGAGGCCAGCGCGCCAATATCGCCGAGCCCGAGCGCCGCGGTGCCGTTTGAGACCACGGCGACGAGGTTGGCGCGGGCGGTATAGCGAGCGGCCGTGCTCGGGTCGGCTTTGATCTCAAGGCAGGCTTCGGCGACGCCGGGGCTGTAGGCGAGCGCCAAGTCGCGTTGTTGCCCTAGGGGCTTTGTCGCACGGATCTCAAGTTTACCTGGGCGCGGCTCCGCATGATAGGCAAGCGCGCGCTCCCGGAAACTTTTTGGATCCTTCGCTTCGTTCGCGCCGCTTTCAATTGGATTGTCCGGCATCTCGCCCCCGCCTGCAGTCTATGATCACTCACTGCGACGTTTAAGCAAGTGCTCAGCCGAGCGCTAGGCGAGAAAGCGCCCGAAGCTCATTCCGCCCAACTCCGCAGCGCGCCAATAGGCAGCGACGCGCAAAGGACGCGACGCTGCGCATGGTCTTCACGAATTACGCGTCATTTTGCGCATCATCCGCGTCCCGCAATTTCAAGCTTGCAGGCGCCACCGCCTGCCGCCCCATCAGCGCGCTGCGCTCAACGATGCGCCACCCCTCCGAATAGGCGATCGCCAAGGCTCTCTCGCCATATCGCGCGTTGGTCTCAATGATTTCCGGCGCCGAGCGGCAGGCCCACAGGCTTTCGCTCCAGCGTCGGGCGAGACCATAGTTTTTGCGCCAGAGCATTTGCGCTTCCTGCATTGCTGCGAACGGCGCGCACATGCTTGCCGCCCAGAACACGCCAGGCGTCTCCACCATCGCATGATGGGTGGCCGCGTCGGCTTCGTCGGTCTCCGCGTACTCGGTGGTCAAATCCAGCATAGTCCCCTTCCTCCTCGTCGGAACATTCGCCGCAGCTTAACGTGTATACGCATTAATTCACGATATATCAGAAAGCTGCTTCTTGACGGCTTGGTGCGCGCCGCCAGTCGATTTACATCGATACACAGATTCGCGCGCCGTTATGTAAAAATACGTACCGCAAGTGTTGCCGTGACGAAAGATTAAAAAGCCCGGCGACGCGGAAAAATATTAAAACGTTTTAATAATCCTGATCCCAGAAAATTAAACTGTTAACAATGGCGACAAAAGCAAAACAATAAAAACAACACTGCAACTATGCAGCACAAACAGACAGACTTGGCGCAATTTTTAACATGAGAAATAGGTCTTCCATGACAAAGACCCATCGATTAGCTCAGAAAGTTACGCATTTGGCTCTAGGTGAACCTAGATCGATCTGAGTTTGCAGCTTTGATATAGGTCAGAGACGATAACTTCAAATCGCATTTTTGTCGATAATAGCGGAAAATCGCCGAGGGTAAGGTGCCGCCGTCACCATCCAACGCCATTTGAAACCGTCTTAAAAACGTCACAAATACTCCGCCTGCGCGCCAAGCGGCCGGCTTGCGCTGGTTATGGCAAACGGGTACCGACGAGCGACGCCGGTCAGCAAGATCGCCTACGAAGGCGGCGGCGCTCTTTTCCCCGCCCGCCGTCTATGATGATGAAACTTCGCAAGCGTTAAGATCGACGGGAGAAGGGTTTGGCGTCGTCCGCAAAGAAGGCCTATCATCGGCTGGAAGAAGAGCTGGCCGACAGGCTCGCCGGCGCCAGCGGCGGCGAACCCGTTGATGTTTCGCAGATCATCAGCCGCACGCTGCGCATCAAACTTGATGTCTCTTTATGGACGTCGACGGATATCCGTTGCGAAACGGTTCCAGGCGACAATCCCGAAGGCGAAGTGGTTGGCGACGCCGCGGCAGCCCGCGCGGCGTTGCTGCCGATCGGCGCAGCGCTGGAGGCCGAAGGCGCATTCGCCGACCAGCTGAAATCAAAGCTGGAAGCAGCGCCGGATGATCTTTTCACCGGCTCCCAAGGCGGATGGCGGGGCGACGCGCTGCCCGATCGCCGCTCCGTTGTTCGGAAATGCGCCGCCTGCGCCGGCGCTGGCGGATTTGCGTGCGAAGCGTGTGAAGGCGGCGGCGACAAGCTGTGCGACCGCTGCTTTGGGACAGGTGAAGTCGATCAGCTCTGCGGCGCGTGCGCCAACCGCCCGACGCAAAACGCCAAGCCAAGCTGGGACGAAGCCGCGCTCTCCTTCCGCAAACGCACGACAGCGGCCGATGCAGACCCAGACTGCCCAGTATGCAAAGGCGCAGGCGCGCACAAAGCCCCTTGTGAGAAATGCCATGGCGCAAAACGCGTAGACTGCGGCCTGTGTAACGGCACGGGCAGAGTTGAGTGCGCGGAATGCGGCGGCGCCGGCGCGCAGACCGACATCTATAGCGTTGCGCCGCGCTTCGACTATTCCAACTATCTCAGCTGCGATGAGCAAGTCTCCCGGATCGTCGAATCCAAGCTGCGCCGCGGCGTGCAAATTCTGGCGCGCTCCGGACGGCTTCAGGCGAAATTCATCGGCCTCAAATCCGACAAGCTGGGCTATCGCGCCAGCTTTACGGTTGAGAAAGCCGTCACCGGCGCGCGCATCGGCGCAGGCCGCCGCTCGCCCCGCGTTATGGCCGAGCTTTACGCGATTGATGAACCGCCGGTTCTGATCGATCCGCCGCCGCTGATCGATAAGCTGCATCAACGGGCGCTGGACAACCTCCGTCACACCGGGCGCGACAATCCACGCGCCATCGCCGATGCGCTGAGCGCCCGCGCGCTCGGCCGCGCCGCCCTGACCGCAGCCGCCCGGCGCGACTTGCGTTTTGACGCCTCCGCCTTCGAACCCCTGGCCACGCCGGGCTATGCGGCGCGCCTGTTCGAACTGGCGAAGACCTGCCATCGCTTCGCCGGCTGGCGCATTCGCCGCTGGTTCTGGCCCGCCGCGGCGATTGGCGCGCCCCTGTTTGTCGCGATGCTCGATGCGATCGGCGCAACGTCCATTATCGCGGGCTGGACATCGGTGGCGGCGGCTTCCAGCGGCGTCGACGCGGCAATCGCTCAGCGCGACGCGGCTGCAAATGGGGTCATCTTCGGTCGAATCGGCGCGATCGCACTCTGGTGGCTTCTTGCCGCCAGCGCCGCCGCGCTCGTCTATCGACGCTCCGTCCGCCGCATTCTAGGCGTTGCGCGCGCCGCCACCACCCTCGACGTGCTGCGCGCTGGCCCGGCGCCGTTGCTGGGCCTGATTGCAGGCGCCGGCCTCACCGCGCTGTTTGTGTCATTGCCGCCGCCCGATCCGAAACTGCTCGCGCGCGCAGGCGAAATCGCCAAGAGCGTCGCCGCGCGCCGCGCCGCCGCCTTGGCTCGGATTCGCGCCGAAGCCGAAGCGCCAAGCCTCAGCAGCAAATGGGACCTGGTGCGCAGCAAAGACGGCGCGCTCATCGCCCGCGTCGCCGCTGAGAGCGCGCCCGAAGTTGTGTTCAGCGTCCGCTGCCGCAAGGACGACGCCTGGCTGCGCTTGCAGTTGAAGGAGAAGTTCAAGCGCCGCGCCAGGCTCTCGGTCGGCCTCTCGACCAACCGCCGCTCGCTCGGGGTGCTGCGCGCCCGTGTTGTCGGCGGCGCGCTGGAATGGCGCGCGGATCGTCGCATTCTCACCGCGCTTCGCTACGGAACATGGGCGCGGCTAGAGGTGCTGGGCGATGGGGCGGAGCGCCCGAAAATCGACGTGACGCTGGATGGATCCGCCGAAGCAATTGGCGAAGCGACACGGCGATGCCAAAGCTCAAGCTGATCCCCCCGCGCGCCGCGCCTTGAAACTGCAACCGACCGCGAGAGCCCCAGTATTGGCTTCCATACTCGACCGTTTATCGGCGGACGCCCCGCCGATCTTTGACGCGCTCCCCGAGGTGACCGCCCAGCTGGCGGCGGGCCGAAACCTTGTGCTTGAAGCGCCCCCGGGCGCGGGTAAGACAACCTACGCGCCGCTGGCGTTGCTCGACGCCCCATGGCTCGGCGCGGGCCGGATCGTGATGCTCGAGCCCCGCAGAATCGCGGCCCGCACTGCGGCGGAGCGTATGGCCGAGCTGCTTGGCGAGAAACCCGGCGCCACAGTCGGCTATCGCATGCGCGACGCGGTCAAAACCAGCGCCGCCACGCGGATCGAAGTGATCACCGAGGGGGTTCTGACCCGTCGCCTTCAGCGAGATCCCGAACTCTCGGACGCGTCTCTCGGCCCGATCGCCTGCGTCATCTTCGATGAAATTCACGAGCGCTCGCTGCAGTCGGACCTGGGCTTGGCGCTGTGTCTTGAGGCGCAAGCCGCGTTACGGCCCGATCTGCGCCTGATGGCGATGTCCGCAACGCTGGACGGGGAGCGCATCGCCGAGCTGATGGATGCGGCGCGCGTCCGCTCCGAGGGCCGCGCTTATCCGGTGGAGACGCGCTGGCGAGACGCGCCCTTGCGCCCGCAGGAACGGCCGGAGGAAATTGCCGCCGACACCGCGGCCCACGCGCTCACGCAATCGGAGGGCGACGTGCTGGTGTTCCTGCCTGGCGTGGCGGAGATCCGACGCGCCGCAGCTCGGCTGGCGGGCCAAGTCGCCGCCAATATCGAAATCCGCCCGCTCTATGGCGACCTCACGCTCATTGAGCAACAAGCGGCCATCGCGCCAGCGCCGAACGGCAAACGGAAAATCGCGTTGGCCACTGCGATCGCCGAGACGTCGCTCACCATCCAAGGCGTCCGTGTTGTGGTCGACGCCGGCCGATCACGCCGGGCGCGCTTTGACCCCGGCTCGGGAATGGATCGGCTGGCCACCGGCCGCGTCAGCCGCGCGGCGGCCGAGCAACGACGTGGGCGCGCGGGCCGGCTCGCCCCCGGAATCTGCTATCGCCTATGGCCCGAAAGCGCGCATGGCGCTTTGCCGGCCTTTGATCCGCCTGAAATCATGGAGGCCGACCTGGCTGGCCTGGCGCTGGAGCTGGCGGCCTGGGGCGCTGCGCCGCAAGACCTTCCCTTCCTGGATCAGCCGCCCGCAACCGCGTTCGCCGCCGCGCGCGACCTGCTGCAAACGCTGGGCGCGCTCAACCCAACCGGCGGCTTAACCAAACATGGAGAACGGCTCGCCGCGGCGCCGCTGCATCCTCGTTTGGCTCATATGACCCTCCGGGCCGGCGCCGATCTGACGGCCTGTCGCCTTGCGGCGTTGATCGAGGAGCGTGATCCGCTGCGCAGCCTCGGAGAGGTCGATATCGCCGCCCGCCTCCGCGCCTTAGACGCCCCGCAACGGCATGGCGCCGCCAAAGCCGGCCTCGAACGCGTGCGCAATGCGGGGGACCGGCTGCGCAAACGGCTCAAGCCAATCGCCGAACCGCCAAAAGAAGAATACGCGCCCGGCGCCTTGCTCGCGCTGGCCTTTCCGGACCGGATCGCCGCGCGCCGCCCCGGCGGCCGCGACGATGAACCAAGCCGCTATGCGCTCTCTGGCGGCCGCGGCGCGGTGCTGCGCAGGGGCGATCCGTTGGGGCGTGCGCCCTTCCTAGTCGCCGCGGATCTGTTCTTTCCCGAAGAAACGGCGCGCGCCGCGCGTGATCCGGAAATCCGACTCGCCGCGACAATCGAACGGTGCGAGATCGAAAGCCTGTTTGATGGCCAAATTGTTCACGAACAACTCTGCGAATGGAGCAGGCGGGACCGGCGCATTCGCCCGATCCAACGCAGCCGGCTTGGCGCAGCGACGCTCGAGACGCAGCCCTGGCCCGACCCGCCGTCGGAAGCCATCGCCGCCGCCGCTGCTGAAGGCGTCCGCCATCTTGGCGTCTCCGCCCTCCCCTGGACCAAAGCGGCGCGCCGGCTGCAGAAACGCGCCGCATGGGCGCGCAAGGCGAATTCGGATCTTTTGGATCTATCCGACGCGGCGCTGCTCGAACGGTTGGATGACTGGCTGACGCCGCATCTGGGCGCCGTGCGCGCGCAGGTCGATCTCGAAAAGATCGACCTGTTGAGCCTGCTGGACGCTCAGCTGGATTGGCCCGCGCGCCAAGCGCTCGACGCCGCCGCGCCAGCGCATTTCACCGCGCCGACCGGATCCAAGGCGCCGATTGACTATGATGAAAACCGACCGAAAGTGTCGATCCGTCTTCAGGAGCTGTTCGGGCTGACCGAACATCCCCACGCCGCCGGAATGCCAATCTTGTTTGAGCTGCTGTCCCCGGCGCATCGCCCAATCCAAATGACCGCAGATCTACCCGGCTTCTGGTCAGGCTCCTACAGCGACGTCGCCAAGGAAATGCGCGCCCGCTATCCTAAGCATCCCTGGCCGGACGACCCCGCCAACGCCGAGGCGACGCGTCGCGCCAAGCCACGGAAGTAGACTGCGCCGTTAACGACATTCCTGCGCGAAAGTTTAAGCACCTCAATCGTACGGTAGGCGGCATCCTCCAAGGAGTTTGCCGATGAACCCGACTTCCACCCCCCAAGAGCCGAGCTTCCGCGACTCCGTCGATCTGATGTTCGAGCGCGCCGCCGCGCTGATGGATCTGCCTCAAGGATTGCGCGAGAAAATCCGCATCTGCAACGCGACCTACACGGTCCGTTTCGGCGTTCGGCTGCGCGGTGAAATTCACACATTTACCGGCTATCGCTCCGTCCATTCCGAGCATCGCGAACCGGTAAAGGGCGGCATCCGCTTCGCCCCTGCGGTGGATCAGGATGAGGTCGAAGCGTTGGCGGCGCTGATGACCTACAAATGCGCTCTGGTCGAAGTGCCCTTTGGCGGCTCAAAAGGCGGTCTCGCCATTGATCCCCGCCAATGGGACGAGGACGAGTTGGAACGCATCACCCGCCGCTTCGCGTATGAGTTGATTAAGCGCGATCTGATTAATCCAAGTCAGAATGTGCCGGCGCCCGATATGGGCACGGGCGAGCGTGAAATGGCGTGGATCGCCGACCAGTATCGCCGCATGCACACCACGGACATCAACGCCGACGCCTGCGTAACGGGCAAGCCCCGCTCCCGCGGCGGTATTTCAGGCCGCGTCGAAGCAACCGGCCGCGGCGTGCAATATTCGACCCAGTGCTTCTTTCGCGAAGCGCGCGATGTCGAGGAAGCCGGCCTATCGCAAGGGTTAGGCGGCAAACGCGTCGTGATCCAAGGCCTCGGCAATGTGGGATACCACGCCGCGAAATTTCTGTCCGAAGAAGATGGATGTCGGATCGTCGGGATCGGCGAACGCGACGGCGCCATCTTCCGCGAGGATGGCTTTTCAATCGAAGAGGTGCGCGCCCACTTGATCGAAACCGGCGGCGTAAAGGGGTTCCCCGGCGCGGCCTATGTCGAAAACGGGGCGCTGGCGCTGGAGGCGGACTGCGACATCCTCATTCCAGCCGCGCTGGAAGGGGTCGTGACGCACGCAAATGCGGACAAGGTAAAAGCCCGGCTGATCGTAGAGGCCGCAAATGGCCCGCTTACCGCCGCGGCGGATGACATGCTGCGCAAAAAAGGCGTTGCGATTATTCCGGACATGTACGCCAACGCTGGCGGCGTGACTGTGTCCTACTTTGAATGGGTCAAGAATCTGAGCCACATCCGCTTTGGCCGCATGCAGCGACGGCGCGAAGAAGCGAACAGCGCAATGCTGATCAAAAGCTTGGAGCAAATGACCGGCCAGGCGTTCCCCGCCGAACTGACCGAGCGCTTTCTCTCTGGCTCATCGGAAATCGACCTGGTCCGCTCCGGCCTCGACGACACAATGCGCGGCGCATATGGCGATATGCGCGAGTTGTGGCGGCGACGGGAGGATGTGCCGGACCTCCGCACCGCCGCTTACATGATCGCCATTGGGCGGGTGGCCGACAGCTACGCGTCTCTGGGCATCTGACCCGCGCCGGACCTGCCGCCCCCAATTTGACGCCCCTGACGCCCGCATGCGCGCGTCAGGGGCTTTTTATCAGCAATCGAGCGATGGCCCGGTTTCGTCGTGGCAGGCGAGTACGCCGACGAACTTGCGGTCCGAATTGACGATCTGCAGCTTGCCCGGCCAACAATCATACTCGCGGAAATCCAGGTGCGCGACATCGCCGAGATCGAAGATCTTGCCGTATTTCTGAACCGCCGCCCGCAGCTTATCGCCCAGCTCCGCGGTCATCACTTCAGCGATATTGATGTCTTCAGGCGCTTTCTTAACAAAGACAAACACCGTGCTGCGCTGAATCAGCGTATCTTTAAACGGCGTCGTTTGATCTTTGTACCGGCCCAAAGCCATCCGCATCACGCGCGCGGATCCGCCGGTTTTTTTCTGCGCTGCGATCACCGCATCCGCCAGAACCTTTGACCGCCGCGCAGTCAACTGACGGTTACATGCGTCCGACCCCTCGCTTGACGCCAAGCCGACCGCGATCACGCCCGTCGCTTTCTTCAGCCGTGCGCCCAACGCCTCGGCGGCCTTCTCTGGCGTTTGTCCGGATGCGAAGGCGACCTTGCCTTTCTCCCAAGCGAACACGCTGCCTGGCGCATAAATTTCAAAGTCGCCGCATTTGCCGGATTTATCGCACCCCGAGAATGGGAACCGGAAGGACTCATCGGTCGGCTTGACCAGCTGGTACCCGACCGCGCCGCCGATCGCGACGACAAGCGCGATGATGATTGCGGCGATGAGCCCCCGCTTGGATTTTTTTTCGGCTTTTGCTTCAGACATTTGCTTCCCCGTTTCAGCTGCGCGCCCGCGCCGCGACGCTCTGGTTAACAGATTCGCCAAATGTGATCCATGACGGGTTCAAACTGGACAGGATCGGGCCGCGGCGCTCGCGTTGCGCATATTGGAAGTTGCGCCTTCAGACTAACATGCCTAGTTATATAACCATGCATATTATGGAGCGCCTATGGTCGAAGACATCGTTCGCAAGTTCGGTCACCTCACGCTGGGCAGTCGGCTGAAACGCATCGGCGAACGGCTTCAGTCCGAAACGCAACAGCTTATGGCCGCAAATGACATCACGACGCCCGCCGCGCATTTTCCAATCTTAGTCGCGCTGGATCAGCAGGGCGCCCTGAGCATCGGCGAACTGTCGGCGGCGCTGGGCGTCGCCCAGCCCGGCGTCACGCGCACAGTGGACAAGCTCGCCGCCCGGGGCGCCGTCGCCTCGTCAACCTCATCCGAGGACCGGCGTGTGCGCACGGTCGCCTTAACGACCATGGGCCAGGAACTCGTCGCGCACGCGCGGCAAGCTTGCTGGCCGGCGATTGAGGCTGCAGTCGTCGAACTATGCGCGGACGAAGATCGCAGCCTGCTTGCGCGGCTCGACGCCATCGAACAAGCGCTAGACGAAAAGTCGCTAATACACCGCGCAGCGCGCGATGCGGAGAACGCCCAAGATGAGTGAACTGCTTGATCGCCCTGTCTGGACAAGCCTCATCAACGCGCATCGCGATCTTGCGGAAGGGGCGCCGCGCGCCAAAAGGTACCAGCGCGATGTGAACCTGCTCGCCGGGCTGCAAGATCAATCGGACCAAGCGCTCGACGACCTGCGCAGTTTGGTCCGCCCGGGTGAGCAGATCTATGTCGTTCAGGCGGCGGAAATCCCAATCCCGCAAGGGATGAGGCTCGATTATCAGGAAAAATGCGTCCAGATGATCCACTGCGGCGCCGCGCCCGAGCCACTCAACGCGGCGGAGGTTACACCGCTGGCGGACGCGGACGCAGCCGAGATGCTCGCGCTCGCCACGCTTACAAAGCCGGGCCCGTTTGCTGAACGCACTCATACGATGGGCCGATTTCAGGGCATCCGCATGGGCGGGCGGCTTGTGGCGATGGGGGGCGAGCGGATGCGCGCGCCCGGGTACATCGAGATTAGCGGCGTCTGCACGCACCCTGATTTTCGCGGCGGCGGCATGGCGCGTAAGCTGACGCAGCTCGGGGTGCGGAGCATCCTGGATCGCGGCGCCACCCCATTCCTGCATTCCTGGCGCAGCAACGAAACTGCGATCAAACTGTACCAATCGCTCGGCTTCAGCATTCGCACCGAGTTGAACGTGTCGGTGCTCAGTCTGGCCTAGGCCGCCCGCTCCAGCCGGATCGGGTCTCCCGGCGCAAGGTCGCGGAGCAACGTCACATCCTCCACCGCGTCCGCCCAAATATTGCAGGGCGCCGCCAAGCGACATTCACCGGGCGCCGAAATCGGCGTTTCGCCAAACCCGATCGCAATGGCGTCGCCCTCGATCCAATAGGCGACCTCCCCCGGCTCGACCAACGCGCGGGCGTCCGCCTCCAACGCGCGCACCCCGGCGCCGGCCGTGAAGTAAACCTCCTCACCCCAGGTTTGCACCCTGCCGTCGACCGGGGCGGCCGCCCAGATCGCATCGGCGGTTGGCGTGTCGCGCAAAGTCAGGTCGATATCGACCCCGCCTGAGGTCAGCCGCATCCGTCTCATCGCCCAAGCGCCTCCAGTCTCGCATTCAGAAACGCCGCCGTCGCCGCCTCGCTCTCCTGCGCGATTGGCAGCCCATGTTCTGGCCGATAGAAAACGTCAAACGCGTGAATACCGCCGGGAAACACCGCCAGCTCGGCCGGCGCGCCAGCCGCACGCCAGCGCTCAGCCATGAACAACGTGTCGTCGAGCAGCGGATCCTCGGTGCCAACCTGAAACAGCGCCGGCGGGGCGTCCGACCAATCCGCATGGAGCGGCGACACCGCCTCCGTCATCGCTAATGCGCGATCTGGCAGCAGATTGCCGACAAACCAATCGATGATCGGGGTCGACAGCACCATAATCCGATCGCCCCAGCGCGCAGCCGAAGGCGTGAACGCTAAATCGAAAACGCCATAAATCATCACCGCGCCGGCGATTTGATCAAACTGCCCAAGCGCTCGCAGCCGCTGGAGGGCCACCGCCGCATAATGCGCGCCGGCGGAGGAGCCGCCAATAAACAGAGGCGCGCCGCCGATCTTCTGCGCATAGTCAATTGCGCAGCGCAGCCCCGCCAAACAGTCTTCGGCGCCTGCGGGCCACGGATCCTCCGGCGCAAGCCGATATTGCGCCGACCACACCTCCATCCCCGTCGCCTGAGCGATGCGCAGCGCCTGGCCATCATGCTGCTCCGGCGCGCCGAAGGTCCAGCCGCCGCCATGGAGATAATAATATACGCCGCGCGGCGCGGCCTCCGGCGAGACGACGCGCACCCTTCCCGCCCCGCCGGGGGCGCCATAGGCCGCCGCATCATAGGCTTGCCAGGCGCCTTCTGGCAGCGGCCCATCGATTGGCAACACCCCCTTGCCCTCCGCCCGCAACGCCCGCATCGCCTCAATCGGCACTTCTTCAGGCAAAGGAGCGCCTTCAAAAACCGCCGCCAGCTTAGCGTTGAACGCCAGCGTTTCCGGAGCCGGTGAGCCGAACGGTTGGAGCTGGGAAGAAAAGCGAGATGAGGTCATTCAGTCGGCCCTGGCGTGAACAATTTTCAGGCGGGCAGTTTAAGCCGGCGCCGCAGCCCGCGCCAAGGCTTAGCGCAGCCCGCGCCAAAGCTTAGGGTCGCAACAGGACCACGCGCCGCGGCGACGCTCATCCAAGCTTTCGCCGGCGGGAGGCGCCGCGGACCGCTTGCCCGCCGCGCAGGGTCGCGCCAGCGGCGTTTACGCTTGGCGGAGCCGGTTCGCGATACGAGACGGCACGCGTTTGACCTCAACGCCGGTAAAGACGTGAAGCGTGTTGAGATCGCGGTCGATCACCGCATGATCGCTAACCCAGCCGCCAAGCGAAAGGTACCCGCGCAGAAGCGGCGGCATCGTCCGCATCGCATTGGCCGGATTCGATTTCCGCAACCGCAACAGCTTCGCAAACTTGAAGATGTTCGGCGCCTTCGGCCGTGGCAGCCAGCGCTTTGGCGCCAAATGCTTCTCACGCAGCAGGGCGAACGCATCCGCATAGATCTGCGCGTCGTTCCCTTCGAAGCTTGAGCATCCGAACAGCAGCTCAAAATTTCGCTCAGAAACATATTTCGTCATCGCAACCCAGGCGACGCGCAGCACATCTGCGTTGCGGTGATCTGGGTGGATGCAGAACCGCCCCATCTCGACGATCGGTCCCTCGATCTCCGAGAGATTGGAGAGCTCATAGAACTGCGCCGAGTAGGATTTGCCGATCTCCGCGCCGCTTGGCAGCGGCAACAGCCGATAGCAGCAGACCAGCTTGCCGGTCTTGCGCTCTTCGATCAGCACGTGGTCGCAGGCGGTGTCAAACGCGTCTGCGTCCAGCCCGGCCTCCGGATCCGCATCGTCCCGCCCCGTCGCGCGTTGGGCGATAAAGATCTCATGCCGCAAACGCTGCGCGGCGCGCACATCTTCTGGGGTCTCAGCGAGTCGAACGTTGTATCGCCCGCGCAACAGCCGCAATCGCATGCAAAGCCTCTCCGTCTCGCGCATTCCGCCCGACGCCTCGCTCACTCCCACAAGCGAAAGTCGCCGACAAACCAATCACACCGTCGTCAGTCTAGCGTCACTGACATCACCCCGCCAACGCCCCACATTGCGTCAAGTTAGCTAACCTTCTGTTTCGAACAATGGGAGTCCCAAGTGAACGATAAAATTGTAAAAAGTGATGCGGAATGGCGCGACCAGTTGACGCCGGAGCAATATCAAGTGCTGCGCAAGAGCGGAACCGAGCGCCCCTTCAGTCATCCGGGCTTCGAAGCCGGTGACGGCGTGTTCCGTTGCGCGGCCTGCGGCGCGGCGTTGTTCTCCAAAAGCGATAAGTTTGACTCTGGCTGCGGCTGGCCGGCCTTCTCCGCGCCGATTAAGGCGCGCGCAGTGACGGAGAAAGAGGATAGAAGCTTCAACATGCGCCGAATCGAAATCCTCTGCGCGACCTGCGATGGGCATTTGGGGCACGTATTCGACGACGGCCCCGGACCAACCGGCCTACGCTACTGCATCAACGGCGTCGCGCTCGAGTTCGAAAAAGAAGAGTAGCCCGCCCCCGACCGCGACGAGCCGAGGATCGATCTATGCCCAAAGACGCGTTCGCCCATGTCGATGTTTGGATCTTCGATCTCGACAACACGCTTTACCCGCCATCCTCAGCTTTGTTCGACCAGATCCACGTAAAGATGACCGCGTTTATCTGTCAGGAGCTGGAGATCAGCCCAAATGAGGCCGACGCGCTTCGCGCCGAATATTGGCGGCGCTATGGCACGACGCTGAAGGGTCTGATGATTGAGCATGAAATGGCGCCCGAGGCGTTTCTGGAAGATGTGCACGACATTGACCTGACCTCGATCGCGCCTTGCGAGCATCTCGGCCCGGCGATCGACGCGTTGCCCGGCCGCAAAATTGTGCACACAAACGGCTCGCGCGGCCATGCGCGCCGCGTGCTCAGTCAGCTGCAGCTCCAGGATCGATTCGAAGGCGTTTATGCGATCGAAGACACGCTATTCGATCCCAAACCTGCGCGCGTCGCCTATGAGCGGGTCATCGCAGCGGCCGGTTTCGAGCCGACTAAGGCCGCAATGATCGAGGATACGGAAAAGAACCTCCGCGAACCGCATGCGATGGGCATGCGAACGCTGCTGTTCCACGGGGCGGAACCTCAAACGCCCGAGGCGGAGGCCCAAACTCAGGACCATGTCCACTTTACAACGGACGACCTCGCCGCCTTCTTGCGCCGCCTCGCCGCATAGGCTGCGGCGTCAGTCGCGCTACATCAGTAGCAGCGAAGGAGGCGACATGCGCGAACGGTTCGACGTGATTATCGTAGGGGCGGGCCCCGCCGGATCCGCGGCGGCGCTGTCCATGGCGCAGATCGGCCTGAAAACAGCGCTGATCGACCGGGTGGACCCGCTGGCGACCGCAAAGCAAGATCTCCGCACCACTGCTTTGCTGAGCCCCAGCATCCAATTTCTGGACGGGCTCGGCGCGTGGGAGCCGCTTCGCCCGCGCGCAACGGCGCTGACCAGCCTGCGTATCGTCGATCGAGGCGAGGGCGACGGCCCCCCGCTGGCCCGAACCTTCGAGGCGTCCGAAACGGGCTCGGAGCTTTTCGGATGGAACATCGCCAACGCCGACCTGAAACAGGCGCTGAGCCATCGCCTGGCGGAGGAGAAGAACCTCACCATTTTCGCCCCGGCGCAGCTGCTGACGATTTCCCGTCGCGAAGATTTGGCGTTGGTTACGATAGAGATCGACGCTGGCGTCCGCTCGCTCAGCGCCGCGCTGCTGGTGGCGGCCGATGGGCGCAATTCATTCGTGCGTTCGAGCGCGGCTATTGACGCGAAGCGCCTGGATCTCGGGCACCGCGCGACGGTTTTTGTCGCCCGCCATCCGGAACCGCACCAAAATCTCTCGATCGAGTTCTATGGCCAGGGCGGGCCTTTCACGCTGGTGCCATTCCTTGATGATGCGGACGGGGCGCCCCGCTCAAGCGTCGTGTGGATGACCCGCACAGCGGATAGTCAGCGGCTCGAAGCGATGGACGACGCCACATTTGCGGAGATCGCGACCCAGCGTTCGGACGGCGCCTTTGGGCCTCTGACGGTCGCATCGCCGCGTATGAGCTGGAAAGTCGAATCGCTGCTCGCGGAGCAGTTCAGCGCCCGACGCCTCGCCTTGATGGGTGAAGCCGCGCATGCGGCGCCGCCGATCGGCGCGCAAGGGCTCAATATGTCGCTCGCGGACGCGGTCGCCCTCTCCACAAATGTCCGCGCAGCCCATGAGAGCGGCGCCGACATTGGAGCAAAGCGCTTGCTTACCGCTTATGCGCATGCGCGGCGATCAGACGTCAGCCGCCGCGTCGGCGCGATCGCAGCGCTGAATATCGCTGCGGACGGGGCCGCCGCCTTCATTCGCAGCGCGCGCCGCTATGGGCTGGCCGCAGCCTATGATCTCAAGCCTGTCCGCAACGCCTTAATGCGCGTTGGCCTCGGCGCTTAGGGCACGAACTCATAAATCTGGCCGAGCCAGCGTCCGGCAGCCGGCAGCCGGCAGCCGGCGAGACGCCGCTATACCAGCGTATAGGCCCGTGCAACCGGACCATCCCAGCTTGCAACCGTGCTGGCGCAGACCGAGCACCGGAACCATCCGGAGATCACATTGCCCAGCGGCGCCTCGGCCACGCGGTAACGCGCCGCGCAGCTGGGGCAGCGGGCCTCCGCCAGTACACGCCATGGTTGCTCCGCGGCGTCTTCGCCTCCCTTGGACCCAAACGAATCCAACACCAGTGCGGCCGCATGTTGCGCCGCAGCGATTTCTTGACCAATCATTTCCCTAAACCTGTTAAAGGTCGTTCTTCACGCTCTCAGAACTTCAGACTAGCCGAGAAAGAGCTACTTTTGTCTTCTCGATTACAGGAGAAGCCCGAGATCCCCGTAAGCGTGATACGTAAACAACGCTGGCGCCGCTTTAGAGGCGACTTCTAGTCTTTTCAGCTCACGTTTCCATCGCATCGGCGCCGTTTCACCCAAGTTCTCGCGATCTGGGCGAGCTGGGATATTAGTAATCCCTTAATAAATAGAATCAGTCATCACTTCCTAGCAGTCGCGCAAACCAACCGCGTCGCTCGGTTTTTTGCGCCGCCACAGCCTGGGCTTTCTTCGCGCCATCCAACGCCGCCCGCAGCTGCTGCGCGACCGCCTCCGGATCGCCATCCCAGATCAGATAGTCCTTGCCCTCAAGAATTTGGACCGGGCCAAGATCCGGTTTTCCAACCATCAACGCAACGACGCTCTTCTTGCCCGCCAACTCCAAAGACAGCGAAGTGTTGATCTCAGCCCGCGGCCAAGGCTTGCGCACCGCATGGCTGGATACAATCGCCAACACCACCGGCGCCGCCGCCAGCGCCGTATTAATCTTGGTCGCGAACTCTTCGCCCCACGCAATGTGCTCTTGATCCAGAAACGCCTTGATCCCCAGCTTGTGGCACGCCTCGTAAATCGGCCGCGCCACCGATTTGCGATCCTCACTCGCATGGCTGATAAAGACCTCGCACGCCTCCTTGCCATGAACGACTTCACGCAGAAAGCGGGTCGGCTTTGGATCAACCTCATGCAGCTTTCGGCACAAGCTTAAGAACAGCGGATCCTCAGAGCCGCGCACCATCTTGAGATAAGCGAGCTCCCCATACAGCTTACTCCGGAACTGGCGCGCGTACTTGGCCGGGTTCGACGGCTTTTTAGTGCTGTATTTTGTGAAATGAGCGAAGGCCGCCCCTTCCAACTTAAACTTGCCCCACGCATAGATCATTGCGCGAATTCGGCTGAGCCGACGGCGATCGACATTCGGCCGCTCATTGACCGTCAGGCCGGTTACCGATTGCCGCACGCGCCGATGCTGCAACCGAACCTTATTGTTGTTGATCTTGAAACCAGACGCATCAACGGCGCCCACAATCGCAGCGCCGACGACAACCGGTCCGTTCGCCGGCTCCCCGCTCCAGATCGCGATCTCCTCAGGAAACGCGTCCCGCGACGTTGAATAGGTGATATCGTCCGCATAGCGGCTGTAACGCAGCCCATGTTCCCGCGACAAACGCGACAACCGACGATCCAGCGCGCTGGCGATATAGTTTGACAGCACCGGACTTGTGGGCGCGCCCTGCGGCAAGCCGTTCTTGTAACAGCAAATTTGCGCGCACAGCGTTGCAGCCTCAGCGCTCATGCGGAACGGGTTCGCCATAAACAGACCGCGGATCCGGCCGAAATTAATGCTGGGGAAAAAGCCTTCCAGATCGATATTGAGCACGAGCCGTTGACCGATATGCGGCCGCGCATTGGTCAGCACGCTGCGCCCCTCAATGAAAGCATGGCTGGCCGGATGCGGGCGGTGCCGTTCGATCAACATGGGCAGCAACTTATACTGCGCCTCCCGCGTCAGACCGCTGGGACTATCGATCGGCCGCATGCCCCCGGTCCGTTTGGGGATCTCGAAGCTTTCATACCGGTCGGCTGCGTAGATCTCACGATGCATCTCGCGCTTCGACACGCCGAGAAACGCCGCGAGTTCATCCGCACTCTGAAAGCTTTTGGGAAAGCGCGCTTCCGTCTCGCTCCGCTCAGCGCTTTTCAGATCGTTCATAGCCGTCTCCCCAATCACTCCGGCGACAAACACGCATGGACACCCGCTTGCGGGTCGAAATCAAGGCGGAAACACGAAAAATAGCGGCTCAACCCTTGGTTGAGCTCGATTTTCCAACAGCGTCGACGCCGCCGCCGGCTGTTGGCGCCGAGCAGCAAAACTGACCAAAATCGGAAATCGGCGTCCCGTCCCTCGCACTCTAACCAGCGTAACTAGATGGGCCGCCCGCGGCCCATCTAGTTACCAAAGCGGACAATCGTTCCTCCGCCGCGGATCGCAGACGGATATAGAAGGACGGGAGCCAAGTGCAGGTAAGCTCGTCAACATGCGGCCTGTCAAGCCGCCGCGCGGCCTTTAGCGAAGTTCTTCAGATCAGCGCCAAACCGCCCTTTGACCGCCCTATTCCGCACAGAACTGATCGTGAAATGCGGTAAAGGTTGGGCCCTCCGGCCGATCCAGCACTGAGAAACGCACATGGTCAAACGCCGCCGCAAAATGGGGCGCCTGCAAATGCGCGGCAAATACCGCCGCCACCTGGCGCGAATCATTGCGGAAGACCCCACACCCCCATGCGCCCAGCACCAGATGGCGCACCCCATGGCGGCGGCAGGCCTCCAACACCATCCCCGCCCGACGCTCTAACGTCGCCTCGATCTGCTCGCTCAGTTCCGGCGTATTCTGCCGGATCGCGCCGGCATTCGGCGCCGGAGCAGTGACAATCGAACAGAGCCAATGCGACGACAGCAGCGCATCGTGATCATCCCGAAACACAGGCACAGCCGGCGCAAAGATAATATGATCCGTATAGAGCGCGTTCGGCGCCCGGCGGTTCGAATCATAGTATGCAGGCGCTGCTTTGAGGCACGCCGTCAAGCCGGAGGCGCGCGCCAGCGCCTCTTCTTGTGCTTGTGAGCCGCCCAAAAACCCACCCCCCGGATTTTTCGCGGACGCAAAATTGAGGCAACAGACTTCGGCGGCCCCCGTCGCCAGAAGCGCACGCGCACCACTGAAGCTCGTCTCATTGACGACATCGATCGCCATGTCGCCTGCGATTGACGCGCCCAGCGGCGCGGCGTCATAGGTCAAGTCGCCGGGCGCATAGAGCGTTGCTCCACTCACCGCCGAGGCGAGATCTCCTGAGAAATCCACCTCGCCGCCATCGGGCGCAACGTACCGGCCGCGTTCAAGAATCTCGACCGTCTGCGCCGCAATCGCCGCACGCTCAGCTCGATTCCCCATAGCGCTCTCCCTGTCGTCCCTTTGATCGCTCCGCGTACGGGCGAAGCGAACATAGATCGAAGCGTTTCGACCAGAATAGGGCGGGCAAGATCAAAGCAGCGTGTCAAAAAAAAACGCCGCGCAGGAGCGCGGCGGGAGTTGCTTCACGAGGGACGCGAAGGGAACCAGTTTCACCAACCAGCGCCGCGTCCGCCGCAAAGCAGGGGAGACGCGATTCATATTTGGGCCGATTGGTTAATTTTAGGTTGACGAAATCGTTAATTGGTTCGGTCTCGTCAACAAACTCACTCTACTCCTCCTGCTCTGCGATCAGCTGCAGCCTGAAGTCGCGCCGCAGGTGTCGCACTTCAGACAGGTGCCGTTACGCACAAGCGTGAAGTTGCCGCACTCCCCGCAACTATCGCCCTCATAGCCGCGGATCCGAGCTTCGGTCCGGCGATCCATCACCGCCGTTTCCGCCGCCGCCGTTGCGGAGCTGATCACCGCCTGCGCCGCGCTTTCACCGGCGGCTTCCACACCCTCCTGATCTTGCCCGCCCCGCAAAAGAACCAGCTGGTTCGGAAGGGTTTTCCGCAGATAGCCGGCAGAGGTGATCTTCTTCACGAGATCGATCGCAGGCCGCGCCTCCGCCTCTTGCCCGGCGGCGCGCTGCCCTTCGTCATGTCCCTCGCCCATACTGTCGAAACGGACGCCCTCGGCCGGTTGGCCATGCCCCAGCTCATCTCGACCAAGATAGGAGATCGCCAGCTCCCGGAAGATATAGTCGAGAATAGAAGTTGAGCTTTTGATTTGCTCATTGCCCTGAACGATGCCGGCCGGCTCGAAGCGCGTGAAGGTGAACGCGTCCACGAACTCCTCAAGCGGCACGCCATACTGAAGACCGATCGAAACCGCGATGGCGAAGTTGTTCATCACACTGCGGAAGGCCGCGCCCTCTTTGTGCATATCGATGAAGATCTCGCCAAGACGGCCATCCTGATACTCGCCGGTCCGCAGATAGACTTTGTGGCCGCCGACGATCGCCTTTTGAGTGTAGCCCTTGCGGCGATCCGGGATTTTCTCCCGATACCGCTTGTGCACTTCACGCACGACGACCTTTTCGACGATCCGCTCCGCAACACGCGCCGCGCGCTCCGCCGTCGACTGTTCGGCCAGCTCCTCGGCCAGATCGTCAGTCGTTTCATCATCCTCAAGCAGCTGCGACGCCAATGGCTGGCTCAGCTTAGAGCCATCGCGATAGAGCGCGTTCGCCTTCAACCCGAGACGCCAGCTCTTCACATAGGCGTCCTGACAATCCTCGATCGACGCCGAGTTCGGCATGTTGATTGTCTTCGAGATTGCGCCGGAAATGAAAGGCTGCGCCGCCGCCATCATCTCAATATGCGCCGATGTCGAAAGGAAACGCACGCCCTTGCGCCCGCACGGGTTGGCGCAGTCAAATACATGCAGATGCTCAGCTTTCAGAAACGGCGCGCCCTCCAACGTCATCGCGCCGCAAACGAAGATGTTGGCGTCCTCAATCTCCGCTTTTGAGAAACCGACCTCTTTCAGCAGGTCCAAGGTCGGGTCGTTCAGCTTCTCATCCGAGATTTTCAGCGTATTCTTGCAGAAATCATCGCCCAGCACCCAGCGGTTGAAGACAAACCGGATATCAAAGGCCTCGCTCAGCTGAGCCTCGACCTTCTGGATCTCCTCCTCGCCAAAACCGCGCGCCTCAAGCGCTGCGTGGTTGACGCCGGGCGCGCCTTTCAGCGTGCCGCGTCCAACGGCGTAATCGACGATCGACTTGATCTCGAGTTCGCCATAGCCAAGCGCTTCCAACGCACGCGGCGCCGAGCGGTTGATGATCTTGAAATAGCCGCCGCCAGCGAGTTTTTTAAACTTAACCAACGCAAAGTCGGGCTCAATGCCGGTTGTGTCGCAATCCATGACCAGGCCAATGGTCCCGGTGGGCGCGACAACGGTGGACTGCGCGTTGCGGAAACCATGCTTCTCGCCGAGGGCGACGGCCTTATCCCAGATCGCCGCCGCTGCAGCGGCCAGAGGCGCATCCGGGCAGGCTGAGGCTTGGAACGCCGTTGGCGCCATCCGCAATCCCTCATAACCATCGACCGCGCCGCGCGCCGCGCGCCGGTGGTTACGCATCACACGCAACATATGCTCGGCGTTCTTCGCATAGCCCGGGAAAGCCCCCAGCTCCCCCGCCATTTCGGCCGATGTCGCGTAGGCGACGCCCGTCATCAATGCCGAGACAGCGGCGCACAGGGCGCGGCCTTCGTCACTATCATACCCAAGGCCGTTCGACATCAGCAGGCCGCCGATATTGGCGAAGCCAAGGCCGAGCGTCCGGAAGTCATAGGAGCCTTGAGCGATTTGCTTCGATGGGAACTGCGCCATCGCCACCGAGATTTCCAAGGTGACGGTCCACAGCCGACAAGCATGTTCGAACGCGGCGACGTCGAAGCTTCGATCGTCACGACGGAACATGATCAGGTTCAACGAGGCCAAATTGCAGGCCGTGTCGTCGAGGAACATGTACTCCGAGCACGGGTTCGAGCCCCGGATCGGACCATCGGCTGGGCAAGTGTGCCATGCATTGATGGTGTCATGATATTGCAGACCTGGATCGGCCGACGCCCACGCGGCATGGCCAATTTTGTCCCACAACTCGCGCGCTTGCACGGTCTTGGCCGTTTTACCATCCGTCCGGCGCGTCAGCGCCCACTCTTCGTCCTTTTCGACCGCCTCCAGGAAATCGTCGGTGACGCGTACGGAGTTGTTCGAATTCTGCCCAGAGACGGTCAGATAGGCGTCAGAGTCCCAATCGACATTGAAAATCGGAAACTCGATTTGCGTATAGCCTTGCTGGCCATATTGCAGGGTCCGCTTGATCGAGGCGTCTGGAATTTGCGCCTTCCGCGCTTCGCGCATCGCCACCTTAAGCGCATCGTTCTTTTTGGGATCAAAGCGCTCTTCGCCGGTGAGCTCACTGTTGGTCGCCGCGCTGAGCACCTTGTTCAGCAGCGTCGAGTGCAGCCGCGAACCGGCCACCAGGGCTGACACCTTCTGCTCTTCGACGACTTTCCAGTCGATAAAATCTTCGACATCCGGGTGATCAACATCCACGATCACCATCTTAGCCGCGCGCCGCGTTGTGCCGCCTGACTTGATCGCGCCAGCCGCGCGATCGCCGATCTTCAGGAATGACATCAGGCCGGAGGATTTGCCGCCGCCTGACAGAGGCTCGCTCTCCGCCCGCAGGTTGGAGAAGTTTGCGCCCGTGCCCGAGCCATATTTGAACAGGCGCGCCTCACGGCTCCACAGATCCATGATCCCGCCCTCATTGACGAGATCATCCTCCACCGACTGAATAAAGCAGGCGTGCGGCTGGGGGCGCTCATAGGCGGAGCGCGACTTCTTCACCTTGTTGGTGGCCGGGTCGACATAGAAATGCCCCTGGCTAGGACCATCGACGCCGTAGGCCCAATGCAGGCCGGTGTTGAACCATTGCGGCGAGTTCGGCGCCGCATATTGCATGGCGAGCATGTAGCGCATCTCGTCAAAGAACGCGCGAGCCGACTCTTCGTTCGCCTTGGCGCCCAGGCCGAAATGGCCTTCTTTCCAGCCCCAATAGGTCCAAGCGCCCGCCATACGGTCAAACACTTGGCGCGCGTCGCTCTCGCCGCCATAGCGTTGATCTTCCGGCAGCGCGTCGAGCTGTTTTTTGTCGGGAACCGACCGCCAGAGCCAGCTCGGAACGCCGTTCTCTTCGACTTTCTTCAGCTTCGCCGGAACGCCAGCTTTCCGAAAATATTTCTGAGCCAGCACGTCGCACGCCACCTGACTCCAGGCCGCCGGCGCATCGAAGCCTTCCAAAGCGAATACACGCTCGCCGCTTGGATTGCGGATCTCAGACGTCGCCTTACGGAACTCAATTTCCGCATAGGGCGATTTGCCCGTCTTCGTGAACCGCCGCTCGATCTTCATGGCCCGCTCCGCTCTTCCATTCCCCGCGCCATATGACGGTGGGTTTATTTGTGGACTAAGGCGGCTCAACCTGTGTGCAACTATGTGTGCTGGCTGTGCCTATATCCTGTAGTGTCCAACCTCGCTCGCACATAGATTTAGTTGCACCCGGAAGGGGGAGGCAAGACCATTTTTTTCAGAATCCGAGCCAAAAAACACTTGCAGAGCCCTATATGCGACATGACCGCTATGGGTAGACGCTAGATATAGCGGGATGCGTGGATCAAAAAGCTATTAAACCGGGGATCGGAGATGGCTCAGCCGCGAAATCCCACTTGCAGGCCGATACAGACCCGCTCGCGCTGCGCTGAGCCGTTCAGCTGTCGATCCGCACGCGCTCCTCTCGGCGCACAGGCGCAAAGCCGGCGCGTTGATACATCGCCAGCGCACTGGGATGATCTAAGGTGCAGGTGTTCACGATCATCTTGCGAACGCCCCGGCGCCATCCTTCGCGAATCGCAGTGTCCAGCAGCCATCGGCCGACGCCTTGGCCAACCGCCTCAGGCGTCAAACCGAAATAAGCGAGGCTGCAAATATCCGCCTGGCGAAAATCCAGCTGGTAGAAGCCGGCCGGCGCGCCGGCGCGCAACAGGCTGTATAGCTCCACCTTCGGATCCTGAACAAACGCCGCCAGCTCCGCCTCAGGCGCCCGCAGCATGTCCGTCCACTGATAAGGTTCGCCCACCGTCCGATACAAATAGAGAAAATAGTGCACCGGCGGATCTTGCGCGCGAATCAGCGCAAAGGGCCCACCCTCCGGGGCTGCGATGACGGCGCCCCGGGGCGCCGTCGTCATTTCCAGAAAGGTGACCGTGTATTTCACGTCAGCGGCCAAGCCTCACCCCTGCTCCACCGGCAACATCTCGCTCGCGCCCCACTCCGCCCAAGATCCGTCATAGAGCGCGCAGTCATCCGCCCCAAGCACCTCAAGCGCCAAGTTCAGGATTGCGGCGGAAACGCCGGAGCCGCAGCTGGTGACGATCGGCCGCTTTAGATCAACGCCGGCATCCGCAAGCGCAACGCGCAACGCGCCAGCGCTTTTCAACCGGCCATTTTCCGTCAGCAGCTCCTTATAAGGCAAATTAATCGCCCCTGGCATATGGCCGCTGCGCACGCCAGGGCGCGGCTCAGGCGCGTCGCCGCGAAACCGGTCCGCCGGGCGCACATCAACGATCTGCGAATCGCCGACCTTCAGCGCGCCGGAAACTTGCGTCACATCCTTCAGCATCATCGAGCGCAGGCTTGGCGTGAAATGCCGCTCTCGCGGCGTCGGCTCAAGATCTTCAACGGCGCCGCCAGCTTCGATCCACGCCGGCAAACCGCCATCCAGCACCGCAACATCGCGATGGCCGAAATAGCGGAACATCCACCAGACGCGCGGCGCTGAGAATATGCCGACCGAATCATAGACGACAATCCGATGCCCATCGCCCAGCCCCAGCCGACGAATGCGGCTCATGAACTTTTCAAGCGGCGGCAGCATATGCGGCAGCGCGGACCGGTCATCCGAGATCTCATCAATGTCGAAGAAGACGGCGCCGGGAATATGGGACGCTTCATACTCCGCCCGCGGGTTGCGTTCGGCCGTCGGCAAATGCCATGACGCGTCAACGACCCTCACATCCGGCGCGGCCAGATGGTCCTTCAACCAATCGGCGCTGACAATCGTTTGCGGATCGGCGCGGTACTCCGCTCCTGAGGTCGCTGGCGGCATTTTTCTTCCTTGCCTTGAGTAAGTTTGGCTCTTGATCGGGAGGAGAAAAGAGAAAACGCCGATAAAGCGCAACCGGCGCTGAGCACGCTGCTCAAAAAAGGCAAGATAATGTCGGCAGCGGGCGGCTCTTCGGTAGAAGCTTTCAAAAAGACGCTCAATCTGCGGCCAATTCGATCGGCGCAATCGTCCCATTGTAAGCGGATGCGCCGGGAACAGAGCAAGCCGCCGCGGCGTGGGGCGCGACGGCCGACGGCGGCGGCCTCCTTTAGGATCGAAACCCATTCAGCAGGCGTCGTCAGCGCTTCCTAGCCCGTTCTCGGCTGTGCACCGGGCGCGGAGCGGGCTGATTGCCCGGTCAAGACCGGTAAGCCAAGCAGA
>JALEGB010000042.1 GCA_022760355.1 Neomegalonema sp.
GCCAAAAGCCGCCTGCCGAACGCTGGCTCGGCCAGATTTATGAGTTCCCACCCTAGAGCGTGCGCTGACCAAGTGGATACCGGTTGGCGGGAACAGCACGCGACAAAACAAAGAGTTAGAGCCTTGAGCCGATCCAACTTGATCGGCGAAAGCTCTAGCGGGGCGGGCTGAGGGCCGCCGCAGCCCGACTACTCCAGCGTGATCGAGAATTGGAAGGCGCGCTTAACATCTTCGATCGCGCTTTTGATCTGCTCAGGCGTCGCCTTCACGCCGTCCGCGTCCGCCAGCCGCACAACGGTCACCGCTTTGGCGCGCAACTTCTTAAACAGTGTCCGACTGCGCAAGGCGTGGTCAAACTGCCGGCCGACGACATGGCTCAGCCACTTGGTAATGGCGCCGGTGTCGCCGGAGATAATCCGCACGCCGACCTCTGTTGTGTCTTTCGCCAGCGTCACCCCAGCCGCCGCCGCCGCGCGTCGCGCGTCATCGGTCAGGTGCAGCAGCGGCACGAGCATGAATCCGTCCTTGCGGATAATGACCACGCCGAGCGCATAGCCGCTTTTCCGCTGTGAAACCCGCGCCGCCTGGAACTGCGCCAATGACGCGGCGCGGGTTAGCGGCGTAATCATGACTCGCAATCGAGCGCCATTTTCATCTCGCAGATAGAGCCGGCCGCCGCGCGTCCAAGCCCGCGCGCAATAGCGGCCGCGCTTCGCGGCGCCATCGGCGGAGACGGCGCAGTAGAGCCCGCTCACCAGTTTCGCCGCTTTCGGATTGGGCGCGTTCGGCACGGCCGGCGCCTTCGAGTGGATCCAGCCGCCGCCAGCCAGCGCAGTGCTTGCTGCAATAACGACCCCAATGCGCAGAATGATCGAAAGCACGCCAGCCCCCTTCCTTGATCGTCGCTTTCGCCGATCAAGTTGGATCGGCTCAAGGCTCTAACTCTTTGTTTTGTCGCGTGCTGTTCCCACCCTAGCCGCAGGTCGGCTTGATGCGGCTTAGTCGCCGACAGAGGCGACGGCCGCAACAGCAGCGGCGACGGCGGCTTTAACCTCAGCCTGTGTCGTCCGCGTGTCGGGCGCAGCAGTCGCCGCGGTGAGAACATAGAAATTGAGCCCGCTGGCCAGTTTATCCGCGCTCTTGGCACCCCCGCGTTCCGTCTGCACACGGCGTTCGACGACGCCCTTCAGCCAAGCGCGGATCGCAGCCGGCGCGCCGCTTTTGATGATTTCGATCTCGCTTTTGTCGGCCCGCGCCAACACGACGCCGGAGGTTGCGGCTGCGGCGCGGTCGGCGGCGGTCAGCGCGCGGAGATCAACGTCCAGATAGACGAAGCTGTTTGGTCGGATCATGACCACTGACAAAAGAAAGTAGCCTTTCTTCAGCGCCAGTTGCTCGGAGCGAACCTGCATCAGCGCCAGCCCGTCCCCAAGCGGCGAGAGCGCGAAACGCCGACTGGAGCCCGCAACGTCGATCCCGGCGGCGCTGGCGTCCGTCGCAAGCAGCTCACTGCGCAGGATCGCGAGCTTAACGCAGGGCGTGCGCTCCGATGGAAGCTCAGCTTTGACGGATGTCGGGCAATAGAGGCCCGGCGTCAGCGGCGCATCCGTCAGCGGCGCGTCACTTGACACCGCCGGCGTTTGTGACGCGATCAGCCCGCCACCGAGCGCGACCCACAGGCCCGCGGCCGCGCCGATCCGTCCAATCATCCCGAATGCGCCCATGCGCCCCTCCCGACCACGTTGTTACACAAGCCCTTTCGGCTCCTCATAGGCGACGATATTGGCGAGATCGGGTCGTGCGTCCGCCCATTCGCCGGACCATTCAATCACGGCCAGCGCCGCCGTTGGAACCCGGCGCGGCCCGCGGGGCAAGCCCCCTAAAAATGCTTCAATTCCAGGATTATGCGCGAGAACGAACAGAGTCTCGACGGAGTCCGGCGCCGCCCGAACGGCGGACCACAGCACTTCCGACGCGGCGTGATAGAGGTTGGGCCGAAAGGCCGATGTGCTTGCAACCACGCTGAGAAGCCGCCATGTCTCCTTCGTTCGCACGCTGGTCGAGATCAGGGCGAGATCGATGCTCCAAGGCTGCTCCCGCAACCAGGCCCCCATCAAGGCGGAGGCGAGGCGACCACGCATATTCAGCGGCCGCTCATGATCATCAATATCGAGCGTGCTCCAGGAAGATTTGGCGTGACGCATTAACACGAAGCGTTTCGTCAAGGCGCAGGCTCCTTCTATCACGGGCTCCTTCCATCAATTGACGCGTACAATCAATTGACGCGTGCGAAGCGGGCCGGCTCAGCGCCGCCTGAGATGCTCTGGCGTCCGAGCCCCAGGCGCCGCGCTATCTCCCCGCCATCATCTTAGGCAGCGTCTCGATTTGCGCGCCAGCCGCCATGAGCGCGGCCTTGGCGGCCTTCGCGACGGCGACCGCTGTCGGCTCGTCCCCATGGACGCACAGGCTGTCGAACGTCAGGGCCACCCGCTCCCCCGTGCGCGCCGTCACAGCGCCTTCGCGGACCATCGCCACCGCGCGGGCCGCCGCGATCGCAGGCTCGGTCAATACGGCCCCGTCCATACTGCGCGGGGTTAAGCCGCCATCCGCCTCATAGCTTCGGTCAACGAACGCCTCGCGCGCCGTCCGGCAGCCAACCTGCAGACTTTGGCGCTCCAGCTCCGTGTTGGGAAGCGTTAAATGGATGAGATCGCGGTCAACCGCGCGCACCGCGCGCGCAATCGCCGCCGCATAGTCCGCATCCGCACAGGCCATATTGTTCAGCGCGCCGTGGGCTTTGACATGGCTGACCTCCGCCCCAACCAAAGCAGCGACGCCCAACGCAGCGCCGATTTGATAGGCGACCATGTGCTCAATCTCGGCCGCCTGCATTCGGATTGCGCGGCGGCCAAAGCCCCACAGATCATTGAAGCCGGGATGCGCGCCGATTGAAACCCCCCGCGCCGCCGCGGCCGCCATCGTTCGCCGCATCACCGAGGGATCGCCGCCATGGAACCCGCAGGCGATATTGGCCGTGGCGACGATGTCCAATAGAGCCGCGTCATCGCCAATGTCATAGGCGCCAAACCCCTCGCCCAAATCGGCGTTGATATTGATCCGCATGCTGTCGTCCTGCTCCCATCGGCTCGCACGGCTTTGCTCCGCCGGCGCCGCCATTTAAAATCAGATCGATCCGGGACGGTAGCCCGCCTAGGGTGCGAACTCATAAATCTGTGTTTAAAAGTCACATTGGTGGCCATACTCATGCAGCCAGGCTACATGTTGCTTATAGTCCGGCATCGCATCTGCCACCAA
>JALEGB010000043.1 GCA_022760355.1 Neomegalonema sp.
GCAAAAAGCGGCGTCGTTTCCAAGTAGAACTTCGATCGCGCGGCAGCTGTTCGCGCAGCGAATAGCGTAAGCTTGCGGATTCTTTTGTCTCGCGGCGGATCGCTTCGCGATCGCCTCCGACGGGGCGGCCTGACCGGCCGGCGCGCGGTCGCGCTTGCGAACCCTCCGGGTTCGAAATCATCCCCTTGCTCCCCACCGCGACGCGCACGATACGGAACGGGGTCATCAGCCGACGATATGTTCCTTTATGTAGCGCGCTGTCTTTCTTGGCCTCAAATCCTGGTCACATATGAACAATACCCGGCTCGGAGGCCGAGAGAGCGGGCTCGGTCGCTCGGTGCGACGTGACAAGCCGTTCCGAGAGGTCCCGGCGCTTGATCGCGCCGGTGCTCGCCCGTTTCAATGTTATAGAAATAGGACCCGCCCGAAGAGCAGACCAACACCCACCCCTGATCGGAGGAAAGCGGTTGCGCATGCGCGACTGCCGGATAGGACACCACCAACCCGAGCGCGGCGGCAAGGCGGGCCGCTTGAGCGAGGCGGGCGCCGAACGTCATGACGCGGCCAGGAAATAATAGGCGACGCAGGCGGCGACCAGAACCACCGCGCCCACCGCAACATACCCGAGCGCGCCGGCGCCCTTCCCGCCGGCGGCGGCGCCATCAGCTTGCCCCGAGACAACCGCGGCGAAGCGCGAAAAGAACTGGCCCGCAATCATGCTCGCCGCCCCCTGGATCAGCCGCGCGCCCAGCTGCGCAATTTTTCCCGACAAGTTCGCGTCGACATCATAGGTCAGCTTGGTTCCGCCATCGGGCAACGCGGTCAGCTGAACCCGAGCCTCGCCGCTCGCATTTCCCGCCGGCCCGGCCGAGCCTGCGCCCTTCAGCGTATAGCTGTGCGGCGGATTGAGATCCGCCAGCGTCACCTCCCCCTCAAACCGCGTCGACACCGGGCCGATACGCGTGACGACCGTCGCCTTAAACGCATTCTCGCCGACCTTCTCCAGGCTCTCACAACCAGGTATCGACTTCCGCAAGACCTCGGGGTCGTTCAGCCCGCTCCACACAGTCTGGACATCCGCAGGAATCGTATTCTCGCCCTGAATTTTCATGGATGTTCTAGCTCCCTCGCTGGGTTAAGCGCCGCGGCCCCTTGGCGGCGCAGTTGAATTGCTTCGGCGATGATCGCGACGGCGATTTCAGCCGCCTCATAGCCGCCCAAATCCAAGCCGGCGGGCGCGCGCAGACGCGTCATCGCGGCGGGGGCGACGCCGTCCGCCGCAAGTTTTGCCCGCCAATGCGCCGCTTTCTTCGGACTGGCGACGAAGAAGATATGCGGACACGCCGTTTGAAAGGCGCTCTGCAACGCCGCGGCGTCCCCCTGCCCTTGGGTGGCGACAACCACAAACCCGGCGGCCAGCCCGCGCCCGGCGGCGCCCCCCGCGATATCGACATCTCGCGCGAATTGGGCGTTCAGTCCGATCGAGACGCCAAACTCGCGCACCCAATGGGCGACTGCGCCGTCGCCAAAGATCACCAGCAAGGGTTTCGGCGCGACCGGTTCGATAAACAGCCCGATCCGCCCTTGGCTGGGGCAGCGGCTGACATAGGCCGCGCCCAACGTCGCCGCCGCCTCGGTCTCGGCGTCCACCTCCGCCCCGTCCGGCCGCACATGGATAATCCGCGGCTCTCCCGCCTCTATCACCGCCGCGCCGGCTTTGCGCAGCGCGCCCCGCAAGCACCCGCCGCCAACGAAGCCGACAACTTCGCCGCTGGCCTTAACGACCGCCCGCGCCCCTGCTTTGGCTGCGGTCGCGCCAGCGGTGTGGATCACCGTTGCTAAGGCGTAGGGCTCCGCGCCGTCCCACGAGCGCAGGAAAGCCTCGATCTCCACAGATTGCGGGCCGCCCAGACGCGGCGCCTCGTTAGGTCCGAACAAGGGCGTCCTCCAGCATGAGTAAACTGTCGAGATTGTGGGCGGCGGCGAACAGATCGAGATGCGGCAGCGCCGCCGCCATTGCAGCGGTTTCGGGCGCGTAGGCGTCACGCCCCAACATCGGGTTGAGCCAAAAAATCTTATGGACCCGCTGTTTCAGCGACCGCAGCGCGGCGCTCAGCTGCTCAGCGCCGCCGGTGTCGTACCCATCGCTGAAGATGATGGCGATCACGCGAGAGCCGCCATAGATATCCGCGTAGTTGGCGTTGAACGTCTCAATCGCCGCGCCAATTCGCGTGCCGCCGGACCAGCCCTGGCTGATCAGACTCATCTTCTCCATCATCTTGATCGGGTCGGCTTCGCGCAGAACGCCCGTTACATGGACGAGCCGCGTATGAAACAGAAACGCTTCCGCACTCAGGAAACGACCCGTCAGCGCATGGACGAAGCGCATAAAGAAGATGGAATAGGCGTCCATAGAGCCAGACACGTCGACGAACATCGCTAACCGGGCCGGAGGCTCCCGCCGCGCGCGGCGCAACAGGCGGATCGGCACGCCGCCCGTCGCAATGCTCCGCCGGAACGTGCGCCGCAGATGCAGCTGTGCGCCGCGGGCCTTATTTTTGCGCCGGCGCGCCAGGCGGAAACGCATCCGGGCGCCGAGACGATCGGCGAGCTCCAACAACTGCGCCATCTGCTCCGGATCCATCGATCGGCCAAAATCGGTTTTCCCGCTCGCATGCAACGCGGAGGCGCCGCCAAGCCGGCTGGCGCCTCCCGCATCGACGAAGCTGTCGTCCTTCGCCTCAGGCGCGTCTTTCGACCATTCGAAATAGTCGGCCAGCCCGCCGCCGCCGGCCGCCCCGCCGCGTTTCTCCAACAATGCAGCCATCGCCCCACGGGGAGTCTCGCGCAGAACCGTCCGTTTGCGGCCGACGCGATCATTCCAATAGGCGTCAAACAACTCGTCAAATCGCGGCAGTTCGGATGCGCGCGAACAATAGAGGCTTTTGAGCGCCGAGCGCATCCGCCGCTCGGTCGGCGGTGCGCCCTCGCCCGTCTCAGCGAAATATCGAATCGCGTCTGACGTCTCCGACGCGGAGGCGGTGAAGCCGTTATCCCGCAGCAACCGCGCGAACTCAGACAGGCGGGCGACGATCCCCGGCGGCGCCACAATGTCTAACGCCGCGCTCACGCCCCTTGATCCGCGAGACGCTGAAACACCGCCATTGGCACAGCGTCCCGATCATCACGCGTCTTCAACACGCACAGCAGCGTGCGATGAACCTGGGCCGGGTCGTCCCGCAGATCTGATATGTCGAGCCCGACCAGAGCCGCCGTCCAATCCAACGTTTCAGCCACGCCCGGCGCTTTTTTCAGATCTTCCCGACGCAGCGCCTGAATGAAAGAGACGATCTGCCGCCCCAGGCTCAGGGCGCAGTCCGGCGCGTGGGCCTGGATAATGCGCAGCTCCGCCGCCGGATCCGGGAAATCCACATAGTGAAACAAACAACGGCGGCGCAACGCGTCCGACAGCTCTCGCACCCCATTCGACGTCAGGATCGCCAACGGCTTGCTCGTAGCGGCGATCGTGCCGACCTCCGGCACAGTTATCTGATAGTCGGCCAGGATCTCGAGCAAGAACGCCTCGAACTCCTCATCCGCCCGATCAATTTCATCAATCAGAAGCACCGGCGGCGTCGGCTGCGTGATCGCCTCCAGCAACGGCCTTTTCAGCAAAAACTCGTCAGAGAACAGCGCTGCGTCATCGAGCTTGGCGCCAGATTCGCGCGCGTTGGCGATTGCCAGAATCTGCCGCTGATAGTTCCACTCATAGATCGCCTGCGAGGCGTCCAGCCCTTCATAGCACTGCAAGCGGATCAACCGCCGCCCCATCGCCTTCGCATAAGCGGCCGCGACGAAGGTCTTGCCGACACCCGCCTCGCCTTCCAGCAAGAGCGGGCGATCCAGGCGCTCGGCCATACTAAGCGCAGTGCAAAGCATTTCGTCCGCGACGTATCCCGCCTGCGCCAGCTGGCCGCGAACCTGTTCAGGAGTTTTCATAACCGTCTCGATTGCACGCGATCCAAGACCCGGCCGCAACGGCGGCGCGAGTGCGGCGTCGTCGGCTCCAGATTGACAGCCCAGCAACCTGAACCAGCAACCTGGATCCGACGACGCCGCGCC
>JALEGB010000044.1 GCA_022760355.1 Neomegalonema sp.
TCGCCGATCAAGTTGGATCGGCTCAAGGCTCTAACTCTTTGTTTTGTCGCGTGCTGTTCCCGCCAACCGGTATCCACTTGGTCGGCGCACGCTCTAATGCAAAACGCCGCGCGCAAGGGCTGCGCGCGGCGTTCAATTCTGGCTTGCAATGCGGCGTCGATGTTATTGCGCTGCGATTTTGACAAACTTGTTATTGCCGAGCGGGCAGCGGGCCCATAGCTCGCTGAGCGCCTGCACCAGCTTTGCGATATGTTCATCCGTGTGGACCGGCGAGGGGGTGATCCTAATCCGCTCCTCGCCACGGGGCACGGTCGGGTAGTTGATCGGCTGAACATAGACGCCATAACGCTCAAACAGCGCGTCGGTTACAGCCTTACAATGCACCGGATCGCCGACCATAACCGGCACGATATGGCTCGGGTTTTCCAGCACTGGCAGATCGGCGGCGATCAGCGCGTCCTTCACGGCGCGGGCGCGGGCTTGGTGCGCCGTCCGCTCCACCGAGCTTGCCTTCAAATGGCGAACGCTGGCGAGGGCGCCCGCCGCAACCGCCGGAGCTAAGGACGTCGTGAAGATGAAGCCTGGCGCGTAGGATCGGACCGCGTCACAGCATACTTTGCTGGCGGCGATGTAGCCGCCCATAACGCCGAAGCCCTTCGCCAGCGTGCCGTTGATCACATCAACCCGATCCATCACCCCATCGCGCTCGGCGATGCCGCCGCCGCGCGCGCCGTACAGCCCGACAGCATGCACTTCGTCGAGATAGGTGATTGCGCCGTATTTTTCCGCCAAGTCGCAGATCGCGCCGATTGGCGCGATATAGCCGTCCATGGAGTAGACGCTTTCGAACGCGATGATTTTCGGAGTTTCGCGCGGATACTGCGCCAGCTGCGCCTCCAGCGCGTCGATGTCATTGTTCGGCCAGACATGCTTTGGGCCGCGACCGTTGCGGATGCCGGCGATCATTGAGGCGTGGTTCTTCGAGTCCGAAAAGATAACGGTCTCGGGCCCAAGCAGCTTGACCAGCGTTGAAATCGCGGCTTCGTTGGCGTTGAACGCCGAGGTAAACAGAAGCGCAGCCTCTTTATTATGAAGGTCTGCTAGTTCTTGCTCAAGCTCAACATGGTAATGGGTGGTGCCGGCAATGTTGCGCGTCCCGCCGGATCCGGCGCCAACACTGTCGATTGCTTCGTGCATCGCGGCCAAGACTTTTGGATGCTGGCCCATGCCGAGATAGTCGTTGGAGCACCAAACAACAACGTCACTGTTTTCTTCATCACCAAAGTGCTCGGCCGCGGGAAACGCGCCGCAACGCCGTTTCAAGTCGGCAAACACGCGATACCGGCCTTCACTATGCAGCTCGGAGATGCGTTGTTTTAGAACTTTATCGTAGGCGGTCACGATTTGGCTTCCCTATCGATATTATGCAGCCGAAAAAAGCTACTGGAACCGCATATCGCGTTCAAGTGGTCTAGGCAGCGATGAACCGCCGCAAGGGGGGCGGGCGCGCACACGCGCACATTTAGACAAATGCCACATTGTCGTTACTCTCGCGTTGCCATTCGCCATAGGATCCGACGTGACGCCGCTGCGCGGTCAGCCGGGACAGGGCGCGCGTTTGGCGCGGAGGCGTCCCCGTCAGGCGGCTGGCGGAGGGAAGGGTGTGGGGCTGGTCCCAATATCCGCTGTCGAATGCGCGCGCCGCCACGGGCGCGTCCGCGGCAATCCGTCTCTGGCAATAACGTCGCCCTCCTGGCGCGTCTTTGCCAAGAAAAACCGCAAAGCGGTGGCATAACCGAGAATTATCGTTGATCTCGATGCGTTTGAAACGCCATCGCACGCATCGCATTGCTTGGAGTCTCTAAATGCGCCCCGTTCTATCGCTCATCGGCTTAGTTGCTCTTGCGACGTTTTTCGGAGGAGGCGGCGCATCCGCGCGGACTTACTCGGGTGAGGCGTTCCTGGCCTCGGTGCAGAAGGGCAAAGTTTGGTGCGTGGAGTACCGTGCGAGCGACTCGACCTGCGCGTTCATCCTGAAGCGGCCTGTTTTGACCCTCTCCGCAGATGAGCCGGTCGTTGAAGCCGATGGCTATGCTCTGTTCAAAATGCGCGACGGGTCAGTGATTAAGATCATCCAGCGGTTTCGGTATTTCTCGCGTGGCGGTCGTGTGTGCGTCCATGGGCGGCAGGTGAAAGCCGCGGACGTCCAGCTTTATCAGCCCGCAACCAATGACGCCTATGAGACGGATGGCGACCGGCGAATTGCGCCCGAGAAGGAACGCGGCATGGTCGGCCTTTTGATCGGGCTGTGGGGCGAGCATGAAACCGTTTGTTGGGGCTATCGTTTGGAGGAGCGCGATGGGGCTCTGCCTGGACCTGAAATTGCGATGACGCGTTATGACGGCGCTGAAAAACCAAAGGACGCGTCATTTGGCGCCTTTTTCGAAACGAAATTTGGCCATAAGCTGCGTCTGCGCCCATAGAGGAAACAATCTTTCAGCGTCATTTCTGGGCCCCTTTGCGGCGTTGCTGCTTGGGAATAATTCCCCAGAATGTTCGCATTTCGTCTCGACGCTTCAGAACAAATAAGGTACATGCATGAGCGCTTCGCTGCCAGTGCGCTATGGGCGCCCGTTGCCGGCCTTGGTCTAATAAATCTAGTGCGGATTATATGGAAGATTCTTGCAAGCGCGCTCTATGTGTGGTGGAGTTGTCCCGCGATTTGAGCGAGGGATGTCCATATGTGGTGTCGCGGCGTCAGGATTGGCGGAATAGAGATTGTAATCAGCCGGTACGCGGAGGGATGCGCTGGCTGGCGACCTGTAGTGGAGAGCGGGGCGCTGCCGGAACTATATCTGTACTGGCGGCGATACGAGGTCGTTCTGTCGGCTTGGCGGCGATGCGAGCGCGCGCTTGCGGCCCGCGCCGGGCTTGCGCAGCCCGAAGTCGCCGATATCGCGTCCAACTCGCGTCCGCAGGAGGCTCCAAATGAACCATCTGACTGCGAAAGAGAGGCGTGCGATTCGGCGGCTGTTGGCGGCGATACAAGAATACCGCAAGCTCGACCCGGATATGCAATTGCCTATGGCCGCGAGCCTATTGATCGTCGCCTTGAAGGACGGGGTAAGCCGGACGGAGGTGATGGAGGATCTCAACGTGGCCGGCTCGACGGCGACGCGAAACCTCATGGGGCTCATGGCCGAAGGAAGGCTCGGGCGGCCAGGGCACGGGCTCGTGTCTCAGCGGGTCAATCCTGACGAGCGCCGCTGGCGCATGCATTCGCTGACGCCGGAGGGGCTCGAGGTCGTCCGGCGGCTTGCGGAGATCATTGAGCCGTCGGAAAGCGGGCGCCCGAAACCGTCGGACCGACGCGCGGTTGGGGCGGAGGATGGGGATCAGCCGCGCAAGATTGCAAAGCGGAAGGCGCCGCCTGGGGCGGAGTAATTTCCGGGCGCGCGCCTGAGCGTAGAGGGCGTGGCGCGAACGCCGGTGGCCGGTGTTCAGAAAAAGTGATGCTATTGATCGCTGCATGATCGTAAGCTCTGAACATGAATGCTGCGAGGCGTGGGCCACAGGGGGCGGAAATGTTCGGAGTGAGGGACGCGGAGATCGTATCGCTTGTCGCGACGAGCGGTGGTTTTCGTGCGGCCGCAGTACGGCTAGGCCTCGCCCCGTCCGCGGTGTCCGCACGGATTGCGCAGGTGGAGCGCTCCCTTGGCGTGCAGCTTTTTGACCGCTCTCGGCAGGGGGCTCGATTAACGCCGGAGGGGCGCCGTTTTGTCGAGCAGTCGTCGCGCCTGATCACGATGCGCGACGCCATTGCCGCCGAGGTCGCGTCTTTCTCCGGCCTGAGCGGGACGCTGCGGATCGGGGTCGCGGAAATTGTTGCCGACACATGGGTGGCGCAGCTTCTTCAACATCTCGTCGAACATGCGCCTCGCGTGCGGTTAGAGCTTACGGTCGAGAGCTCTGAAATGCTCGGACGCAGGCTGGCCGAACATGCGCTCGATATTGCGGTGTTGCTGCGTCAATGGGCCCCTCGCGAGGCGGTCGCAACCGAGATTGCGGCTTTAAACATCGGTTGGTACGCGGCTCCTGAGTTGGTTCGGGGAATATCTGGATTTGCCGCATCGGGCGCTGCTGAGCTTGACGTTGAGGATGTCTCGGATCGCGCGATTATCACCTTTTCCAAGCAGACCCCGCCTGCGCGTGAGGTTGCTCAGATCTTCGCCAATTCGCGCCTGCCTCAGCCGATCATTCATGGCTCAAACACAGTCGCGACCATCATGCGTCTTGCGTGCGATGGTTTTGGCGTCGCCACACTGCCAGAGCCGATGGCCGAGCCCAGCTGCAAAGCGGGTCGGTTGACGCGGATTGATTTTGGTTCAGCCGCACGATTGTCCCCGCTTGCGTTCGATATGTGCCATCTTTCCCCGTCAATCACCCCATTCGCGGAGATCTTGCGCGCTGGGGCCCGCCAATTGCGCTCTGAACCGTCGACCCTCGGTTGACAAGGCGCCTGCAATCTGCGAGTCCGCCAATTGGAGCGGCCTCCCTATCGATTAGTCGACTGTTCTAGAAAAAGAGTTTTTTCCAGCTGTTTCGCGGCAACCGCATCCCGCGTTACTGCGAGAAACATGCGAAAAAACGAAAACTCTAGCGCTATTAAGGCATTCGATGCGAGGGCGGCGCAGTCGCGCCGTTCGGGCGGGGCGCAAGGTTTTTAGCCGGGAGCGCGGTTTAGCGGGCGCTTTCCCCCCAAGAAAAGTTTTGAGGCGATGGAAGTTACGGAAACGAAATCGGAAGGCTTGCAGCGCGCCTATACAGCGAAGGCGACCGCCGCCGAGATCGAAGCGAGAATTGACGCGAAGTTGGCGGAAGTCCAGCCGACCGCGCAGCTCAAAGGCTTCCGCAAGGGCAAAGTGCCGGTATCGCTGCTAAAGAAAATGTTCTCCAAAAGCATGCTTGGCGAAGCCATGCAGGAGATGGTGGACGAGACGGTCAGCGCCCATCTTGAGGCGGCCAAGCACCGCCCCGCACAGCGGCCAGACATCAAGATCGTGAACGAGTCTTTTGATGAAGGCGATGATCTGAACGTCGAATTTTCATATGAGCTGCTGCCCGATATTCCGGATGTGCCTTTCAGCGAGATCAAGCTGGAGCGCTTGGTCGTAAGCCCCGAAGAGGCGGATGTTGACAAGGCGCTGGAAAATTTGGCGGAGAACGCCAAAAGCTATGACGACGCGAAAGATGGTGAAGCAGAAAGCGGCGACCAGGTTGTCATCAACTTCGTCGGCCGTGTCGATGGTGAAGCGTTCGAAGGCGGCTCCGCTGACGATTTCCCGCTGGTGCTCGGGTCGAACCAATTCATTCCGGGGTTCGAAGATCAGCTGATCGGTGTTAAGGCCGGCGAAGAGCGTGATGTGAACGTAACTTTCCCTGAGAGTTACGGCGCGCCCAATCTCGCAGGCAAAGCTGCTGTTTTCAGCGTCACCGTCAAAGAAGTCCGGGCGCCTAAGAAGGCTGAGGTCGACGAGAGCTTGGCGGAGCGCTACGGCGCCGAAAGCCTCGACGCGATGAAGACCCAAATTCGCACCCAAATCAGCAATGAATATAAGAGCGTTGCGCGCAGCCATCTGAAGCGCAAGCTGCTCGATGCGCTGAACGACAAGCTCACCTTCGAATTGCCTGAGACGATGGTTGAAAGCGAAGCGAAGCAAATTGCGCATCAGCTGTGGCATGATGAGCATCCGGAGGAGCAAGGGCACGATCATGGCGAGATCGAGATCACTGATGAGCATCGTGATCTTGCGGGCCGTCGCGTGCGCTTGGGGCTGCTGTTCTCCGATGTTGGCGAGAAAGCCAAAATCGAAGTGGGCGAGGCTGAGATCAATCAAGCCGCTATGGCTCAGGCGCGCAACTATCCAGGGCGTGAGCAAGAGTTCCTGACCGCCGTTCAACGCAGCCCAGAGCTGCGCCAGCAGTTCGTCGCGCCGTTGTTTGAAGACAAAGTGGTGGACTACATCGCAGAGCTGGCAAGCGTTACCGAGAAGCAGGTTACTGCGGATGAGCTGCGCGCGGCGATGGCGGAGCTTGAAGAGGACGAAGACGGCAAGCCAGCGGACGCGTAAGCGCCCGCGGTCAGCCGCGTTTGCGACGCCTCCGTTGCGCACCGGCGCAGCGGAGGTTTTTTTGTATGCGGCCCTGCGCCTGCGTCGCGCCCATATCGCGCGTATATTCCGACGCCTCTTTCATCTTCAGTTAAGAATATTATGTCGGAACTGATCCGCCGCTTGGCGATGCGCGCAGTTGCGCGTGTGGCGTGCGGCGACGGCGTCCTTCTAAATCGCTGGCGGCAGCCTTTCAGAATGCGCGCGCCATACATAATTTGGAGCGGGTTGCGCAGTATGTTGTCGCGACCATCTTCAACGCCGCCTCGACCCCGGCGTGGCCTCCAGCTGACGAGGAGCTGAGCTGACTTTATGACGAACCCTTTCCGCACCCCATCGATTCCGACCCCGAATATGGACGCGGGTCACCAGCCGACTGGCTTTATTATTCCGACCGTCGTGGAAACCACCTCGCGCGGTACGATGGCGTACGACATCTACTCGCGCCTGCTGAAAGAGCGGATCGTATTTGTCTCCGGGCCCATCCACGATGATATGGCGACCGTGATCGTGGCGCAGCTGCTGTTCCTCGAGGCAGAGAACCCCACCAAAGAGATCTCTCTCTATATCAACAGCCCTGGCGGCGTCGTGACCGCCGGCATGTCTATTTATGACACGATGCGCTATATCCGCCCGCCAGTGGCGACGCTTTGCATCGGCCAAGCGGCGTCGATGGGATCGCTGCTCCTGACCGCGGGTGAGCCGGGCATGCGCTACATCGTGCCGAACGCGCGCGTGATGGTGCACCAGCCATCTGGGGGCTTCCAGGGCCAAGCCTCGGATATCGAGCGCCACGCCAAAGAGATCATCGAGCTGAAAACCCGGTTGAATCAAGTCTATGTTGAGCATACCGGCCGCTCGATGGAAGAAGTTGAGGCGGCGCTGGATCGCGATACCTTCATGACAGCGGAGCAGGCCAAAGAATGGGGCCTGGTGGATAAAATCGTCGACCGTCGCGAGGCGGCTGCAGAATAAAGTCCAATATCACGCGGGCTTGATTAACCAACATTGCGCAGCTGGTCACTCTCTGCGTCAATGTTTCGGCGCCTTCTTTGCTCCATGCTGAGCGCCAGACCCGATCGAGCGCGATCCGGGTTGCACGTTTCGGCGGAGCGGAAAAACTGCGTCGAAACGCCCGTCCGCGCTTGCGCTTTTCGAGCGCGCGTCCGAGGCTGGCGTTAGAGACAGGCGCCTCAGATCCGCAGAAGCGGGCCTGGGGCTTATATAAGAAGTCGGCCGCCAGTGGCGGCCCGCCTGACGCGGCGATCGAGGCTGCGCCGCGTCAAGGGCGATCGAGCGGTCGGGAGACAGACATGGCCAAAACGAACGGCGGCGACAGTAAGAATATTCTCTATTGCTCTTTCTGCGGGAAGAGCCAGCATGAGGTTCGCAAGCTGATCGCAGGGCCGACCGTGTTCATCTGCGACGAATGCGTCGAGTTGTGCATGGACATCATCCGCGAGGAGGCGAAGAACAATCTCGTCAAATCCGCGGATGGTGTGCCGACCCCCCACGAAATTTGCCGAGTTTTGGATGACTATGTGATTGGCCAGGCCGTCGCAAAGCGCGTCCTCTCGGTTGCGGTTCACAACCACTATAAGCGCCTTAATCACGCGCAGAGCTCCGGCGCTGATGTCGAGCTGGCGAAGTCGAACATCCTGCTGATCGGCCCGACAGGTTGCGGCAAAACGTTGCTCGCACAGACCCTGGCGCGCATCCTCGACGTGCCATTCACGATGGCCGACGCAACGACCCTGACGGAAGCCGGTTATGTCGGCGAAGATGTTGAGAACATCATCCTCAAATTGCTGCAGGCGGCCGATTACAACGTCGAGCGGGCGCAGCGCGGGATCGTCTATATCGACGAAGTCGACAAGATCAGCCGTAAATCGGACAACCCCTCGATCACCCGCGACGTATCGGGCGAGGGCGTGCAGCAGGCGCTGCTGAAGATTATGGAAGGCACCGTCGCCTCCGTGCCGCCGCAAGGCGGGCGCAAGCATCCTCAGCAAGAGTTCCTACAGGTCGACACCACCAACATCCTGTTTATCTGTGGCGGCGCGTTCGCCGGGTTGGACAAAATCATCGCGCAGCGGGGCAAAGGCACCGCTATCGGCTTCGGCGCTGATGTGCGTGAGCCGGATGAGCGTCTGGCGGGCGAGCTGTTCGCAGAGCTCGAGCCGGAGGATCTGCTGAAATTCGGCTTGATCCCGGAATTTGTTGGCCGTCTGCCTGTGATTGCAACGCTGCGGGATCTTGATGAGGAGGCGCTGGTTCGCATTCTCTCCGAGCCGCGCAACGCGCTGACCAAACAGTATCAACGTCTGTTTGAGATGGAGGGCGTTGAGCTGGCGTTCACCGAGGAAGCCCTCAAAGCCATTGCGCAGAAGGCGATCGCCCGGAAAACGGGCGCGCGCGGCCTCCGCTCCATTCTGGAATCGGTCCTGCTTGACGCGATGTTTGATCTGCCAGGGATGGAGAATATCAAGAAAGTGGTTGTCGACGACGAAGTGATCGAGGGCCGCAAAAATCCGGTGTTTGTCTATGAGGACGCCGCGAAGAGCGAGGGCGCGCGGGCCGGCTAAGGCGGTGCTCGTATGATACGCCCAAAGGCGCGGCGACCGGCCGCGCCTCCTTCCCCTCCTTTTCACAGCTATGCGAACGCGGAACGCGCCGATCGCGCCCTGTTTACCTTAGCGCTTGAAGTCTCCTTAGGAGCGCTCAGCGTAAGGTGGTCGGGCGGTCAACACGGCGAAGCGAAATCCGCTTGAAAGCTGAGCCAGCCAGCGCCACCTTACCCTATCAAGCCCCGTGGCGGCAGGGTGCGGCGCAACAGCGCGCAGCTTGTCGTCGACGCAAAAAGGCAATGGAGCGCTTAATGAGCGATGAAATTTTGAACGCGGATCCGGCAACCTTGCCCGTACTGCCGCTGCGCGACATCGTCGTGTTCCCTCACATGATCGTGCCGCTGTTTGTAGGGCGCGAAAAGTCCGTTCGCGCTCTGGAAGCCGTGATGGAGGATGATCGCCAGATTCTCCTCGCCACACAGTTGGACGCCGGCGACGATGAGCCGACCGAGGAGGGAATCCATCCGGTTGGCGTAATTGCAAACGTCCTGCAGCTGCTTAAGCTGCCAGACGGCACCGTGAAGGTGTTGGTTGAAGGGGTTCGCCGCGCTCGCTTGCAAGGCTTCACTGAAGAAGATCGCTTCTTCGAGGCTGAAGCCGCCGCGTTGGAGGAGACCTATGGCGATCCTGCTGGTCTCGAAGCGCTGACCCGCGCCGTCGCGGCTGAGTTTGAGAAATATGTGAAGCTCAACAAGAGTGTTCCGCAAGAGGCGCTGGTTTCGGTCGGTCAGATCGAAGAAGCCTCCAAGCTGGCGGATACAATCGCCGGCCATCTCTCTGTGAAGATCGAGGAAAAGCAAAAAGTCCTCGAGATGGTCGATGTGAATGAGCGCCTTGAGCAGATCTTCGGCCTGATGAAGGGCGAGATCTCTGTTCTGCAAGTTGAGAAAAAGATCAAGCGGCGGGTCAAAAGCCAAATGGAGCGGACCCAGCGCGAGTATTATCTTAATGAGCAGATGAAAGCGATCCAGCGCGAGCTGGGCGAGGGCGATGACGGCCGTGAGGATGTCGCTGAGCTTGAGAAGAAGATCGCAGAGACCCAGCTGACGAAAGAAGCCCGGGCGAAGGCGGATGCGGAGCTGAAGAAGCTCAAGCAGATGGCGCCGATGTCAGCGGAAGCGACGGTGGTTCGCAACTATCTCGATTGGCTGCTCGGCATCCCTTGGAGTGAGAAGTCAGAGGTTAAGACGGATCTTGCTGAGGCCGAAGGCGTCCTCGACGCCGATCACTTTGGTCTGGAAAAGGTCAAAGAGCGGATCCTGGAGTTCCTCGCAGTACAGCAGCGCTCCGAGAAGATGAAGGGGCCGATCCTCTGCCTCGTCGGCCCTCCGGGCGTGGGCAAAACCTCGCTCGGCAAGTCGATTGCGAAAGCAACCGGGCGCGAGTTCATTCGGATCTCCCTGGGCGGCGTACGCGACGAGGCTGAAATCCGCGGCCACCGCCGCACCTATATCGGCTCTATGCCGGGTAAGGTCGTCCAGTCGCTTAAAAAGGCGTCGACGGTTAACCCGCTGATCCTGCTCGATGAGATCGACAAGATGGGCCATGATTTCCGCGGCGACCCGGCCTCGGCGCTGCTGGAAGTGTTGGATCCGGAGCAAAATGGCGCGTTCAACGACCACTATCTCGAAGTGGATTACGATCTGAGCCAAGTGCTGTTCGTAACCACGGCGAACACGCTGAACATGCCGGGGCCGCTGATGGATCGGATGGAGCTGATCCGCCTGTCGGGCTACACTGAAGATGAGAAGGTCGAAATTGCGCGCCGGCACCTGCTGCCGAAGCAGCTTGAGGCGCATGGGCTGAAGCCTGAGGAGTTCGAGCTGACGGATGACGCGTTGATGGCGGCAATCCGGACCTACACGCGAGAAGCCGGTGTGCGGAACTTGGAGCGTGAGGTTGCCCGCCTGTGCCGGAAAGCCGTGACCAAGATCGTCAAGAAGGAGGCGACGAAAGTCGTCGTCGGGACGGATGATCTCGCGGATCTGCTCGGCGTGTCAAAGTTCAAGTTCGGCCTGGCGGAAGAGCGGGACGAGATCGGCGCGACGACCGGCTTGGCTTGGACTGAGGTCGGCGGCGACCTGTTGTCGATCGAGGCTGTAAAGCTGCCGGGCAAAGGCCGCATGAAAACCACCGGTAAGCTCGGCGACGTGATGAAAGAGTCGATCGAAGCTGCGGCGTCCTATGTGCGGGCGAATGCGCCGCGCCTTGGCGTCAAGCCGCCGGTCTTCGAGACGCTTGATATTCACGTCCACGTGCCGGAAGGCGCGACGCCGAAAGATGGTCCATCGGCCGGCGTAGCGATGGTCACGTCGATTGTCTCAGTGCTGACAGAGATCCCGGTGCGCCGCGATGTGGCGATGACCGGCGAGGTCACATTGCGCGGCAATGTGCTGCCGATCGGCGGGCTGAAGGAAAAACTGTTGGCGGCGCTGCGCGGCGGCATCAAGCGGGTCTTGATCCCGAAGGAGAATGCGAAGGATCTGCGGGAGATCCCGGACAATGTGAAAGAGGGGCTCGAAATTATTCCTGTCTCGACCGTGTCCGAGGTTCTGACGGTCGCTTTGGCCGGCACGCTGAAGCCAGTTGAGTGGGATCCAAATGCGGAGCCGGTTGTGCCGACGCCTCAAGACGACGCAGGCGCATCGATCCGGCATTGAGCCTCTTAGATATCGGCTGATGAGACGCCTCGAGTTCACGCTCGGGGCGTTTTTATGTGCGGAACATAGCGGCGATCGGCCATCGGACGGCGCAGCCCTGGCGCACCCCCTATGACGCGCACGGATGGGGCGCTGGTTGGGTTGGCGTCCGCAATCGTTTGATCTGAATTGCAAGTTTATCTGACTTTTCAGATGTCTGCGCGGGTTGGCGCGACGCGCCGTCGATGTGTCGCGGCGATTGCCGCCCTTGTGGGGCGCTGGCTGCGCGTGTAGTTCTGCGCGTGTGAATGGTCGGTGCGCCCCCCCGACCAAATGGATGCTGGTTGACCCGTTGAACGGGCGACAAGGCGCTTGCGTTCCGGGCGCGTCTATATTAACTGGAGCGCTCGATGGGTGGTTAGCTCAGCTGGAAGAGCATCTCGTTTACACCGAGAGGGTCGGGGGTTCGAGCCCCTCACCACCCACCACCGACCCTTCGCGGGATCGGTCGGACGCGGCGTATCGTCGGTCCTTTACTGCGGACAAAGCGAGCGATGGCGCTGTGCGCCTGCGAGCCGAGCGCTTGATGTCTCTTCTCCGTCACCCAATTAAACATAGAGCGCGCTCATCGACGGATGGGCGGTGTGCGGATAGCTGACTGAATGGCGGCTGTGTGCGGTCGGTTGGCTACGCCGTTTACGCCGCACGTGGTCGGCGCGAAAGGCTCGCGCCAGCCGGTTATGCGCTATGCGCAGCGGCATATGTGTTTTGGATGGCCCGCCGCCTCGCCCCCAGCAGAGGCAGCGGAGCGGCGTCCGTGATCAGTGGCGGATGATCTGCTCCAAGAACATCTGCGTGCGATCCATCTGCGGATTGCTGAAGAACTGTTCGGGCACATTTTCTTCTACAATCTCACCGCCATCCATGAAAACAACCCGGTCCGCGACTGAACGGGCGAAGCCCATCTCGTGGGTCACGCAGACCATCGTCATGCCGGTTTCAGCGAGGTTGACCATCGTTTCCAGCACTTCAGAGATCATCTCCGGATCGAGCGCGGATGTCGGCTCATCGAACAGCATGATCTTCGGTTCCATGCACAATGAACGCGCAATCGCGACTCGCTGTTGCTGACCGCCCGATAATTGTCCCGGGTATTTGAGCGCCTGATCAGCAATCTTGACCCGTTCCAAATATCGCATGGCGGCTTCTTCCGCTTCTTTCTGCGGCACCTTGCGGATCCATTGCGGGGCGATTGTACAATTCTCCAGGACGGTCAAGTGCGGGAACAGGTTGAAGTGCTGAAAGCACATGCCGACTTCGGCGCGCACTTTGTCGATACTCTTAAGATCATCGCTCAGTTCGATGCCGTCGACGATAATGTCGCCGCTTTGGTGCTCCTCCAACCGGTTGACGCAGCGGATCATTGTCGATTTGCCGGAGCCGGACGGGCCGCAGACGACGATCTTCTCGCCCACTTTAACTTCCATGTTGATGTTCTTCAGAACATGGAACTTCCCGTACCATTTATTCATGTTGCGGATAATAATCGCGAGATCAGACATCAGTCTTTATGCTCCCTATTCAGCTTCCGCTCAATTGACTGGCTGTAACGCGACATGCCGTAGCAGCACATGAAGAAGATCAGCGCCGAGAAAATGTAAGTTTCATAGTCGAAGCCTTTCCATTCAGTCGAGCGACTGACGGTCTGGGCCATTCTAAACACATCCAGGAGCCCGACGATGCCAACGAGCGTCGTGTCTTTGAACAGAGCGATGAAAGTGTTGACGATTGCCGGGATCGAGACCTTCAGGGCCTGCGGCAATACGATGAGGCCCATCGTGTGATGATACTTGAACCCGAGCGAGTCGGCGGCCTCGAACTGTCCCTTGGGGATCGACGCCAAACCGCCGCGAATGGCCTCGGCAGTGTAGGCGGATTGGAACAGCGTAATCGCCACCAGCGCCCGTGCAACTTTATCCACCTCAATCTCCGACGGCAGAAACAGGGGAAGGAGGTTGGAGGCCATAAAGAGGATGGTGATCAGCGGGTTCGCGCGCCAGAACTCGATGAAGGTGATTGAGAGCCATTGGACCACGGGCAGGCTGGACCGACGTCCGAGCGCGAGAACAATGCCCAGTGGAAACGCCAGCACAATGCCGCCGACCGCCAGGATCAGGGTGAGCATAAAGCCGCCCCACTGGCTGGTTGCAGCGACTTTCAGGCCGAACATGCCGCCATGGATCAGCCCATAGGTCAGCACCGGGAAGACAATGAGGGCGAAGCCGCCGAGATACAACCGGTATTCGCCAGGCAGAGTTTCCGACAGCAACAGATAGGCGATGACAACGAACAGAGCGAAGATAACCAGCGGCCGCCAGATCTCCTCCGGGTTGGCGCCGTAGAAGCGGCCGAGCATCACTTGCCAAAAGCGCACACGCAGGGCGGCCCAGCAGGCGCCGTCAGGGTTCGCGTCGCAGCCGGTGCGATCTGTTCCGGTCCATGTTGCGTCCAGGATGGCCCAGTTGAGGGCGAATGGGACGATGGACCAGATCACATACACGCTCAGCAGCGTCATGACGATGCTGAAGGGCGAGTTAAAGAAATTGCGCTTCAGCCACTGAATAGCCGGCGTCGAGCTGTTCGGCGGCGGTGATGGCGGGGTGGGTACGAATACTTTCGCCATGCTATCGCTCCACCAATTGTGTGCTGCGGTTGTAAATGTTGATCAGCAACGAGGTGAGCAAGCTAATTACTGTAAACACACCCATCGTCATTGCAATAATCACGATTGCTTGGCCGGTTTGGTTCAGCGTGATACCCATGAACAGGTTCACAATGTCATCATATCCAATTGCGACGGCCAGTGATGAGTTCTTGATCAGATTCAAATACTGGCTGATCGTGGGGGGGATGATGACGCGAAGCGCTTGCGGAATCTGGATCAGCTTCATCGAAAGTGAGTGGCGGAAGCCCAAGGACATCGCCGCTTCTCGCTGACCCTTGCCCACCGAAAGAATGCCGGCGCGCACATTTTCCGCAATAAAGGCGCCCGTGTAGCACACAAGTGCAATCCATAGCGAAAACAGTGGGACTGGGACGGTAAAGCCGCCCGTAAATCGGAAGCGTGATTGCTGCGGCATGCTCACATCCGTTGCGCTTTGGACAATTGCAAAGGACAGCAGCAGGAAGCCGATGAAGATCAGCACCGAGATCCAAAAGACCGGCAGGGGTTTTGCCGTCTCATAGAATCGTTTCTTCGCCCAGCGCCTGAAGAGGATGATTGATATGATCGCCAGGGTCAGGCCCCCCAGAATGACCAAGCGGGCCCAATTCTCCGAAACAGATATAATCGGCGTGAAGATGCCTTTGTTCGTGATGAACAGAGTGCCGAATATATCAATCGCGTTGGAGACCGATGGAAGGCTGGGTAGGATGACGACAAAGTTCCAGAAAAACACCTGCAACAACAGTGGGACGTTTCGGAACAGCTCGACGAATATTGATGCGAAAGTTTTCACGAACCAGTTATCGGAGAGCCGAGCGACGCCAACAGCAAATCCGACAACAGTGGCGCCTATTAAGCCCGCAATGCCGACGAGCAATGTGTTTTGTATTCCAATTACAAATACTTCCCAGTATTTACTGGTTCCAAGCTCGAAGTCCCAAAATGGATGAAAGCCGACTTTGAAGCTTGCTTCCGAGAATAGGAACCAAGTGTTCATCTCCATTCGTCGTTGCGCCATATTGTAGGACGCGTTGCTGATTAGATACCAAATAAATAGTCCAACGCCGACGAGCGCCAGTATTTGCAGCGCAATACCAATCTTTCGGCGATCGTTATACCAGGCGCCGCCTTTGCCGCTGGCCATACACACCCCCAGTTGAAAGGGCGTGGCCAGATGTGCCGACCACGCCCAGTGTTTATGATGCAGTGAAAGTCACGCGCCGATTAGAATGGCGGCGCGTAGAGGATGCCGCCTTTGGTCCAAAGAGCGTTCAGCGTGCCTTCGCGCGCCAAGCCGAGCGGCACGAGGTGGCGGGTGTAGGACTCGCCGTAACTGCCGACCTGCTTGATGATTTGCATCGCCCAATCCTTCGAAAGGCCCAGGCTTTTGCCGGTGTCGCCTTCGAGGCCGAGCATCAGACGGATCTGAAACTCCTCAGTGGTCTTCGCGATCTCATCAACGTTCTTCGAGGTAACGCCCAGCTCGTCCGCGTTGATCATCGCAAACAGCGACCAACGAACGATGTTCGCCCAAGCGTCGTCGCCTTGGCGAACGACAGGGCCGAGCGGCTCCTTGGAAATGGTTTCTGGCAGAACCATTGCGCTTTCAGGATCTTTCAGATCCGAGCGGATCGCAGCAAGCTGCGACTTGTCCGAGGTCAGAACGTCGCAAGCGCCGCTTTCGAAGCCTTCGCGGGTCTGAACCGAGGTGTCGTAGGAAACCGGCGTATAGTCCATTTTCTTGGCGCGGAAGTAAGCGGCCAAGTTACGCTCGGTCGTGGTGCCCGACTGAATGCAGATTGTCGCGCCGCTCAGCTCGAGCGCCGACTTAACGCCGATCGCCTTCTTAACCAGGAAGCCCTGACCGTCGATGTAGTTGTAATAAGTGAAATCAACACCAAGCGAAGCGTCGCGACGCAGGGTGTGGGTGGTGTTGCGCGACAGCATGTCGATTTCGCCGGCCGAAAGCGCGGTGAAGCGCTCTTTAGCGGTCAGCGAGATGAACTCGACTTTGCTCGCGTCGCCAAATACGGCGGCGGCGACGGCGTAGCAGACGTCCGCGTCAATGCCTTGCATCTTGCCCTTATCGTCTGGCGCGGAAAAGCCAGCCAGACCGCCGTCGACGCCACAGCGCACAACGCCGCGCTTTTTAACGTCAGCCAGCGTATCCGCGCTGGCTGCGCTGGCGAAGCCAACAGCCATTGCGACGGATAGCGCAAGAATTCCCAACTTCTTCATTCGGCACGCTCCTTGTCAGTCGGTGCGCCCCGCATCGATTTCGCGGGGCTGGGTCGCGACTTATTTCGCAACCGTGAACAGAGGCTAGTTCGCCCCTATCAGCGTGCAAGCGAGGATTTCTGGCGTTTTCTATTAGCGAAACTAATGCACAAGCCATCGAAATGCGGATAATTGCAGAACTTAAGCGGTTTTTGCCTCCAGCGGCCGCACCAACGCGAATTTTATCCATATTGGGCGGTTCAAAGTCGTCGTCGCGTCAATTGGTAGGGGGTGGAGTCGTCTGGTGCGGAATATAGGACAATTCATCAGCAGCATTGCGATAATTCATCACTGCAGCTAATGTTTTTCCATGTTGGATTCGTCGAACCTTGCGGACCTTTGGTTCTTTCGCGCCGCTGCGACGCATGAGAGCTTTTCTAAAGCCGCGGCAGAGCTGCACATCACCCAGGGCGCCGTAAGCCAGAGAATTCGAAATCTCGAGGCGCGTCTGGGTGTTGTGCTGTTTGAACGCGTTGGGAGACGGGTGCTGCTGACAAACGCCGGTCGCCGTCTGCTGCGCGTTAGCGGCGAAGCGTTCGAAACGATTGATCAGGAGCTTCGTTCAATCCTGCGGGAGCAACAGAGCGGACGCTTGACCCTCAGCTGCATCCCGTCCTTCGCGATGGACTGGCTGATCCCGCGACTGGATGATTGGTATCGAGACCCCAGCCGGCCGCGCATTCGGATTATCGCCGAGCTCAATTTGATCACGCGCGAATCGATGATCAATGATGGCGTCGATATCGCCATCCGATTTGATCCCTATGACTATCCCGACTTGGTTGTGCAGAATTTGTTGGAGGAGACGCTATGCCCGGTGTGCGCGCCGACGCATCCTCTGCCGGCGAATGAGGGCGATTTTGAGCGGTTCTTGCGGGACGCCAATCTCATCCATGACGCGCAAGCCTGGGAAGGCGCGCCCCCTTCCACCGAGTGGGAAACGTGGCTGCGCGTCGCAGGGTTCGGTCATATCTCCCACGACAGGGGCGATTTTTTCAATTTGAACCACGTGGCGACGCGCGCGGCCGTTCATGGTCAGGGCGTCGCGATCGGCCGCAGCCTGCTGGTGCGCGACCATCTCAAAAAAGGCGAGCTGGTGCAGCCAATCGACTCGTCGATCAAGAGCCGGGGCATGTACCGGCTGATTACACTGCTCAGCCCTACCGCCAACTCGGACATCAGCCTCTTTATTCACTGGCTGACGCAAAAACTCGACGACGAATAAGCTGCTGGGGCTAGGGTGCGAACTCTTAAATCCGACGGCGTCAGGCGGTGAACACCTGTTCCATGTCGGCGAAGCCCTTAACTTCGATCGGGTTGCCGCTTGGATCATAGAAGAACATCGTCCACTGTTCGCCGGGTTGTCCTTCAAAACGGACGGTCGGGGGCAGGACGAAGTCGATCCCCTCCTTCGTCAGCTTCTCGGCGAGCGCGCGCCAATCCTCCAGCTGCAGCACCACGCCAAGATGAGGCATCGGCACCATATGATCGCCGACTTTGCCGGTCGCCGAGGTTTTGAACGGTTCGCCCAGATGCAGCGAGATCTGATGGCCAAAGAAAGAGAAGTCGACCCAAGTTTCGGTGGAGCGCCCTTCCTCGCCGCCAAGGACCCGGCCGTAGAAGTCTCGCGCAGCGGCGAGATCTGAGACATTATAGGCAAGATGGAAGGGGGTGAGCATGTTCTCAAAGTCCTTGTCGATATGGGCTCTCCATCATGAAGCGCGCCGCGTTGCGGCGTTCAAGAGCTGTTTGCGTGGCGGCGCGTCATTCGTTGTTGCGTTCAACAGTGGTCGACTCTGGCGCCCTGGTTCCTATATCTCGGCCGCTGAGTAGGAGTAAGGAGCCGCAACCGCTATGAACCTGTTCGCCGAGATCGAAGCGCGCGTAAACGCTGCGCTCGACGCCATGACTGAAGCTGGCGATCTGCCCGAGGGCCTGCCGCGCAACGGCGTCTCGGTGGAGCCTCCGCGTGATCCGGCCCATGGCGACATGGCGACCAACGCGGCGATGGCGCTGGCCAAGCCAGCCAAGCAGAAGCCGCGCGATGTCGCAGAAAAGCTGGCGGCGCAGCTGCGCGAAGCGCCGGAGATCGAAAGCGCTGAAATTGCGGGCCCCGGTTTTATCAATCTGCGCCTGGATCCGGCCGCATGGCGGCGGGTGGTCAAGGCCGCGCTGCAGGCGGGCGCCGCGTTCGGTCGCCCTGATTTGCCAGCGGATGAGCGGCTGAAGATCAACATTGAGTATGTTTCGGCCAACCCGACCGGACCGCTTCATGTCGGCCACACTCGCGGGGCTGTGTTCGGAGACGCGCTGGCGCGTTTGTTGGATTTCGTCGGGCATGACGTCACGAAAGAATATTACATCAATGATGGCGGCGCGCAGGTCGATGTTCTGGCTCGGTCCAGCTATCTGCGCTACCGCGAGGCGCATGGCGAAGCCATTGAGATTCCGGAAGGGCTGTATCCGGGCGACTATCTGAAGCCGGTCGGCGCGGCGCTGAAGGAAAAGTTTGGCGATACGTTGCTTGAGGCGCCTGAGGATGAGTGGCTGGCGACGGTGCGGGAGGCCGCCACGGACGCGATGATGGACCTGATCCGGGAGGATCTGGCGGCGCTTGGCGTGGAGATGGACGTCTATTTCTCCGAGAAGTCGCTCTATGGCGGCGGTCGGATCGAGGCGGCCTTGGCCAGCCTCGAAGAGAAGGGGCTGATCTATGAGGGCGTGCTGGAGCCGCCCAAGGGCAAGACGCCGGAGGATTGGGAGCCGCGGGAGCAGACGCTGTTTCGCTCAACCGATTATGGCGATGATGTCGATCGGCCGGTGAAGAAGTCTGACGGCTCCTGGACGTATTTTGCGCCGGATATCGCCTATCACTATGACAAGGTTGAGCGCGGCTTTGATGAGCTGGTCGATATTTTCGGCGCGGATCATGGCGGCTATGTGAAACGGATGACTGCGGCCGTCGCGGCGCTGTCCAACAATCGGGTCGCGCTGGAGATCAAGCTGTGTCAGCTGGTGAAGCTGTTTAAGAACGGCATGCCGTTCACCATGTCCAAGCGCGCCGGCACCTTTGTGACGCTGCGGGACGTGTTGGCGGAAGTTGGGCCGGACGTGACCCGCTTCGTTATGCTGACCCGGAAGAATGACGCGCCGTTGGATTTCGATTTCGCCAAAGCGCTTGAGCAGTCCAAAGATAACCCGGTTTATTATGTGCAGTATGCGCACGCTCGGATTTGTTCCGCCATGCGTGAGGCGGCGCGGGTGCTGGGCGAGGAGGCGGTGACGCCAGAGGCTTTGGCGGCAGCGCCGTTGGAGCGGCTGGACGCCGAGCCGCAATGGGCGTTGGCGAAGAAAACGGCTGAGTGGCCGCGGTTGCTGCTATCGGCGGCGAAAGCGCGCGAGCCGCATCGGATTGCGTTCTATCTTTACGATTTGGCCACCAGTTTCCACGCTCATTACAACGAAGGTTACGAGAACCCTGCTTTGCGATTCGTGCAGGAGGCGGATCGCGAGGGCAGCCAGGCGCGACTGGCGCTCGCATGCGCCGCTCGCGCGGCGATTGCGGCGGGGCTGGGCGTGCTTGGGGTGACCCCGGTGGAAGAAATGCGCTAACGTCTCCGCCAGACGCGCGTCCGGCGACTGTGCGCCAGGAGACAGCTGGAGTAGAAAATGGCCTATTCGACGGGATGGGACGATCCCCAAGACGCGCCTGAGCCACGGTCGCGCGGATTGGCGGACATGGTGAAGACGGCCCTTTGGGCGGCGGCGGGCCTTGGCGCCATCGTGATCGCTGTCATGGGCGCATACTCGCTCGGCGTTCGTGATGCGGAGCATGTGGTTGCGATGAAGGGCGCCGTATGGCGCAGCAAGCCGGCGGATCCAGGCGGATCGCCTGTTCCTGGCGCGGAAAGCCCAGCCTACAGCGCGCTGGGCCCTGCGGCGGTTGACCCTGCGACGGGCTTGCGCAAGTCCGGCGCGCCGGAACGCCCGACCGCCGCGGATGCGGCCGCCGCCAAGGATCGCGTGGCGCTTGCGGACGCGCCGCCGGTTGAGAAAAAATCCTTCCTCGATTTGGTGAGCAAAGCGGTCGAAACGCCGGAAGCCTCCACCCGCCGGCGTACGGTGGAGCTGGCGCCAGCGAAGCCTCGTGAGAGCGCCGCGGTGAAGATCGGGCCGGAGCGCGAGGATCTGCCGCCAAACGCTGGGCCAGGATCGCCCCCGACCCCGCCCGCGACCGCCGCCTATCGCCGCCCTGGCTCTGCGCCCGCCGACACGCCGCCTGAGGCTGAGGCGGCCGCGCTGGATGAACGCGCGCTGACGCCTCCGGGCCGTTCGATGGCGCCAAAGCCGGTCGAAACCGCCGCGGCGGCTCCGAAGCCGGCGACGCCGCCAAAGCCGGTTGAGATCGCCCCAGCGGCGCGAAAAGTTGAGACGACGGCGACTGCGCCCGTTCGCCGCCGCCCCGCGGGGCCTGCGATGTTCCAGGTTCAGCTCGCTGCGTTGGACAGCGTTGACGCAGTTGAGAAGCGCTGGAGCTCGATTAAGAAGCGGCACTCGGACATTCTCGGCGGCCATAAGCTGGATATTCAGCCCTTCAACGTCGACAAGCTCCGCTTGTACCGCCTTCGCGTCGGCAACTTCACCAGCCGGGCTGAGGCGAGCGAACTGTGCAAGGCCTTGAGCTCGCGCGGCGTGGACTGCTTTCCGACGACGCGATAATCTCCTTGTGAAGGCGTGTTGAGCCAGCAGGCTCAACCGCAACGCATCCGGCCCGTCCGGCGTTGCGGCGCGCATTGGCCATGGAGGTCGCGTCGTTGCGCTGATGGGCGCATCTATGCGCTTCTGACGCGACGAGGATGCGAGTTTGAACGACAATGGCATGGGCGAGCCCCCGCACAATGGGACGCAAGCCGGCGCGGCGCGCCAAGCGCCCTACGAGACAGCGCCTTCCGGTTCCCGCGCGGCGATCGTCGGCGTTTCCGGCGCGGCGCTCAGCGCCAGCGAAGCTGACTTCCTAAGCGATGCGAAGCCATGGGGCGCAATCCTCTTTGCCCGCAATATTGTCTCGCCGGACCAGGTGAAAGCGCTGGTCCACGAAATTCGCGCGGCTCTGGGGTGGCGGGCGCCAATTCTTATTGACCAGGAGGGCGGCCGGGTCGCTCGGTTGCGCGGACCTCATTGGCGCGAGTGGCCTGCGGTCGGCGATTGGTGCGTCGCGGCGGATCAGGGCGCATTGTCCGAGCAACAGCTGTGGGAGGCGCTCTGGCTGCGGTATCGGCTGATCGCGGCTGAATTGCTGGAGCTGGGGATCGATGTCGACTGCGCGCCGCTGCTGGATCTTCGGCTGCCTGGCGCGCATGACGTGATTGGCGATCGCGCGCTGGGGGCGACCGCGGCGACCGTGGCGGCGCGCGCTGCGGCGATTGCGGAAGGGTTGCACGCAGGCGGCGTTCTTTCGGTTGTAAAGCACATCCCCGGCCATGGCCGGGCGGACTTAGACAGCCATGCGGCGACGCCGCGCATAGACGCCAGCTGGGCTGAGCTTTCGCAGACGGATTTCGCCGCCTTCGCCGCGCTGGCGGATCTGCCGCTGGGCATGACGGCGCACGTTATTTACGAAGCGGTGGACCCAGGCCAGATTGCGACGACGTCCGCGAAAGTTATTCAAGATGTGGTGCGCGAAGAGATTGGGTTCGACGGTTTGTTGATGACGGACGATTTGTCGATGGGCGCAATGGCGGGCGGCTTTTCCGAACGCGCCGCCGACGCGCTGGCCGCAGGGTGTGACATTGTGCTCCACTGCAATGGCGATCTGGCGGAGATGCAGGAGGCGATGCGCGGCGTCGGCCTGTTGCAGGGCGACGCGCGCCGCCGGGCGGACGCGGCGATGCGGGCGCGACTGTCTCCGGAGCCCTTCGACGTTGCGGAGGCTTTGGCCCGCTTGGATGCGCTGGCGCCGCCGGGCTGGCGAGGGGCGTTGAGCACGGAAGGAGCCGACGCATGAGCGCCGACGACGAAAAAGGGGGCGCGCCGCGGCCGGCCGACGGGGCGCAAAGCGCTGATGGTCAGCAGGGGCTATTCGAAACGGCGGAGCGTGAAGAGCCGTTGATGCTGTCGCTCGACGGTTTCGAGGGGCCGCTCCATATGCTCCTCGAGTTGGCGCTGAAGCAAAAGGTGGATCTTCGCAAGATCGCGATGCTGCCGCTGGCGGAGCAGTATTTGTCCTTCATTCGCGAGGCGCGCCGATTGCGGCTGGATATTGCTGGCGATTATTTGGTGACGGCGGCCTATCTCGCCTACATGAAGTCGCGAATGCTGCTGCCCAAAATCGCTGAAGAGGATGACGAGCCGAGCGGCGAGGAGCTGGCGGCGCATCTGGCGTTTCAGCTGGAGCGGCTGCATGGCATGCGTCGGGCTGCCGATGATATTTTTGGCCGTGAACAGCTGGGAAGAGACTTCTTCATTCGTGGCGAGCCCGAGAAGCGGCGCATTGCGACCCGGGTCGAATGGATCGCGACACAGCATGATTTGCTGATGGCCTATTCGCGCCAAGCCAGTAAAAAGAGCTTCCAGCCGCTGCATCTGGATCGTCGAGCGGTAATCGCAATCGACGAGGCGTTGGTGCGTTTGCGCAAGGCGCTTGGATCGCAAATGGAATGGGAAGAGCTGTACAGCTACTTGGCTCCGGAATGGCGAGACGCTGATCACGCCCGATCCGCCGTCGCCAGCACCTTCGCCGCGACTCTGGAGTTGGCTAAGCTAGGGCGCGTATTTCTGCGTCAGGATGAACATTTTGCGCCGCTGATGGTGATGCCGCGAGAGGAGGGCGATCGCGCCCGCGCTGCGTCGACTGAGGAGGCTGCGGGCGATAGCGCTGAGGATGCGACCGCAAAGCGGATCGAGGCGGCGCGTCGGACGAGACGAGGAAGCGCAGCATGATCCGATTTCCCTTTCCACGCGCGCGGCGGGACGCGGAGGAGGCGGACGCGCCCGCCATCGGCGATGGCGGGCAAGAGACGCCGAAGGCGGAGGCGCCCGTAGACGCCGCAGCTGAGTCTGCGCCCGCCGAGGCTCCGGCGGCGGAGCCGTCGGTCCACGTCGCGAATGAGGCGGCGCGCCGGATCGCCGAGGCTGTCGAAAGCGAACGTGCGGAGGAAGGCGCCGCGGCGCCCGTTGACCGTATGGGCGACGGCGCAATCGATATGGAAGAGCAGGAGCGAATGGTCGAAGCCATGCTGTTCGCTTCGGATCAACCGCTGTCGACGGCGGAGCTGGCGAGCCGAATGCCGATCGGGTGCGACGCCGCGGTGGCGGTGCGCCGGTTGGAGGAGCGGTATAAGGATCGCGGGGTGACGCTGGCGCGGGTGGCCGGGAAATGGGCGTTTCGCACCGCGTCTGATCTGGCGTATTTGCTGGTGGGCGAGGCGGTGGAGCAGCGAAAACTGTCGCGCGCAGCGATCGAGACGCTGGCGATCATCGCCTATCATCAACCGACGACGCGGGCTGAAATCGAAGAGATTCGGCAAGTTGGCGTGTCGAAGGGAACGATCGATCTGTTGATGGAGCTGGAGTGGATCAAACTCGGGCGCCGCCGTCAGACGCCGGGACGACCGGTCACCTTTGTCACTACTGAGAAGTTTCTTGAGCATTTCGGCTTCGAAACGCTGCGCGACTTGCCGCGGCTGGAGGAGTTGCGTCAGGCGGGGCTGTTGGACAGCCGTCCGCCCGTTGGCTTTACGCCGCCGGAAAGCGACGAGGCGGCGGAGATCGACGAGTGGGCCGACGAGGATGATGATGAGCGAGATCGTCGTGATGAGCAGGACTTGCTCGTTTAGCTCTGCAGGGAAGGGGCTGTGATGTTCGGAATGTCGTTCTCGCGCCGCTCGGCGGCTGTGTTGGGGCTGTTGGCGTGCGCCCTTTCGACGTTCAAAGCGCCTGACGCGATGGTTGGGACCGCTGCGCATGCGGCGGAGTATGCGCCGAGTTGCCTGGACCTGTTTGAGCGCGGCTACCGCGCCGCGCCGGCCCAAGCGGCGGCCTGCGAAAAAGCGATGGTGACGGCTTGGGGCGCAGGCGACCTGCGGATGATTGAGGTTTATACGCGCATCGCGGCTGAGATCGCCGGGGTTCCAAAGCGAGCGCCTGAGGCGATCCCGCTACGGGCCAAGGCGGAGGCCCTGGCCCTGCGGTTGCATGGGCCCGACCATATCGAGACGGCCAAGATGTCGCTCGCTTACGTACAGACGCTGATCCTGGCGGGGCGTTGTGATGGGTTGGATCCGAGCGTTCGCGAGAGGCTGGATCGCGCCCGGAAGGGGTTTGTGGGGCTGCCGGCGTCCGAGCGGCGGGAGGATGGGATCCGCAGAGTGGCCGCGGCGTATGGCGATGCAAAGATCTATGCGCCGGCCGCCGATCTGTTGCCGCTCTTGGGCGATGCAATGACTGGAACGGATTGGCGATTGGTTGCTGAGTGGCGCAAAAAAGCGGGCGATGTGACTGGGGCTGAGGCGGCGCTCCGGGCAGGCGTAAAGGTGTCGAAAGCGCCGATCGTTCGCGCGCGCCTGATCCATTTGCTGAAGAAATCCTTGTTCGAGCGCGGGGATTTCGAGGCGTTAAGCCGTATGCCAAAGTAGCGTGGCGGCCCAGCTGGCGGTCTGACGCTTGGTTGCGCGCCCGTCTGGCGGCGCGTGCGTCGATATCCAGCCCAAGAGAGGCCCCGTCGCGACACTAGGGGGCATGCGTCGCAACGGGGCGCTGCGGCCTGCGCGAGGGATGCAGGTTCGCAACACCAACATGGTCTATTTCTGCGCGATGTTAAAGAGCGCTTGCTGACCTAACGCGCAAAAAAAAACGGAGGGTCTATTCGCCTACGCGAAAAACAGCGTTCAGCGATCCTATTTTCGCCACCAGCTCTGGTTAAACGAACCTTGCTTCGCCATGTAACTGGCCGTGAAGCGTGAGAGCGTGGAAAGGAACGTGCTATGTCTCGCGAAGATGACGATGGCGCCATACTTGGCCCTATCCTGCTTGTTATCGCGGTAATCTTTGGCATCGGCATCTACAACGAAGTGAAGAGCGCTTTCGGCCCGGCGGCTGAAAAGGACGAATATCGGGTCGCCGCCGAATATGCGAAGCGTGCGAGCGAGGACCTTGAGCGCGCTGAGAAGGATGCGGCAACCGTCGCTGACAAGTAAGTTTGCAGCTGATGCAATGCAGCTGCCGCGCGCGCCATCAGGGCCGGGCGGTCGCCTGATTTGACCGCTGCCGGCCCAGCCGCGCCTTTCTCCTCGCCCCTCTGATCGAAAACTCCCATATCTCAGTCGGTTAGTCGTGTTCTTTTTGAGGGGCGACGCCACAAAGACTCGATGCGTCGCAGTTGAATAAATTTCGCTTCTTGACATCAAGCAAGACTAGACCTGCGCCTATTTGGGCGGCTACTAAGGGTCTTCTACTAACTGGAGGAGGATGACATAGATCGTGAGTAGGATCGTTTCCTTCATCAATATGAAGGGTGGTGTCGGTAAGACAACCTCCTCAGTCACTTTGGCTGAAACCTGCGCAGCCGAGTTTGGCTGGCGCGTGCTGCTTTTGGATCTCGATGCGCAGGCGAGCGCATCCTACGCCCTCTGCGGTTCGGACCGGTACGAGGATGCGGTGCGTCGAGAGCGGACATTGGCGGCGTATTTCGACCGCATTGCGGATGGGCGGCGACCGGAGCCTCTGTCGGAGTATCGCACGCCGGCGGTCGCGGGCGAAGGCGCGGATCCGATGATTGACGTCATTTGCGCTGAGCCCTCGCTGCGATATGCGGAGCGGGCGCTGATCGAGCATTATCACACGCTGCGTGTTCGCCGCGGCGCGGTGTCTAAGTCAGGACCGGAGGGGCAGACGCGGCGAATTTTGCGCGAAAGCCTGGATCGCGTCCGCAAAAGTTACGATCTCATTGTCATCGACTGTCCGCCAGGCATCTCGATTTTCGCCGAAGCAGGCGTCAGCTGCTCAGATTTGATCGTGATGCCGACCATTCCGGACTATCTTTCGACCTTGGGCCTGAAAGAACTCAACCGCCGTTTCCTGCGGCAGCTGCGGCGGGACGGAAATCTGTTAGGCCGCACAGCAATATTGCCCACCAAAGTGCGGGCGAACGACAAGACGCATAACCGTTTCTTAACCGAACTTGACACATTGGTGCGAGACGGAGTGATCGAGGCGTCCTTTTTAACGACAATGATTGCGCAGGACGCCAGTATTGCGCGCGCGCTGGAGCCGGAGCATTTAGGGCTGGCGTTTCAAAAGAAGTACGCCAAAGCCCGCGCCGATTTGGTTGAGTTTGCGCGCGAGGTGCGGTCGTTGTTGGAAGAGACGACAAATGTCGAAGGCGAACGGCGGCGCTCGGACGCCGCGTGATTTTTTTGAACCGCTTTTCGAGGTGGTTCTTGAGGAAATGGACCGCAACCCGGAGTTCGCAGCCCGGGTCGCTGAGCGCATTGGCGGCGCGGTGACGCTTAAACTTGAGGGCGTCCGCCGCAAGCCGGCGGCCGTGCCGTCCGCGCTTGCTGAGCTGGATCTGCAGGCGGAAATGGCCGAGCATGGTCAAATCCGCTTGCGAGAGAAGCTGGGGCGCTTCAAAAATGCGGAGCTCGGCGCATTGGTCCGGGCGCGAAAATGGTCGGATGCGCCCGTTTCCAAAATGAACAAAGGCCAGCTGCTGAACGCGATTGTTCGCGCGGTAAAGTAGCTGTAGCGTCGCGGCGCTGGCGGTCTCGCATCGGCCAACATGTTCGCACTCGCACAGGGCGATCTTGCCTGTCGGGACGCAGCCTTGGGGCGAGTCCTGGTGACGGGACGGTCGCGGCGATTCGGCCGTCATTTGCCTCGCGGTTCGCTATTGAAATCGATGTTAGTTGAGAAAATGAGCGCACCCACTGGGCGGAATGATGCAAATTTGGTCATTTGTGCATTTTAAACGTTAATGTGTTCGCCAATCGGGCGCCTTCTGCGCAGAAAGGCTTGATAAATAGAATTTAAGTGATGCAGTGTGCAGTGCAGCGGGGTGGGGGCTCGCATTTTTGAAGGCTGATTTGGTTTGGGGGGAGGCGGCATGACCTCGATACCGCTCCTTCTGGCGCAGTTGGATGCGTTGCAGGAGGATCTTTCCGAAGTAAAGCCATTTGAAATGGTGGCTTTGACGGAGTTTGGCATTGTCTCAGGTTATGCCCCGACTTACGCGGGCCTGCGGGTTGATGCGATCGAGACGCTGGGTATTTGCGTAAGGTATTTCCCGGAGCTGCCGATAGACATCGCTTCTGTCGCCGAGATCACGCCGCAACAGCACGTGAATGAAGGGCGGCTTACAGCGGAACTCCAACGTCTGATTGATATCGTGCGTCAAACCCACGCCGCGCTGACGGAGCTTACGCCGATTGCGGCTCAACGTTTGGCGGCGGTTGATGCGAATGACCGTCGGCGCTTTGCCGAGCTGCTGTCGCGCAGCGGTATCAAGGTCGCGCCGCGTAAAGGGGGGGGCGCGTCTGGCGGCGACAATGGCGAAAGTCTGCTCAAGCTTGCGCGCGATCAGCTTTCCGCGCCCTCCGAAGACGAAGAGCCCGCCCGCTTCAACACCCAGAAAATTTTCATTTCCAGCCGGTTCTCATTCCGATTGGGCCACCAGATCGCCGATGTGCTTTCCGACGCGGGCTATGATCCCGTGCTTCCGCGCAGCAACGATGCGACGACCGTGATGGACAAATGCTCCGGCGGCGTTTTCAGCCTGATGTCGGATGGCGCATCGCCGGTGGAGAGCGCGCCGCCCGTGCGCCCGATCGTGTTCGAAGTCGCGTCGGCGCCGGATCGCCTGCGGCAGAAGATGTTGCTGGTTGGCCGCGAAGCGACGGTTCATAAGATGCCGCCGCCGCTGAGCGAGATGCCGTTCTTTGGGTTGAAGAACGAAGTTATGGATGAAACCGAGATGGCGCGGTTCGCCGCCGTGACATCGCTGCCTTCCTGGCGCTCGCACAACAAGAGTTTGAACTAAAGGACGGCGCTCTCGCGATTGTTGGAGCGGTTGCGCATGCGCCCGTCGATCTGGGCCGCATCCGACTTTAATTAGCCCTAGGGGTGGGGTGTAACTGTCTGATCTAGATCGAGTATTACACGCGCGATCCTGGGGCGTGGGCGGCTTCCAGGCGGCGACGGCGACCTTATCTTGCCGCCCAAGGCTTGGAAAAGGATAGCTGCAATGAACTTCGACTTCCCGCTGAGCGCCGTCGACATCACGATGCTTGGCGTGATCAATGTCGGGGTATTTATTTCTGCGGTGCTTGTTTTGCTGATGCAGCCGGGCTTTATGCTATTCGAGGCCGGCACTGTTTCCCGTAAAAATGTTCTGAATAATATCTTCAAAAATATCGTCGATCTTTCCGTCGGCGGGATCGTTTTTTGGTTGATTGGTTGGCAGACTTTGTCCGGACAGGGGCCCATTATTGGCTATCTGCAGGAATTCGGGCTGACGCGGGAGCCGCCGAAGGCCGCAACGCTCACTGCTGTGGATGCGCTTTTATTTCTGTTCAATTTTGGATTTGTGTCCGCATCGGCAACGATTTGCAGCGGCGCGGTCACGGGCCGAATTTCACCATATGTATATGTGGTGTTCGCCGCAGTTTATGTCGCCGTTATCTACCCTGTGCTTGGGTTTATATTTTGGCATCCGGCCAGCGCGCTGTACGGCGTTTTCCATGATTTCGCCGGGGCGATGATTGTTCATGGCGCCGGAGCGGCGGCGGGACTGGCGGGCGCGATCCTGTTACGGCCTCGTATCGGTTTTAATGGCTACGACCCTGTGGGCGTTGGGCGCGAGACGATGTTCCGGCTGACCGTATCGCACGCGCCTCACAACATGCCTCTGGCGGCGTTGGGCATGTTTTTGCTGTGGCTCGGCTGGTTTGGGTTCAACGCCGGAACATTGCTTGCTGGCGGCGTTGAAGCAGCCGTTGGCGCGTCCTTCGCGGTGCAGGAGGCGCGCATTGGCGAGCTGTTTTCAAGCTTTGGCCAGATCGCTGTGAATACAGCGATTGCGCCATGCGCAGCTGTGGTTGCGACCGTTGTCGTCCAGAGCATGTTGAGAGAGCCGCTAAATATGATGACGTTGCTTAACAGCGTCATCGCCGGGCTTGTCGGGGTGACGGCGGGCGCGGACATTATGCCCGTCGCTGGGGCGGCGCTCGTCGGCGTTGTCGCCGCGATCGCCTACCGGGTGACGGCGCGTTCGCTCGTGCGCCTCTCAATCGACGACCCAGTATCCGTTGTCGCCGCACATGGCGTTGCGGGCGTTATCGCTGCGGTGGCGGCGGGGTTGGCGAAGCCGGACGATACAGCGACATGGCTTTCGCAGCTGATTTTCGCCTCGGCGATTTTTGGCGGGGTATTCGTCGTGTCGTTGGTTGCGTTCAAGCTCGCTGATTTGTTGTGCCGTGTTGTCGCGATGATTTTCGGCGCCGCGCCCCTGAACCACATTTGGTCCGTTGGCTATATGCGCGTGCATCATGAAACTGAGATCGTCGGGCTCGATGAGGAGCTGCATGGGCAGGACGGCTATAATTTTCGCGATCGCGGGTAGCGTGCGCGTCCGACCGGTGGGATGATTGCTGCGCAAATCGCTGACATGATCAGTTCATCGCGATTCTCCAGCGGAGCGGGGGGGCGGAATGTTCAATATGCCGAGACAAGGCGTCAGGCTGGCGGCGGCTGTTGCGATTTATGGCTGCGCCGCGGCGGCTAACGCCCAGATCGGTCCTTCGATCTCTCCGGCCGACTATTTTCGCTTGGCCGCCGTATTCGGCGCCGATGATCGACGCGCGAAACCAGAGTGGACGCGGCGAGAGACGCGGCTCATGCGCGCGATTGTCGAAGTTGTTCGGACGGCGGATATGCGCAGGTCCGGCGGCACTGGTTTTTTCCTTCATGATTGTCAGACGATTGTAACGGCCGCTCATGTTTATCATGCGCCGGGCCGGCGGCGTTTTCGCAGCCCGGAGCGGGCAGGGCTGGGTTTTTACGACTTCACGTCGCAATCGGCGTTTCGGATCAATGGCCGCCGAGTGCGCCATATTCGTTCGCTGGCGGAGTACCGTAAGCCCGCGCCGGATGAGGTGATCATCTATCTGCCGGACTGGACGCGGGATGATTTTGGCCGCGCTCGCCATCGTTCGCCGCGGCGTGGCGGGCGGATTGGCGAGGATCATCGCGATTTCGCCATTATCAAATTCGGCTCGCCGGTCGAGAGCTGCGCGGCCTCCAGTCCTATTCGACTGCGGCCCTATTCGCCGCGAGCCATGGTCGCTTGCGCGCGCGCATCAGGGCGCTTGTCGATGGGGGCTTTTCATGGCGATCTGAGCGGCTCCAGTTGGCAACCGGCCGTCCAGCGCCGCTGCAGCTATGTCAAGGTTGCGCGTCGGTTCCGTTTTCCATTGGGTACGGACCGCGCGCAGATGTTTGGGCATGATTGCGATACCCATTGCGGCTCGTCTGGCGCGCCAATTCTATGTCGAATGGAGGGTGAGCGAGAGCCGTTTCTCGTGGCGATGAACACGCAGGAACTGTTGCCGCGCTCAGTGCGTGTGCGCCCAGGGGATTGCCGAACCCGCCGGCCGCACAGGGTCCGATCGTCTGCGGCGGCGAAAACGCCAAATCTTGGCATTCGCGTGGGCTGTGATACGGCGCTTGGCCGGGCAATTAATACGATGATTCCGCAGGCGAAGTTCTGCCCCCGCGCGCGGTGACGCCGGCCAGATTTATGAGTTTACGGCCTAGAGCGATTTGAAGTTAGATGGACCCATCTAACGGCTCGAAAATCGCGACGAAACAGAGGTTTAGAGCTTGTTGATGGTTCCGTGAATCATAAAACAAGCTCTAGGCGGTGAGTTTTGCGATGGCGCGCGGCTGGCGTTCGTTTAGGAAGTCCATCAGCTGCTCAACCGGAATCGGCCGGGAGTAATGGTAGCCTTGCGCAGTGGCGCAGCCCATTTCGCGCAAGGCGCGCACTGTGTTTTCGCACTCCACGCCCTCTGCCACGACTTCCATATCCAACCCGCGGCCAAGATGCACAATTGATCCTGCAATCGCCTTTGCTGCACGGTCATCCAACAGATTTTGGATAAACGAGCAATCTATTTTGATAATATCGATGCGGTGATTGAGGAGGTGGGCCAATGATGCGAAGCCTGTTCCAAAGTCATCAAAGGATATCGTGACGCCCATTTCGCGTAGATTGGAGATATTTTCTTGAACTTTCTGCTTGGAGCGCGAGAGGAGGCAGCGTTCAGTAATCTCAATCTCGATTTGGCTCATGCGAATATTTCTTGCCCGCGCTTGCTCCTGCAGCCACTCAGGGAAGCGCGCGTCGCGCATCTGCGCTTCGGCGACGTTGCAGGCGATCCTCCCGAATTCGAGGCCCTTGTCTACCAGCATCTGCGCGTCGGCAAGTGCGCGCACCATAATCCGTTCCGAGATACGGGTGCTGTAAACCGGGTCTTCGAGCGCGTCGATAAAATGTGCGGGCGGTAGGATTGTCCCGTCGCTCTTACGCCAGCGCGCCAGCGCTTCAAGCCCCACAACAGTTTCATCGTCAAGCGCGATTTTTGGTTGATAAAACGGGACAATCTCGTTTGCGGCCAGCGCTTCGTCGATACCGAGCAAGGTGCTGCTGCGTCGAGAGCTTTCATCGCTCAGCTCGCGCGTGAACTGCACAGCGCAGTTGCGGCCCCGTTTCTTCGCTTCGAACACTGCGAGATCGGAGCGGCGCAATGCGGTCGGGAAATCGGCTTCCTTATCGGTTGCATCACAATAGCCGATCGAGAAAGTCACCGGGTTCGCGAATTGTGAAAGGCGTCGGTTGTCGATCGCGGCGCAGCGCAACTTCTCCGCCAGCGCTTCGGCGCCGTTTGAGCCCACGCGGACGGCCGCCAGGACTAGAAATTCGTCGCCGCCGAGCCGAGCCAGAATATCGTCATCTCGAATTTGCGCCCTGAGCAGCCGGGCGACTTCGACGAGGACCTGGTCGCCAGCCTCGTGACCCGCGGTGTCATTGACGAACTTAAAGTTATCCAGATCAATTGTCAGCGCGATCAGCTGCTCTTGGCTTGGGTCGATAAAGCGTTTCTTTTTCAGATATGTGAGCGGTAGAAATCGACGATTGTATGCGCCGGTCAACGTGTCCAGCATCGCAATCTTGGAAATTTTGCTCCGGCTCTCAAACAGTTCGGTTACGTCTTGAACGCAGCCATTGAGTTGACGCGCGGCGCCTGCGCGGCTGGGGCGGCCGGTCACGCGGACCCAGCGGGCGCTGTTTTCGTCACTGTGTTTTAGCGGCAGATGCATGTCGATCGGCTCGCCCTTCTCGGCGGCGCCGTTTAGGCGTTCCAGGAAATTCTGGCGGGCGCTGTCCATGAACTGGGCGGAGAACTCGTCCTCGGTGATCATGGGCCCAATGTCGGTATCGAATATGGTCTGTAGGGAGTCTGAGATTGCGAATTTATTCGTCACCAGATCACGAGACCAAAAGCCGATTTTCGCAACCCGCGCGGCCAGCTCCATGCTCAGCTGGGTTTTTTCGAGCGCGGCGTTGGAGCGCTCAAGCTTGTCGGTCTGCTCATAAATCTCCAGCGACGCGCGTTGTTGCGCGAGCAGGCTTTCATGCAAACGAATGCTTTCAACGGCGAGGTTAGCCAGAGTGATCAAAGTATTACGTTCGCTGTCACTTATAATACGCGGCTCTTCGTCGGCGATGAAAATGGTGCCGATCACTTCGTCTCGCGCCGTCATAATTGGGGCGCCGGCATAGAACGACCAGTCCTTGAAGAAAGGCTCCAAATCGATCCCGTCGTCGCGCAGCTCGTGGAGATCTTCGATGGCGACGAGATCGCAGGTCTCGAGGACCCGCTCACAGCAGGCGCCTTGGCGAGGGGTTGAGCGGACGGATAAGCCGACGCTGGAGTAGAACCAGCGTGTATTTTTATCGATTACGGTAATAGCGGCCGCTTGTGTCGCGCATAGAGAAGCGGCCATTTCGACAAGGCTAAAAAATGTGCCGGCTCCGCTGGCTCCAGCGATCTCAAGCTCTTCGATCTTCCGCAGCCGCTTTGCCTCGGACATGGAACCCTTCCCGCGTCACATTCCCTCGATTTATTTGAGAGAGGGTAACAAGCATCCGCTGAAGGAAAGTTGCACATATGAGGATAATAATTCGATTTTTATCAAAAAACTGGCGGATGCGGATTTAACTACGCGCCTAGAGTGACTTAAAATCGAATGCGCGCATTCGATGACAGGGAAGTCGCGACCACTCGAAGAGGTAGAGCATTTTATGACCGGAATTGTTTCAACAATGCTCTAGATATCGAAGTTAATTGATCTTTTCTAAATTGATCTCCGGGGAAACAGCCGGTGGCGCCCTAGTTTGAGGCCGCCTCTTCCTGCATGACTGCGGCGACCAGCTGATAAGCGGCGCCCCATCCTTGCTCCGTTTCATCGTCCCATGATGGCCCAAGATGTTCGCGCAACGCCATCAGCAGCGCCGCGCCGACCGCGTCATAGTGCGCTGGCTCCGCGCCATAGCTCTTATGCCGAACCCCGAGCGCGCGGATCTGATCGACAATTTCGTCGACATTGCTCAGCCCCGAGACGACATAAGAGAGCGTGCCGACCAATTTGGCTTGTTGCGCGCTCAGGTCATCGGGGAACAGCGCGCGCACATGCGGTTGGGCTTTGAACAGCGTTTGATAAAAATCAGCAACCAGGCGGTCTACTTTTGGCGCGATCAGCAAAAAGCTCCGCTGCACGGCGGCAATATGCATATGGCTTAGCCGTGGGGATGCGTTCGACTGCGCTGCTGCTTCGTGCATGTTGGGCCTCAACAAAACTTCGGGAGAGCAGGTTGGGAAGAGAACGTTTCGGGTTTGTCAACCGAACGCAAATTGTCGCCCGATGTCACGGGTGACCTCGCGGAAACGCGTGCGTTTTTTGCATAATAATGCATAAATAGGCGACGTCGGTTGGAACCTGACGCGTGAAAGGGAGAAGAGCGATGGCGGAAGATCTATGTCGAGAGGCGGTAACTTTTACGCTCGACGACCGGGAGGTTGAGGCTGCGCCCGGCGAGACGATCTGGGAAATCGCGACACGCTTGGGCGCGGAGATCCCGCATTTGTGCCACTCGGCCCAGCCCGGTTATGCGCCGGATGGGAATTGCCGCGCCTGTATGGTGGAAATCGAGGGCGAGCGGACGCTCGCGGCGTCTTGTATCCGCCGCCCGGTCCCCGGAATGGTCGTCAAAACGCAGTCTGAGCGCGCCAGCCGCGCGCGGCGCGGGGTGTTGGAGCTCTTGCTCGCAGATCAACCCGAGCGGACGCAGGCTCATGACGCGTCTTCGGAGTTCTGGCGATGGGCGGATCAGGCCGCGTTGACCGAAAGCCGTTTTCCGCGCCGATCCTCTGACACACCGTTGCTGGATGACTCTCATGTGGCGATGCGGGTGAATCTGGACGCTTGTATTCACTGCAATCTTTGTGTCCGTGCGTGCCGAGACGTCCAGGCGAACGATGTGATCGGGATGGCCGGGCGCGGCTTTGAAGCCTCGATCATATTCGATCAAGCGGATCCAATGGGGGCGTCCACCTGCGTCGCCTGCGGCGAATGTGTTCAAGCCTGCCCGACAGGCGCGCTTACGCCAGCGACGATGGTCGATGCGGACCAGCGCGGCGACAGCGCGGATTTCGAGCGTGAGGTGCGCAGCGTGTGCCCCTATTGCGGGGTCGGATGCCAGCTCAGTTTTAAACTCAAGCCGGATCCACAGGGCGTCGATCGGATTTTGCGGGTCGATGGCGTTGATGGCCCGGCAAATGAGCAGCGGCTGTGCGTGAAGGGGCGGTTCGGGTTCGACTATATCGCCCATCCGCATCGGCTGACTCAGCCATTGATCCGAAAAGAAGGGGCGCCCAAGGGGCTCGACGTCGATCCGGCGAATCCCTTTACCCATTTTCGGCCTGCGACCTGGGATGAAGCGCTGGACGCGGCGGCGAGCGGTCTTGCGCAGCTGGCGGACGGGTCCGACGGTCGTGCGATCGCTGGTTTCGGATCGGCCAAATGTTCGAATGAAGAAGCCTACCTGTTTCAGAAACTGATCCGGCAGCGCTTCGGTCACAACAATGTCGACCACTGCACGCGTCTTTGTCATGCGTCGTCTGTCGCCGCGCTGATGGAAGGGGTGGGATCCGGGGCGGTGACGGCGACGTTCAACGAGATTGAGAACGCGGAAGTCGCCATCGTGATCGGCTCGAACCCGATGGAGAACCATCCGGTCGCCGCGACGTATTTCAAACAGTTCGCGAAACGCGGCGGCAAGCTGATTGTTATGGATCCAAGGCGCCATGGGCTCAGCCGCTATGCGCATGAGATGGTTCAGTTCCGCGCAGGCGCGGATGTGGCGATGCTCAACGCGATTCTTCACACCATCGTCGAAGAAGGGCTGACGGACCAAGACTATATCGCCAAGCACACATCCAACTACGATGCGATGCGGACGCATCTGGCGGCGTTTGCGCCGGAAGACATGGCGGAATTGTGCGGGGTTGAGGCGGAGCGTTTGCGCGCCATCGCCCGAACGTTCGCGACGTCGAAAGCGTCGATGATTTTCTGGGGCATGGGCGTCAGCCAGCACACGCACGGCACGGACAATGCGCGCTGCTTGATTGCGCTGGCCTTGATGACCGGCCATGTCGGTCGGCCGGGCACAGGCCTGCACCCGCTTCGGGGGCAGAACAATGTGCAGGGCGCATCGGACGCCGGACTGATTCCAATGGTGCTGCCGGACTATCGCAGCGTGACCGACGCGGCCGCGCGGGCGAAGTTCAGCGCGCTTTGGGGATTCGAGATCGACCCGCAGCCCGGCTATACGGTTGTGGAGATCCTTGAGCGCATCTTGGACGGCGATGTGCGCGGCATGTACATTCTCGGCGAAAATCCGGCCATGTCCGATCCAGATCTGAGTCACGCGCGGGAGGCGTTGGCAAAGCTTGAGCACTTGGTTGTGCAGGACATTTTTCTGACCGAAACTGCGATGTTTGCAGATGTGGTGCTGCCGGCGAGCGCGTGGCCCGAGAAGAACGGTACGGTCACCAATACGAACCGCCAGGTGCAAATGGGGCGCAAGGCCTTGGAGGCGCCGGGACAGGCGCGGGAGGATTGGCGGATCACGACCGACTTGGCGCGGCGGCTGGGCTTGGACTGGGACTATGAGCATCCGCGTGACGTGTTTGCGGAAATGACGCGCGCCATGCCCTCCTTGGATAATATCAGCTGGGACCGATTGGAGCGCGAGAACGCAGTTGGATACCCGTCGCTCTCTCCGGATGATCCGGGGCAGCCGGTCGTGTTCGGCGACCGTTTTCCGCGCGAAGGGGGCAAGGCTTGGTTTGCGCCGGCGCAGATTTTGCCCCCTGCGGAGGCGCCGGACGCTGAGTACCCGATGGTGCTCACCACAGGGCGACAACTTGAGCATTGGCATACGGGAACGATGACACGTCGTGCGTCCACGCTTGATTCGTTGGAGCCGGAACCGACCGCAGCGCTCCATCCTGAAACCTTGGCGCGGCTAAATGTGGCCCCTGGCGAGTTCTTAATGATTAAGACGAGGCGGGGAACCGTGACCTTAAAGGCTCGAGAAGATCGAGCGGTCGCCCAAGATATGGTGTTTATACCATTCGCGTATACTGAGGCGCCCGCAAACATGTTGACGAACCCCGCCTTGGATCCTTACGGCAAGATTCCTGAATTCAAGTTTGCGGCTTGCTCTGCGCATAAAGCCGACAAATTTGCAGTCGACAACGGGACGGGTGAGGGCGCAACTGACGATCGGGCGAGCGCGAGTTAGACGCGGTCGCCAGCATCCGGTCAGCGCCCCAAGGCAGCTCAAGGGCTAGGCGCATGGATCAGCTAAAATTGCCGGGCGGCGTAACCGAACTCGAAGAATGGCTGCATCGCTCGGGCGGCCGTACAGGACGGATCATGGGTGTGCGCCGCGCGCGTTGGGAAGATTGGAGCATCATTCACCGCCTGGCGCTCAGCAACTACTCGCCCTTTCAGGGCGAGCTGCACCATCTCTCCCGCGTATGCGATGGGCAGTTCGATCTGCGCGCCGCCGCGGACGACGCGCCGGTCGCAACGTTGTTCGCCAATATGCTCTTCTGTGATTTGGAGGATGAGGCGGACGACGTGGTCGACCGTTTCTTCGCCGTCGTCGATCATTCCCTGCGTCGCCGCTCGGCCCTCGGTCGTCGGCGCTGGCTGGCGGTCGAGTTGGCGGTTGAAGACTCCGATCTTGATCCGGAAGAATGTCGCGCTGCGCTGGAGGCGGACCCGAGAACGCCGACACTGGCTTGGTTTGACTATTGCGCGGTGTTCCTACAAGGCGCGGAAGCAGCGCTGATTGACGGCGGCGATTTGCGGCCGGCCGGGGCGCTTCACTAGCAGCCACACGGCGATAGCTAAAATTTTTCGAACTTTTTTCAGAGGGGTGAAATGCGGCTTCGCGCTGCGGCCGTCGTTCTTTTTGCATTGCCGAAATAAGGCTGGCCGCGCATCGCGGGGAGTGTTGAGTCGCTGCTGCTGAATTCGATGCAAAAAACCCTGTTGGAAGGATTTCGAACCTCGGCGATGCGTCGCGTTCATGCGGCGACGCTTTGCAACGAGGGAATATACCCTGAGAGATGGGATGCGCCGCGGCCGTTTCGTGCTCGCGGCTTGTGCGCCGCGTGGCGGCCTGGGGCGCAGCGCCGTGTCTCTCGCATTGTGACAAAGCTGCGGCCGACCCTAGGGCTCACGGGACCGGCGTAGCGGGACGCGCTTTTGTTCGCCAGACGGGGGCTGTCGGCTCCAAGCCTTATCGTAAGGCCGCCCACTGCTTCTCGGCCGGGGCTCTTAGACGCGTGGGCGCCCGCATCGACAAATCGTCATTCACGCTCGGCCCGCAAACCGGGCGGGCGCGCGGAGCCAAGTTGAACGCGACGCCATGGCTGTTCCGCCAAACGCGCAGATGGAGAAGCGGCGCTGGGAAACGCGTCGCAGCGTGGGCGTCGATTCAATCAAAAAAACTGCAACCATTTCGCGGGCTCCTTCGACGGATTGATTGAGTGCGAGATGAACAGCATCCGCGCGGTTGAATGAAGTGACCACCACAAACAAATCGCCGATCAGGAGCAATGCAATGTTGAGCAAATTCTCGAAAGTCGCAGCCGCCGCCATTGTCACAATCAGTGCCATCGGAGTTAGTGCAACTGCGTCTGCAAGTGGCGTGAACCTGACTAAAACCGTACCATATGCTGCGAAATACGGCTGGACGATTACTAAAAACTACACCAGTTCACGCGGATGGTGTGTGGCGCGCGCCCAATACCAAGGCAAGGAATGGCTGTCGCTGATCGTCTCCCAGAAGGGTTGGACGCTGCGCGTGAGCCGTCCGGGCTGGGACACGATTAAGCAGGGGGGCCGCTATGACGTCGTGCTGCGTACCGATCGCGGCTGGGCTGTCGATTATCGCGCTTGGGGCTATCGAGGCGCGTATGGCGCGCGCGGCGGCCTGCGGATGAAGATCTTCCCACGCGTTATCACCGCCATGGGGTCGGCGCAGTATTTCTATCTGACCCAGACCGACGGCAAGGTCATCACCGCGTTGGATTTGACCGGCAGCAGCTGGACCATCGGCGCGCTGCGCCGCTGTAAGGCTGATCTGGCGCGGACGGGCGGCTACGCAGGCGTCGCGCCGGTGGTGATCAAGAAGGAAGTCGACGTCGCCGTGAAGCCGAAGGCCATCAAGCCGCTGACCGGCGCGACGGCGAAGGTTGTTGCGCCGGTTAAAGCGAAGGCCGTCGATGCGCCTGCGCCGGCGAGCCTGGACTTCGCGCCAAGCGAGCTGGAAGTGGCGCCGAAAGCGGGTGAGATCGTCAATCTCCGCTAGAACCGAACATCTGACTGCTTCTCCCTCCGGCCCAGCGTGTTCCGTCGATCACGCTGGGTTTTTTGCGTGCTGATCGGCGGATGGCGGAGCGTCGCCCAGCGGGAGGGCGCAGCGGTTGCGGCCATGGATCGGTTCCGTTTTGCATTGCGGCGCCAATCGGTAGACAATCGGGGGACTGGCGTCGATTCAGACGTTTCGATGGTTCGAGGCCGCGCGCGCCGCGCCGCGTATGTTTACTTTTTGTTAACGAGCCGGCGCTGGACTGAAAGAGGATCGAGGCGAACATATGTATGGGAGCGTTGATAAAGACTGCGCTTAAGGTGCTGACGGAGAAAGCGACGATGACTGAGCAGAGCAGACTTGACCGCTATGCGGCCGCGTTCGGCCCCGCGATGGGCCCGTCCCTTTCCGCTGCCAACAGCGCAGCGGCGGAGGCTCCTGATGACGGGCACGAATATACGCGAAATGAGCGTGTCGCCGATGCGATCGTGCATATCGTCAGCATTGTGTTTGGCATTGCCGGGGTGAGCGCGCTTCTGACGTTGTCGGCGATTTACAATGACGCGGCGACGATCGCGAGCATCGCGATCTATGGCGTGGGCTTGATCACGGTGTTTATCACCTCCGCAGCCTATCACATGATTGACGCTCCGGAATGGAAGAACACGCTGCGCCGGCTGGATCATGCGGCGATCTTTATCAAGATTGCCGGCTCCTACACGCCCTTCGCGGTTGTCAGCATTGGCGGCGGCTGGGGCGTGCTGCTGCTGAGCGTGGTGTGGGCGATCGCGGTGATCGGCGCGCCGCTGAAGCTGTTTGCGCCGGACAAAATTGAGCGCGTGACCATCGCCCTCTATTTGCTGCAGGGGTGGATGCTGCTGTTCGCCATCGGGCCGCTGAAACTTTCGACCGCCGCTTTGACGCTGATCTTGATCGGCGGCGGGCTCTACACGATCGGGGTGATCTTCCATCTTTGGCGGAACCTGCCGTTCCACAACGCGATTTGGCATGTTTTTGTCCTCGCCGGCTCCTGCTGCATGTATGCGGCGGTCCTTGCAGGCATCACACTCGCCTGACGCGTGTCAGTTTGCGCGGCGCGTTCTTGTTTTGAGGTCTTTCGCGCCGCGCCATAGCGCCTTATGAAGCTTCGCGCCGAGGAGTTGTTCGCGGAGGGTTGATCGACCCTGGCGAAATTCCGAGGCGTAAGTCGTTGCGCGAGCCTTCTGTGGAGCGGCGTCGGTCGATCCACATCGCGCTCCGGGGGGCGCCGCCACGCGGCGCGACGTGAAGATTCAAGGGAGGCCGTTCTATGAGCCGCTCACTGCCACTCGCCGCGCTGCGCGCTGCATCGTCCGCCATCATCGCACTGATCGCGATGATGTCCGCTTCCGTTGCGGTTGCTCAAGATCGCACGGCGGCCAAGCAATGTGGCGATCTTTCGCTGCCGCCGAAAACCGTCGCCGCAGCATGCCGCAAGGTTGCTGACGACGCCAAGCAGCCGGTTGGCGAGCGCGCCGCCGCCGCATTCCGCGCCGGCGCTGCGTATCTGAAGCTGAAGTCTTACGCGTTGGCTGAAGATTCCTACTCGGCCGCCATCAAGCTCGACGCGAAGCTGGCCGACGCCTATGCCGGTCGCGCATCGGCGCGTGAGGAGCTGAAGAAGACCGCAGAGGCGGAAGCCGACCACAATATGGCGGTATCGCTGAAGCCAACGGACGCGCGCACGATTTATAATCGTGGTGTTTTCTATTTCCGGTCGGACAAAGAAAAGCAGGCGCGGAACGACTTCTACAAGGCGATTGAGCTGGACCCGAAAGCGGGCTGGCCGCGCGTCTATCTGGGCGCAATTGACGATCTGAAGGGCAAGGATGATTTGGCGCTGGGCGAATATGAAGCCGCTTTCCGCCTCGATCCTTCGATCCTGTCGCAGTTCCAATTGTCGCTGGAGAGCCAGGGCTACAAGGCCGGCGTTCCAGGCAAATACACCGATGAAATGCGCAAGAGCCTCATCGAGTGCATGAAAAAGAACTGCGTGATTGGCAAGCGCAGCGATCGGAAGAAAAAGTAAGTCGGCGCGCCGGGGGTCGGCGCGCTTTTACGTGATGAAACGGGCGTTGCTGGTCATCCAGCTGCGCCCTTTGTTTTTTGCGCCGGTGCGTAAATGCGCTGCGGCGGGATGTGGAGGCGGCAGGCCTCGCCCACGCCCAACGCGCCCGTCTTCTCGACCCAGGCGACGACGCCGCGACGGTCGCGCGCATGTTTCGGGAAGGCGGCGCCAAGGCCCGGCCAGTGGGCGTCAATCGCGTCGCCTGCGTGGCGGCAAGGATTGTTTTGCATGTCGACCACCAGCGAAACCCCGCCGTCGAACACCAACCGGGACGAGGGGGGGAGATGGGTCAACTCCGGGATCCCGCGCAGGGAGAGGCTGGCGCCGATCCAGCCTGGATGCAGCGGCGCCTCTGCGCCCATATCCGCAGCAACGCCGGCCAGCTCCTCTTCGGAGACGATCGACACTTGGCGCGCATTCTTGATTTCGACGCCTCGCGCATATTGCAGCTTTACCCGGCTGCAGGCGGGCCGGGTCAAGCCGCTATGCGCATCTCCTTCAAAGCCGGCATAGGTCGCTTCGACGCGATCGCGTGATTCGGTCTCGAGCCCACGGCGGCGGTCCGGGTTGACGCCAAGGAAGACGGCCTCGCCGTAGATTTCGGTTGGTGACAGGATCGGCATTGCGGGTCCTCTAATTGCTCAGCCGCCCATTCAAAGCGCGGCGTCGTTTCCGTCGGCCGAGCGGTCGCCCGCAGTGGCGGCGTATGGCGGCGAACAGGCGATCCTGATCCCCAAAAGCGGAACATAGGCGCTCAGCGTCAAACATATCAGGGAGGTTCGCGAGAATGTTGGCCGACATTGAAATTGCACGCCGGGCGAAGGCGCGGCCGATCGGCGAGATTGGCGAACGCCTCGGCGTCGACGCCGCGGCGCTATTGCCCTTTGGTCCTGACAAGGCGAAAATCTCAGCTGATTTCATTGCCGGGCTCCAGGATCGGCCGGACGGCCGGCTGGTGCTGGTTACGGCGATTAACCCCACGCCAGCGGGCGAGGGGAAAACGACAACCACGGTTGGCCTTGGCGACGGCCTGAACGCCATTGGGAAAAAGGCGGCGATCTGTCTACGCGAGCCCAGCTTGGGGCCCTGTTTCGGCATGAAAGGCGGCGCCGCTGGCGGCGGGTACGCGCAGGTCGTGCCGATGGAGGACATCAACCTTCATTTCACCGGCGACTTTCACGCGATCACCAGCGCGCATAATCTGCTGGCGGCGATGATCGACAATCACCTGTATTGGGGCAACAAGCTGGAGATTGACAGCCGCCGGGTTGCGTGGCGGCGGGTTGTCGACATGAATGATCGGGCGCTGCGTCAGGTCACAGCCAGCCTGGGCGGGGTGGCGAATGGGTTCCCGCGTGAGACCGGGTTCGACATCACCGTCGCCTCCGAGATCATGGCCATTCTTTGCCTGGCGGAGGATCTGGCGGACTTGCAGGCGCGGCTGGGGCGGATCGTGGTCGGATATCGGCGCGATCGAACGCCGGTCACCTGTCGCGATCTAAAGGCGGACGGCGCGATGACTGTGCTGCTGAAGCAGGCGATGGCGCCCAATCTGGTTCAGACGCTGGAGAACAATCCAGCGCTGATCCATGGCGGTCCGTTCGCGAACATCGCGCATGGCTGCAACTCCGTCATTGCAACGAAAACGGCGCTGAAGCTCGCGGACTATGTTGTCACTGAAGCGGGGTTTGGCGCGGACCTTGGCGCAGAAAAGTTTTTTGACATCAAGTGCCGCGCCGCGGGGCTGAAGCCTGCCGCCGCCGTAGTGGTGGCGACGGTGCGCGCGCTTAAAATGAATGGGGGCGTTGCGCGGGGCGAGCTTGGCGCGGAGAATGTGGCGGCGTTGCGCAAGGGCTGCGTGAATCTGGGGCGGCACATCGAGAATGTGAAGCAATTCGGCGTACCGCCTCTGGTGGCGATTAACCGGTTTGTGAGCGATACGGAGGCTGAGATCGCCGCGGTGCAGGAGTTTGTCGCGGCGCAGGGGTCTGAAGCGTTTGTCTGCGACCATTGGGCGAAAGGCTCGGCGGGGATCACAGCGCTGGCGGAGCGGGTTGCGGAGGTCGCGGATCAGGGGCATGCCCAGTACGCCCCGCTTTACCCTGCGGAGATGGGGCTGTTTGAGAAGATCGAAACGATCGCCAAGCGGATCTATCGGGCGAATGAAGTGCTCGCCGACAGCAAGATTCGGGATCAGCTGCGGGCTTGGGAACAGGCGGGCTATCGTGAGTTGCCCATCTGTATTGCGAAAACGCAGTACAGCTTTTCGACCGATCCGAGCCTTCTGGGTGCGCCGGAGGGGCATGGCGTGCCGGTTCGCGAAGTGCGTCTTGCGGCGGGCGCTGGTTTCATTGTCGCGATCTGCGGTGAGATCATGACGATGCCTGGCCTGCCCAGCGCGCCAAGCGCGGAGGCGATTGGGCTCGGGGACGATGGCGAAATCATCGGGCTGTTTTAGCGGTCGACCAGGCTTGCCTTCTGAGGAGCGTTTGCGCGCTCCTCAGCCGTCGGGGGGAGGAGAGCGATCAATCGACCACGTCGGATGTGTACCCGGTCGCCCGGAACGGCGCGAGCGGCAGGTCCAGCGCAACGCCGCGCCGGTGCGATTCCTTCAGCGTCAATCCGTCCTCCGCGCCGAGGCGGAGGCTCAGGCCAAGCATAACGAAATGCTCCGTCGCTTTGTCTGGATCCGTATCATCGATCTTCACGGCGCTGGCGGAGTAGCGCGCGAACATGTCGATCCCATCGGCAAAGCCGCGATGGCGCACCGTTGCGCCCCAGCCCCAAAAGGTTAGATCGCCGGTGACGCTGTCCCGTTCCTCACCTTCGCCATAGAGAAACTCCGCGCCGAAAACGGTGTTCTCAGTTAAGTAGAAGGAGCCGGCCAAGCGGCCAAACTTTGCGTCGGAAAGGACTTCGGTGTCGTTCTCCGACGATTTGAAGAAGCCGAACTGACCATACAGCGTGAAATCGCCGAGGAAGGCTTGCGCTTCGGCGCCGACGATATAGCCGGTTTCAGATTTGTTGTAGTCGTCGGTGCCCTTGGGCGCGATGGGCTTGAAGCCGCTGGTATGGACCATGATTTTTCCGGCCCCTGCGAAGGCGCCGAGCAGCCAGGCGTCATCCCGCCAGTTCAAATGGCCGCCGATCAGGCCGGCGCCGCCATATTCATGGGCGCCGAACGGGTTGAACGCCGCATAGCCCAGATTGGCTTCGCCGCCGATATCCAGCTGGAGCGCGAAGCCGCCGCCAAGGGCGAGGTTGGCGCGGGCGAGGCCGGCGATCCGGGCGATGTTCTTCTCCAGACGATCCGAGCTGGCGCTCACTGTGTTGGTGTTGACGCCGCCAAAGCTGAGATCAAGGACGAACTCGGTAAGAACGGCGGGCTTGGCGATGGCGGGCGCTTCGATTGGCGCTTTTGCGGCGGCCGGGCAGTCGGCGTATGTCAGCGCGCCCTTATCGAAGCACTTCTTTGGCGGCGTTTCGGCGCCGCTCCCATGTGCGGCGGCGAGCGCAACCAGCATCGCCGTAACTCCAACTACCTTGCGCACTGATCGCTCCTCTCCCTGTTGAGCCTTGACGTCGATAGCCTGGCGGAGGGGCGCAGGTTGAAGACGCGGGAGAGGGGCGACCCAATTTGGTATGGCGTGTGGCGGTCTTGAGACAGGATTTTTTCCCATTTCCTGGTCTATTTGGCGCCATGATCAGGTTAAGCGCGCCTCGCCGCCGCCGCGTCGCCGCCGAGCGGATGCTACTTCTTCGGTCCTGCGAGGGGGATCGGCTCCGGACCGGCTTCCAGGATCCGAAACACGCCGTTGCTGATCTCCAGAAGGCCGACGAAGCCGCCATCCTTCGCCGCATGTTTAAGCAGCGCGTCAGCGCTTTCTTGCGCAAGCGCGCCGGAGGACACGAGCGCCTTCAAAGCTGGTTGCGCCGCTTTCGAGCTGACTTTGAGCGTCGCTTTGATCTCTGCTCCGCGCAGCTCCAGATCACCAGCGACGTCAATCACGCCTTTCTTACCGTCGGCGGCGGTGAAAATCGCTCGGGCGCGTTCAATTGTGATCGACCGTAGGGCCGGCGGCGGCGCGTCGGCGCGGACCGCCTTGGCGAAGAGCGCGATTCCATCCGCCGCGACGCTGAGTTTGGCGCCTTCGCGCAGTTCCAAATCGTCGAAACGGAAATAGGCGCGGCGCGCCCAGCCCTTGCCGGCGAATTTCGCCTGCGTCGCCTTTTGCGGCTCACGGAAGAACAGTTCGATCCGCGCCGCATTGCGACGAGGGGACAGCGCGTCAGCCGGTGAAAGGTCCAGCACCGGATTTTTCATCGTTAGCGCCACGCGGTGAACCGCGCCCTCAAGCAGGCGGAGGCTGCCGATCATCAACGCGTCCAGCCGCAATTCGCCCAGCGGAGACTTCACGAAATGGGGGCCGACGCCCGCGAGTTGCATAAGGGAGGCGCGATAAACCAACCGCCGTAATTCTAAGCGCTCGGCGGACCAGCTTATGCCGAGCGCTTCGCTTTCCAGCCGCGGCGCCTCGATCAGCAGATTGACGCGTGTCGGCGCGCCCGTGACATCGACCGACCCAAAGCTGAATTTGAGGCCAGACTTTTCGAATCGCGCCGCGGCCTCGGTCGGGGCTTTCATCACTTTACGCTGCTCAATCCGCTGCCAGACAAACATGCCGGCGACAATCAGGATCAGAACGAGCGCAAAGCTGAGCGCGGCGAAGCCCATCGGCCGGGCTTTTGCGCGCCGAGAGCTCTGAGGCGCCGCAGCGCCGTCTGAAGGCATGGAGTCTTTTGTCATGTGCGGTATCATCCCCGTCATGAGCGAGAATTCCAGAACTGATGCGGCGTCTGGCGCCGCTTCGTCGCTGAGCGACGCCGAACAGGAACGCAAGCCGGATTTTACCGCCTTGCTGGATGAAAAGCCCGGGCGGGGCCTGCCGGATGCGGAGGCGCTTGATCCGGATGGCGGTTTTTGGGTGTTCGGCTACGGGTCGCTGTTGTGGCGTCCGGGGGTCACCTATGATGCGCGGCGCGAGGTGGCGCTGGACGGCTATGAGCGGGCGTTTTGCCTGTGGTCCGTTCGCTATCGCGGCACGCCCGAGTCGCCGGGGTTGGTGCTGGGCGTGCGGCCGCGGCAAGGCGTCTCCACACGCGGCGCAGCGTTCCATGTGCCGGCCGAGCACGCCGCCGAAGGGCGGGCCCATCTGCTGGAGCGGGAGATGATCACCGGCGCCTATCATGAGCGGCGCAAGAGTGTGCGCTGTCTCGACGCGGCGGGGCGGGATACGGGGGAGACCCTGACGGCCATCACCTATTTGATGAATGTCGAGAGCCCGCAATATACCGGGATCATGAGCTTGGAGCGGCAAGCGGAGATCATCGCGCACAGCGTGGGAAAGCGTGGTGCGAACAGCGATTATCTGTTCAACACAACCGAGCATTTCCGCGAGGCTGGGCTGGTCGGCGAAGATGTGGACCATCTGTATGAGTTGGAGGAGCTGGTGCGGCGGCGCCAGCGGGGAGAGGGCTAGGGTGCGAACTCCTAACGCCTCATTGACATGCTTGCCGATCAGCTTTGGAACTTGAAGCGTCGGCGCTATTTCGCTATGTAACGTGCCTGCTTGTGGTTGCTGACCCGAGCAGGCATTGCCTAGCAGGCGTGGTTTCTTTGTGAAATCAGTCCGTTAGGGTGCGGGTATAGCTTAATGGTAAAGCCCCTGCCTTCCAAGCAGGCTATGTCGGTTCGATTCCGTCTACCCGCTCCAACTCCCCTCAATTGAACTTTGATTGCGTCATCGACGCGTCTCCGGCTGTATTCCCCCGGTTGGGTTACCCCCTTACGGGTGGCTGGTTATTTGTCTCGGTTAAGAACAGTTTGCCCTCATTGGCGGCCTGATTGCGTATCTCTCACGGCGCCAAGCACTTGGAGGGTAGTATTATGAAAGTTATCAAGAAGGCGGTCGTCGCCTCCTTGCTGGTTACCGGCATGTCGATTGGCGTTGTTGGCGTTTCTGCTGGCGAGGCCAAGGCGCAAGTTTGTAAGATTACTTACGTTATCAGCGGTGTCGGCCGAAGCACAAAGCAAAGCACCGCCAAGAAACGGGCGCGCATCAAATGGCGGATCAAGGCGCGGTTGCTGCATGGAACGCGCTATGATGGGTGGGAAGACGCGATCAATCGCTCCTATTCCTGCTCCAAAAAGTGGGGCGTCTGGCGTTGCCGCGCGCGCGGTAAGCCTTGTCGCTCATAGCAGTGCGGGCGCCCTTGCGCTGATGGATGAGAAGATGAGCGGCGGCCGCGCGTTGCGTTGCGCCGCTCGTTCGGTCACGGTAAGGGCGCTGTGAGATCGACAGAGGCGAGTATGAAGCGTTTCCTAATCCTGGACGACCATGCGCTGTTTGCCGGCGGACTGGAGCTGCTGTTGCAGGAGATCGATGAGGAAGCGTCAATTTGCTGCTTCTCGACCGCGCCGGCCCTGCTCGAGGCGATTGGAGCGGGACAACCAACGCCTGATCTCATTATCTCCGACTATTACGTGCCTGGCTCCGAGCCAGGGGAAACAATTGCGGCGATTGTCGCTGCGGCGCCAGGCGCGCCGCTGATGGTTGTTTCAGGTTCGGTGTCCACCACCGACAAGGAGGCCGCGCTCGCGGCCGGCGCCCATGTTTTTGTTCCCAAGCATGCGCCGCCGGAGACGTTGTTGGAGACGATCCGGAAGCTGCTTGATGGCGGCGTTGATGTTGAGCTGGATGAGATGCCGCCGGCGCCGGCCCTGGCGGCGTTGGAGCAGCTGCGGCTGACGCAGCGCCAGCTCGATATCCTCACGCTGATCGCCGCGGGGGACTCCAACAAACAGATCGCGCGCCGGTTGGATGTATCGCCGGAGACGGTGAAGACTCACCTCAAGGTGATTTTCGGCAAGCTGAAAGTGTCAAACCGCATCGAGGCGATCGACTTCATGCGGCGCAACGGGGTGATTTGAAGGGGCGATTTGGTGCTGTAGCGCGCGAATCAGCGCCGGGCGCGCGATCGGTTTCGGCACAAAATCCGCGCCATACAGGTGCGCGGCGCCGCGCACCTGCGGATCGTCCAGCCGGCTCATGACGATCGCGCGTTGAGGGCCATGGGCGCTGAGGCGTTTGAGGACGTCCGTGGCGGTGAAGTTATCGTCGAGGTGGAAGTCAATCATCAGCAGGTCTGCTGATAGCGGTCCTTCGACGCCGACTTGGCGAATTTTCGCGCGGTCGGTGATGACGGAGACCTCGAACTGAAGCGCGGCGAGATGCGCGCGAGCGGTCTCCGCCGCTTCCGGATCGTCATCCACCACCAGCGCTGAAAGCCCGGCCTCAATCTTTTGCGGCGCGTTTGCGTTTGCGGCGGCGCGCAGGCGCATGCCGAAAACGGATCCATGTCCGGGGCGGCTTTGCGCAATGATCTCGCTTTGGATCGCTTGCGCGATATTGCGGACGATGGACAGGCCGATGCCGAGATTGCCCGTGTTGGAGGCCGGCGCGTCGCCACGGGCGCGCTCCTCAAAGATCTTCGGCAATTTCTCGGGCTGAACGCCAGCGCCCGTGTCTACGACCACGACGTCGATCACGCCGCCTGGCCTCCGTCTTGCGCCGAGCAGGACGCCCCCTTCGCTGGTGTATTGGATGGCGTTTTGCACAAAGTTGCGCAGCGCGCGCTCCAGCAAGTCCGCGTCGGTTACACAGCTCGCGCTGGTCGGCGCAACCCGTAGGAACAGGCCTTTCTCTTCGGCGGTGGGCGCAGCTTCGGCGGCGAGCGCCTCCAAGATGGGTTGGATCGGCGCGGGCCGCATTTGCGGGGTTGGCAGCCTATCCGTGATCCAGGCGACCTGGGCGACGCTGTCGATGATTCGGTTGGCTGAGGAAAGGCAGTTCTGCGCCGCGTCATGGACGGTTGTTTTGTCCGTTTTAGCGGGACGCAAGCGGCGCAGAAACAGTCTGAGGGCGCCGAGCGGTTGGCGAAGATCATGGGCGACGGAGGTCAGAAAGAATTCGCGGAAATTCGCCTCACGCAGGGCGCGCGCGGAGCTGAGCCGCTCTTGCGCCAAAGCGCGCTCAAGGGCTGTGCGCGTCGATTCGAGCGCGATGTTCAGCGTTGCTTCGCGCAGATGCTGCACATGGATCGCGTAGCCCACGCCGACCGTCATGACAAAGCTCATCGCCAACGAGCTGGCGTGCAGGTGCCAGTTCGGCGGCTGGAAGAAGAAGAGAAAGATAAAGGTGGGCAGGAACACGAACAGCCGCCCGATCACCAGGACTTTGACGAGCTTTGCGGACAGGGTCGCCGTGAGCAATCCGGCCATCGCGATGAGGAGCACCAGCGCGTCGGAGCGTTCGAGCACCGGCAGCGCGCCGGCCTCCGCCGGGGCGGGGGAGGCTGCGGAGGATTGGGGGGTCAGCAGCTCCGGCGTGTTGGCGTAGATCGCGTAGAAGAACAGGAGCAGCGATACGCCCCAGGCGGCCGAAAGAATAATGTCTGAAAATGCAAGCAGCCAGTAGGTCGTGCGTGGGCCGAGCCGGCTGGACGCGCCGCCGCTATTCGACAGCACGATCCAGACAATTGCGGCGATCAGCGCGCCGCACATATGGATGATCAGAAAATACAGCGATTCGATGCGGCCATAGCCCAGCGCGAGCAGCAACACGCCAAAGAAAATCGCGGCGTTGACGCTGACCAGGTGCATAATCCAGCCGTCGCGCACGGCGGAGTTGAGCAACGCTGAACGCACGGCGGCAGGGTCCGCGGCTTGGGAGAGGGAGAGAATATTGGTCCCTTGGTGCGGGCTGTTGTCGGTGGCCATATCGCTTCGCGTCTCCTCGCGCTGGAGTTTCGCCATGTCGCGCAGGCGATCAGGCTTCGCGATGAGGCGTCGCGATGCAAGATAAGCGTCAGTTGGTTATGCGCAGGCTTGGTTAATTCTCAGCTCGTGTGGCGCGCGTCCAGGCGCGCATTCCGAAATGCTTGTGGTAAACCGCGCAGAAGATCGTGACATAGACGGGGAGCAGGACGGCGGATCGGGCGATGCGGATGTAGGCGGTCAACGCCCAGTAGTAGCTGTCTTCTTCCTCGCCTTCGATGTCAGTGAATTTGATCAGGATAGAGTCGGCGTCAAACACTGCGATGATTGCGAGGGAAAGCAAAGTCGCCGGGGCGAAAATCGCGACAGCCCCCAGCATGTATTGGGGTAAGGTGCGCAGCCCCATCCGCCATAACAGCGGCACCAGCAAACTGGAAAATGTGAAGGCCGCGACTCCGGTCAGGAAAGCGTCCTTCCAGGGGTGGATTGGAATCTCGATCGCACGGAGGCAGGTGTCGACAAGCAGCGCAGCGAGCATTGTTGCGAGCGCGCTGGCGGCGTGGGCCGCCAGATAGGGCGCCAGCACATTGCGGCGACGTGTTGTAGGCTTGACGCCCGACGGCCCCATATCGACGGTCCTTTTATGCGTCCAGATGGGCGGCGCGACAGACTATCGGCATCGCGCCCGCGCCGTACACGCCCACAGCCAGCCGCGTTTGCAGCGGATTGAAACATGCGTCCGCGTTGAGCAGCCGCGGCTGCGCAGCGCGCGAAACAGCTTCAAGCGGGCGTTGCGCACTGCTGTCGACTTTGACGTTGCGCTCCCGGTTGCGGCTACGACGCCGCCGGAGCCATAGGCTTGGGCGCTGTCTGTAGGCGCGGCGATGATCGACGCGACGGCGAGTGCGGCGACGGCGGCGATTGAAGGGACGCTGGGCGCTATTCGGCCAGCGCGCCTTTCCTTGCGCGGCGCCGCATTGCCTGTGTCCGTGCGCGGCGCCGCCTTGCCCGTGGGCTTGGCAACGAATCTCATCAAATCCCCAAAATGTCCGGTGCGCAGCGAGTTGCGCGTTCTGCTCCTGGGAACTTAAATGACCTCTGGCGCATCTCTGAACAATCCCCAGCTTGGGGGGCTGCGACGGCATTTGCGCGCGCTTGCAGGCGCCTGGGACATGCGTTGGGCCCGCAGCCCTTGATTGCGGCAGGCCGCGGCGATAATCTATTAGGCGTGTGGGAAAGGAACGGGTCGCTTCGCTGGGGTGTTTCATTGACGCATTTGCGTCAAAGAGTACTGGACTATTGAGCCAGGGAGCGCTTTAGCGTATGCGGCATGAACGACGGAGCGGTTGGCCAGAAAGGCGCGGCTGATTTCGTTACAGGGGTATAGCTCAGTTGGTAGAGCATCGGTCTCCAAAACCGAGGGTCGCGGGTTCGAGTCCTGCTGCCCCTGCCATTTTCCACAATGGCTGCGGCGCGAAGCGTCGCTGAAGAAGAAGCTCGAGCGTTGCGTTCGAGTGAGCGGACGGCGTGCTGTTCGACGCGCCTGAGTTGTTGAAGAATGAGAGGAACGCATGGCCAAAATTTCCCCGGCGGCTTTCGTGTCGCAGGTGCGCGCTGAGGCCTCTAAAGTCGTTTGGCCGACCCGCAAGGAGACGGTGCTGACGACGATCATGGTGCTGATTCTCTCGTCGATCGCGGCGATCTTTTTCTTCATGATTGATATTCTCTTGAACTACGGGCGGTCTCTTCTCGGCATGGGGTAGTTCTCCGGCGCGTGCGCTGGTTGGCCAAGTCGGAACCCTTGCGCTAATTGGCGCAATTGCGTATAGATCAAACAAAGTGCGCGCGGCTGGGCCGCGCGTCTTTTGTTTTTGGGACCGCCTGCGGTCAGCTCTTATTCCGGGTCTTTGCAATGTCCAAGCGGTGGTACGCCGTCAGCGTCCTGTCGAATTTCGAGAAGAAGGTCGAAGAGGCTATCAAGGACGGCGTTGCTCAAAATGCGCTTGAAGACGTGATTGTTCAGGTCGTGGTGCCGACAGAGACGGTGCCGGAAATGCGTCGCGGCAAGAAGGTGATGGCGGAGCGGCGGTTTATGCCGGGCTATGTGCTTGTTCACGCCGATCTGACGGATCGGGCCTATCACCTGATCAAGGATACGCGCAATGTGATCGGTTTCCTGGGTCCCCAGGGAAAACCCGCGCCAATGCGCGACGATGAGGTTGCGCGGATGCTCAATCAGGCCGAGGAGTCGGCTGAGCGGGTTATGCCGGAAATCTCGTTTGAGATTGGCGAAACGGTAACTGTAACCGATGGGCCGTTTGAGACCTTCACCGGTCTGGTGGAAGAGGTCGATGTTGAAAATGCGCGGCTTAAGGTGACCGTCTCGATTTTTGGCCGGGAAACCCCGGTCGATTTGGAATACACGCAGGTTCAGAAGGGCGAAGCCTGAGGGCGGCGCTGTGAAGTTGTGATGTAGGCCTTCAAAGCCGCTGAGGCTTTGGGGGCGTTCGTCGCGGGAGGCGAGAGTGTTTGGGCGTTCGCGTCCAAGGGCTCGGACCGCACCGCTCACTTTGCTCCAGATCTAGGAGCGGACGATCCTGCGCCGGCGAGTATGGGTGGCGTTCAGGGGCGATGGAGGCCGTAATGGCGAAGAAAGTTGTTGGGCAGCTGAAGCTGCAAGTGCCGGCGGGCAAAGCGAACCCGTCGCCGCCGATCGGGCCTGCGCTCGGTCAGCGCGGCATCAACATCATGGAATTCTGCAAAGCGTTTAACGCCAAGAGCCAGGAGATGGAGCCGGGGGCGCCTTGCCCGACGATCATCACCTACTACGCGGACAAGTCTTTCACCTTTGAAATTAAGACGCCGCCCGCATCTTACTTCTTGAAGAAGGCGGCGAAGCTGAAGTCGGGAAGTCAAACGCCAGGCCGCGGCACGGCAGGGTCCGTCACCGTCGCACAGCTGCGTGAGATTGCTGAAGCGAAGATGAAAGATTTGAACGCGAACGACGTCGATGCGGCCATGAAGATCATCATGGGCTCCGCGCGGTCGATGGGCATCGAGGTGAAAGGCTAAATCATGTCGAAGCCAGGAAAACGCATCCGCGCCATCCGCGAAGCCGTTGGTGAAACGGCTCTGGTCTCGGTCGAAGAGGCGGTAAAGCTCGTTAAGCAGCACGCTACTGCGAAGTTTGACGAGACAATCGAGATTTCGATGAATCTAGGCGTTGATCCGCGCCATGCGGACCAAATGGTGCGCGGCGTCGTCAGCCTGCCAAGCGGCACCGGCAAAAGCGTGCGCGTCGCCGTGTTCGCCCGCGGTCCGAAGGCGGATGAGGCGAAAGAGGCCGGCGCAGATATCGTTGGCGCTGAAGATCTGATGGAGACCGTCCAGGGCGGCACAATCGATTTTGACCGTTGCATCGCCACGCCTGACATGATGCCGATCGTCGGCCGTCTGGGTAAGGTGCTTGGTCCGCGCGGCCTGATGCCGAACCCAAAAGTCGGCACGGTGACGATGGACGTCAAAAAAGCGGTTGAGGACGCGAAGGGCGGCCAGGTCCAGTTCCGCGTTGAGAAGGCTGGCATCATCCATGCGGGTGTTGGCAAGGCGAGCTTCTCCGAGGAAGCGCTGAGCAAGAACGTCCTCGCATTCATCGATGCGGTGACTAAAGCGAAGCCGAGCGGCGCAAAGGGTGCATATGTCAAGAAAGTATCGCTTTCTTCGACGATGGGGCCGGGAATTTCGCTCGACATTTCTTCGGTTGCGTCGTAAATAGCCACCGAATCGGCGCGCTGGTTTCAGCGCGCCTTTAGCAGTTTCTTGCTCCGCTTTGTCGGGGTGAGGAGCCGGGAATATAGATCCAGCATCTGATCCCGTTTTGAGATGCGAGCGCGCAGATCGTCGATCGGCGCTTAATTCGGTCGGAGCGCCGGTCGAGTTCGCACAGGCGGGGGACGTCGCGGAGTTCCGGCGGAAGATCCAGCGCGCATTTGCGTTGCTGCTTGATCAGCCCGCATACGCTTCACGCTCCCCATGCTTTGAGAGACGCGCCTCCGGGCGAGCCGTTGTCGGTCTTATTTGGCCGTCGTCGGTTCCGGTGGCGTTCGATCGCGGCCTCCCTTGTGGCGGTCGCGTTGGGCGAGCCGCGCCATCCCTGGGGGCGGTGCGGATTTGAAATTGGGAGCGAGTTATGGACAGAGCCCAAAAAGCCCAAGCCGTCGAAGATCTCGGCCGGATTGTCGAAGACTCCGGTGTGATCATTGTCGCGCATTACGCCACCATGTCCGTTCCGGAACTGGAGGCGTTGCGCGGTAAAATGCGTGAGCAGCAGGCAACCTTCAAAGTGGCGAAAAACCGCCTGATGAAGATTGCGCTCGAAGGCAAGCCGGAAGCGGCGGCTGCTGATCTGTTCAAGGGACAGACCGGCATCGCCTTTTCGAAAGATCCGGTTGCTGCGGCCAAGGTGACGACTGCATACGCCAAGGAGAACGATAAATTCGTGATCCTGGGCGGCGCGCTGGGGGGGCAGTTTCTGACCCCGGACGCGGTCAAGGCGTTGGCCGACATGCCGTCGATCGAAGAGCTGCGCGCAAGGCTGCTCGGGGCGTTCAAGGCGCCGCTCGCCAAGATGGCGGGCGTGGCCAAAGCGCCTCCGCAGAAGATGGCGGGCGTCGCCAAAGCTGTTCCGGGCAAGCTGCTCGGCGTGCTGAAGGCGTACGAAGCGAAACTGAACGAAGGCTAATCCGGCGCAGCGATCGGGGGGCGTTGAAACGAGCCCCGGACCGATCGTGGGGGCGTCGCATGGAATATCTGGAGCGAGTAAAATGGCTGATCTCGAGAAAATTGCTGAAGAGCTGTCGAACCTGACCGTCCTGGAAATCTCCGAGCTGGCGAAAATGCTCGAAGACAAATGGGGCGTTGAAGCTGCAACCGGCGGCGGCGGCATGATGATGCCAATGGCGATGCCTGGCGCAGCGGCTGCTGGCGACGCTGGCGCGCCTGCGGAAGAGAAGACCGAGTTTGACGTTATCCTGGTTGCGGCCGGCGATAAGAAAATCAACGTCATTAAAGAGGTTCGCGCCATCACCGGCCTGGGCCTGAAAGAAGCAAAAGAGCTGGTTGAGGCTGGCGGCAAGGCTGTCAAAGAGGGCGCGCCTAAGGCTGAAGCCGAAGAGATCCAGAAGAAACTGGAAGACGTGGGCGCGAAAGTCGAGCTCAAGTAAGCCGATTCGTTTCATTGAAACGAGCGCTAAGAGGCGCGCGGTCCTTGCTGGGGCCGCGCGTTTTTTGTTGTCAAGTTTGCTTCGAGGTCGGATTACGGGCCGGGCCGCGTCGGACAATCACAAAAATGTGATCGATTGTTTCAGAAAAACAGGTTGAAAAATGCGCCAAAGGTCTGCTTGGGGGCTTCACAATTCGTAGAAGCCTTGTTAGTTAGTGCGGGTGACACGGATTTACCAGAAATTCGAATAAGGCGGCAAACGCTGTGGTCCTTTGAGGAGGGGATCGCGGCGCATTTTTGCGTTTCCAAAGTTGGCGGCTTTACTGCGTGCGGAAGGCGACTGCGCGCATATCTTTGGCGACGCTTAGAAAGGCGGGCTTCCACATGGCGCAACTCTTTGCCGGACGCAAGCGCATCCGGAAATTCTTCGGCAAGATCCGCGAAGTCGCGGAGATGCCGAACCTCATCGAGGTTCAGAAGCGCTCCTACGATCTGTTCTTGCGGTCGGGCGACGCGGCGACCCCGATGGATGACGAGGGCATTCAGGGCGTCTTTCAATCGGTCTTTCCGATTAAAGATTTCAACGAGACGGCCGTTCTCGAGTTTGTGCGCTACGAGCTGGAAGCGCCAAAATTCGACGTTGACGAATGTCAGCAGCGGGATCTGACCTATGCGGCGCCGTTGAAGGTGACCTTGCGTCTGATCGTGTTTGAGGTTGACGAGGAAACTGGCGCGAAGTCGGTCAAAGACATCAAAGAACAAGATGTCTATATGGGCGACATGCCGCTGATGACGTTGAACGGCACATTTATTGTTAACGGCACCGAGCGGGTGATCGTTAGCCAGATGCACCGCTCGCCGGGTGTTTTCTTCGACCACGACAAGGGCAAGACCCATTCGTCCGGCAAGCTGCTGTTCGGCGGCCGGGTAATTCCCTATCGTGGATCGTGGCTCGATTTCGAATTTGACGCCAAAGATATTCTGTACACCCGGATTGACCGGCGGCGGAAGCTGCCGGCGACGACATTGCTGTATGCGCTGGGGTTGGATCAGGAAGGCGTCTGTGACTTCTTCTATGATAAAATCATCTACACGCGTGACGGCGACGGCTGGGTGACGGATTTCAACGTCGAGCGGCTCGCGGGCACTAAGCCTGATTTCGATATCGTCGACGCTGAAAGCGGCGAGGTCGTTGCGGAGGCTGGTAAGAAGCTGACGCCGCGGAAGTTGCGCCAGATCGCGGAGTCCGGCGTTTCACGGGTGAAGCTGCCAGACATTGCGGTGATCGGGAAGTATTCGGCGCGCGACATTATCGACGAGTCGAACGGCCATATCCACGTGGAAGCCGGTGATGAGTTGACCGATGAGCTGGTTCAGCTGCTGCTGGATCAAGGCGAGACGGACATCGCTGTTCTGGATATCGACGGCCAGAATGTCGGCCCTTATCTGCGCAACACCCTTGCGGTGGACAAGAATGTCGGGCGCGATCAAGCGCTGATGGACATTTACCGCGTGATGCGTCCAGGCGAGCCGCCAACCCCTGAAGCGGCGGACGCGCTGTTCCAAACGCTGTTCTTCGACAGCGAGCGCTATGATCTTTCCGCGGTTGGCCGCGTGAAGATGAATATGCGGTTCGACGGCAAGCGGGGCTTTACGCCGGCGGAAGACACGCATCGCACGCTGCGCAAAGAAGACATTCTCGCGGTTGTCGGTGAAATGCTCGACCTGCGCGACGGTCGTGGCGACATTGACGATATTGACCACCTTGGCAACCGGCGCGTTCGCTCGGTCGGCGAGCTGATGGAAAACCAATATCGCGTCGGTTTGCTGCGGATGGAGCGGGCGATCAAGGAGCGGATGGGCTCGGTCGAGATCGACACGGTTATGCCGCAGGACTTGATCAACGCGAAGCCGGCTGCGGCGGCGGTGCGCGAGTTCTTCGGAAGCTCGCAGCTCAGCCAGTTTATGGACCAAACCAACCCGTTGTCCGAGGTGACGCACAAACGTCGCCTGTCTGCGCTTGGCCCTGGCGGTCTGACCCGAGAGCGCGCGGGCTTTGAGGTTCGCGACGTTCACCCGACTCACTACGGGCGCATGTGCCCGATTGAAACGCCTGAAGGTCCGAACATTGGTCTGATCAACTCGTTGGCGAGTTTTGCGCGGGTGAATCGGTACGGGTTCATTGAGGCGCCATATCGTCGGGTTGAGGATGGCCAGGTCACGGATGAGGTCGTGTACCTTTCCGCGCTTGAGGAGCAGCGGCATACGATCGCGCAGGCCAACGCGCGCCTGACGCCTGAGGGCGGCTTTCAGAACGAACTCGTCGCGACCCGGAAGGCCGGTGAATTTATGCTGGCCCCGCGGGAGACGGTGACGCTGATCGACGTTTCGCCAAAGCAGCTCGTATCCGTCGCGGCGTCATTGATCCCGTTCCTGGAAAATGACGATGCGAACCGGGCGCTGATGGGCTCGAACATGCAGCGTCAGGCTGTGCCATTGCTGAAGGCCGAAGCGCCGTATGTCGGCACTGGTATTGAAAGCAAGGTGGCGCGGGACTCCGGCGCGGCGATCACCGCTCGACGGGGCGGGGTCATCGATCAGGTTGACGCAATGCGGATCGTTGTGCGCGTAACCGATGAGATGGAGCCGGGCGATCCGGGCGTGGACATCTATCGCCTGCGGAAGTTCCAGCGTTCGAACCAAAACACCTGCATCAACCAACGCCCGCTGGTTAACGTTGGCGATCAGGTCGGCGCCGGCGATGTGATTGCCGACGGTCCGTCCACTGATCTGGGCGAGCTGGCGCTGGGCAAGAACATCCTCGTGGCCTTCATGCCTTGGCAGGGCTACAACTTCGAAGATTCGATCCTGATTTCGGAGCGTATCGTTAAGGACGACGTGTTCACATCGGTTCATATCGAGGAATACGAGGTCTCCGCGCGGGACACGAAGCTGGGTCCCGAAGAGATCACCCGCGATATTCCAAATGTTGGCGAGGACGCCCTGCGCAACCTCGACGAGGCGGGCATCGTCTATATTGGCGCTGAGGTCGGTCCGGGCGATATCCTGGTTGGCAAGATTACGCCGAAGGGCGAAAGCCCGATGACGCCGGAGGAAAAACTCCTGCGCGCCATCTTCGGCGAGAAAGCGTCCGATGTGCGCGACACGTCGCTGCGCATGCCGCCGGGCGGCTTTGGCACGATCGTCGAAGTGCGCGTCTTTAACCGCCATGGCGTGGATAAAGACGAACGCGCGATGCAGATCGAGCAGGAAGAGATCGAACGCCTCGCGCGCGACCGTGAGGATGAGGTCACCATTCTCGATCGGAACATTTTCGCGCGTTTGCGGAAGTTCCTCGAAGGGCTCGACGCGGTGAAAGGGCCGCGCGGCGTCCGCGCCGGGCAGACCTTGGATGCTGAGACCTTGGCGTCGCTGCCGGATCACGATCTGTGGAAGATCGTCCTCTCCTCGGACGAGCAGATGTCCGAGATCGAAGAGCTGCAGCATCAGTACGAAGCGGCCAAGCGGAAGCTGGATCAGCGCTTCGAGGACAAGGTGGAGAAAGTCCGCCGCGGCGATGATCTGCCGCCTGGCGTTATGAAATCCGTCAAAGTCTTTATCGCGGTGAAGCGGAAGCTGCAGCCAGGCGATAAGATGGCCGGACGCCACGGCAACAAAGGCGTCATCAGCCGCGTGGTGCCGGAAGAGGACATGCCGTTCCTTGAGGATGGGACGCCGGTTGATATCGTGCTCAACCCGCTTGGCGTGCCAAGCCGGATGAATGTCGGTCAGATCCTGGAGACGCACCTGGGTTGGGCGGCTTCGGGGCTCGGCAAAATCGTTGGCCGGTCGTTGGACGAGTATCGCCACCGCGGCGACCTTACGCCTGTTCGTGAGGCGATGCGGACAGTCTATGGCGATGATGTCTACGACGCCGCCGCCGCCGATATGGATGATCGGGAGCTGCTGGAGGCGGCCGAGAATGTTCGCCGCGGCGTCCCCTTCGCGACGCCTGTCTTTGACGGCGCCAAAGAGCCGGATATCGATGAGCTGCTGCTGCGCGCAGGCTTCGACGAAACCGCCCAGTCGAAGGTCTATGACGGCCGCACCGGGGATCAGTTCACCCGGCCAGTCACCGTCGGCTACAAGTACCTGCTGAAGCTGCACCATCTGGTGGATGACAAGATCCACGCGCGGTCGACCGGCCCATACTCGCTGGTTACGCAGCAGCCTCTGGGCGGTAAGGCCCAGTTTGGCGGTCAGCGGTTCGGCGAGATGGAGGTTTGGGCCCTTGAAGCGTATGGCGCCGCCTACACGCTGCAAGAAATGCTCACCGTCAAATCGGACGATGTCGCCGGCCGGACGAAGGTCTACGAATCCATCGTCAAAGGCGAAGATAATTTCGAAGCCGGCGTGCCGGAATCCTTCAACGTTCTCGTTAAGGAGATCCGCTCGCTCGGCCTCAATGTCGAACTTCTCGACAGCGATGAAGGCGACGACGCCTGACGCAAACGCGCATGGACGCCGAGGGAGAGCCCGCCCTTGGCGTTCGTAAAAGTAAGCCGGTCGGCTTGTCTGGGTTCACGGAATGAGAAGGCGAACGCCCCGCCGCCGTAGTCCCAAGCCGACTGTCGCAGAATCGCGCCGCTCGCCCCGGCGCGCGATAGTTTGGAGCCCGCCCGCCCATGAACGAAATTGCGAATAACGTCTTCCAGCAGCCTCAGCCGACGAAGACTTTCGATGAGATTCGCGTCTCCCTCGCCTCGCCAGAGCGGATACTGTCCTGGTCATTCGGCGAAATCAAAAAGCCGGAGACGATCAACTACCGAACCTTTAAACCTGAGCGCGACGGTCTGTTCTGCGCCCGGATTTTTGGCCCGGTCAAAGACTATGAGTGCTTGTGCGGCAAGTACAAGCGCATGAAATTCAAAGGAATTGTGTGCGAGAAATGCGGCGTTGAAGTGACGTTGCAGAAAGTTCGGCGTGAGCGGATGGGCCATATCGAGCTCGCCGCGCCGGTTGCGCATATCTGGTTCCTGAAGTCGCTGCCGAGCCGCATCGGCCTGATGCTCGATCTGACGCTGCGCGATCTGGAGCGCGTGCTGTATTTTGAGCAGTATATCGTCATCGATCCAGGTTCGACGCCGCTCGATAAGGGCCAGATGCTCACGGAAGAAGAGTATCTTGAGGCCCAGGATGAGCATGGCGAATCCAACTTTATCGCCGGCATCGGCGCGGAAGCGATCCGCGACATGTTGGCGGCGTTGGATCTGGAGCGCGAGCGTGAGATCCTGCGTGAGGATCTCGCGGAAGCGACCGGCGAGCTGAAGCTGAAGAAGATTCTCAAGCGGCTGAAGCTGGTCGAGGCCTTCATCGAGTCGGGCAACCGGCCGGAATGGATGATCCTGACCGTTGTGCCGGTGATCCCGCCGGATTTGCGTCCGCTGGTGCCGCTCGATGGCGGCCGCTTCGCGACCTCGGATCTGAACGATCTCTATCGCCGGGTGATCAACCGGAACAACCGCCTTAAGCGCCTGCTGGAGCTGCGCGCGCCGGACATCATCGTCCGGAACGAGAAGCGGATGCTGCAGGAGGCTGTCGACGCCTTGTTCGACAATGGCCGCCGCGGTCGGGTGATCACCGGCGCCAATAAGCGCCCGCTGAAGTCGCTCGCCGACATGCTCAAGGGCAAGCAGGGCCGCTTCCGCCAAAACCTTCTCGGAAAGCGGGTCGATTTCTCCGGCCGTTCGGTGATTGTGACGGGGCCGAACCTTAAGCTTCATCAGTGCGGCTTGCCCAAGAAGATGGCGCTCGAGCTGTTCAAGCCCTTCATCTATTCGCGCCTCGACGCGAAGGGGCTGAGCCAGACCGTCAAACAGGCGAAGAAGCTGGTTGAAAAAGAGCGGCCGGAGGTGTGGGACATCCTCGATGAGGTGATCCGCGAGCACCCGGTGATGCTCAACCGCGCGCCGACGCTTCACCGTTTGGGCATCCAGGCGTTCGAGCCGGTGTTGATCGAAGGTAAGGCGATCCAGCTGCACCCGCTGGTCTGCTCGGCGTTCAACGCTGACTTCGACGGTGATCAGATGGCGGTGCATGTGCCGCTGTCGCTGGAGGCGCAGCTTGAAGCCCGCGTTCTGATGATGTCGACGAACAACATCCTCAGCCCGGCGAACGGTAAGCCGATTATCGTTCCCAGCCAGGATATGGTTCTCGGCATCTATTATCTGACGCTGGAGAAAGATGGCATGCCTGGCGAGGGCATGGTCTTCACGGATATGGCGGAGATCGAGCACGCGCTGTATGCCGGCGTCGTGACGCTGCATTCGAAGGTGAAGATGCGCTTCGAGACGGTCGATGAGGACGGAAATCCGATCCGCAAGATCGTTGACGGCACGCCGGGCCGGATGAAGATCGCGGCGCTGCTGCCGAAGCAGCGTGGCGTCGGCTTCGATCTGGTCAACCGCGTGCTGCGGAAGCGCGATATCGGCGAAGTTATTGACGCCGTCTATCGCCATTGCGGTCAGAAAGAGTCGGTCCTGTTCTGCGATCGGATCATGACGTTGGGCTTCCAGGAGGCGTTCCGCGCGGGCATCTCCTTCGGTAAGGCTGACATGGTGATCCCGAAGAACAAATGGGAGATCGTCGAAGATACTCGAAGCCACGTTAAGGATTTCGAGCAGCAATATATGGACGGTCTGATCACCCAGGGCGAGAAGTACAACAAGGTTGTCGACGCCTGGGCGAAATGCACCGACAAGGTTGCCGCCGCGATGATGGGAGAGATCTCCGCGGTTCAGAAAGACGAGGAAGGCCGCACGAAGGAGCCGAACTCGATCTATATGATGAGCCACTCGGGCGCGCGGGGGTCGCCAACGCAGATGCGGCAGCTGGGCGCGATGCGGGGCCTGATGGCCAAGCCGTCTGGCGAAATCATTGAAACGCCAATCATCGCGAACTTTAAAGAAGGCCTGACGGTGGGCGAGTACTTTAACTCGACCCACGGCGCCCGAAAGGGCTTGGCGGATACGGCGCTCAAAACGGCGAACTCGGGGTACCTGACCCGCCGTCTTGTCGATGTTGCGCAGGATTGTATCGTCAAATCGTATGATTGCGGAACGGATATCGGCATTCACGCGTCGGCCGTGGTCGATGGCGGCGATGTCATCGCGTCGCTGTCGGAGCGGATCCTTGGTCGGACGCTGAACGAGGACGTGGTCGATCCGACGACGGGCGAGCTGCTGTTTGAGCGTGGCCATCTCATTGACGAGAATGACAGCCTCGCGATTGAGAAGTCGGGCGTTCAGACCGTTAAGATCCGTTCGCCGCTGACCTGCGAACTCAAAGACGGCGTTTGCGCGACCTGCTATGGCCGCGATCTGGCCCGCGGCGCGCCGGTGAATGTCGGCGAGGCGGTTGGCATCATCGCGGCGCAGTCGATCGGTGAGCCTGGCACTCAGCTGACGATGCGGACGTTCCACATCGGCGGCGCGGCGCAGTTCGCCGACAAGTCGTTCATCGAGGCGAGCCAGGAAGGCAAGCTTGAGATCCGCAACGCCAATGTGATCAAAAACCAAGCGGGCGAAACGGTCGTGATGGGCCGGAACCTGCAGTTGGCGATCCTGGATGAGAAGGGACGCGAGCGCGCCGTTCACAAGATCATCTATGGCGGCAAGCTGCATGTCGCGCAGGGCGATGAGATCAAGCGCGGTCAGAAGCTGGCGGAGTGGGATCCGTACACGGTGCCGATCATCGCCGAGAAGGCTGGTATCGCGAAGTTTGTCGACTTGGTGCAGAATGTTTCGGTGCGTGAGGAAACGGACGAGGCGACCGGTATTTCTCAGCGGATCGTTTCGGATTGGCGGACCGCGCCGAAGGGCAATGAGCTGAAGCCGGCGATCACGCTGGTGGATGAAGATGGCGAGATGGTGAAGCTCGATAACGGCAACCCAGCTCACTACTTCATGTCGGTCGACGCGATTCTCGCGGTTGAGGATGGTCAGCCGATCAAGGCCGGCGACGTCGTCGCGCGGATTCCGAACGAGGGCGCGAAAACCAAGGACATCACCGGTGGTCTTCCACGGGTGGCGGAACTGTTCGAAGCGCGCCGTCCGAAGGATCACGCGATCATCGCCGAGATCGATGGGTATGTGCGCTTCGGCAAGGACTATAAGAACAAGCGCCGCGTTGCGATCGACCCCGCCGAAGAAGGGCTGGAGCCGGTTGAGTACTTCCTGCCGAAAGGGAAGCACATTCCGGTTCAGGAAGGCGACTTCATCCAGAAGGGCGAGTATCTTCTGGACGGCAAGCCGGCGCCGCACGACATTCTCGCCATTATGGGCATTGAAGCGCTGGCGGACTTCCTCATCAACGAGGTGCAGGACGTCTATCGACTGCAGGGCGTGAAGATCAACGATAAGCATATCGAGGTCATCGTCCGACAGATGCTCCAGAAGGTGGAGATCGAAGATAGCGGCGAAACCACGTTGTTGGTTGGCGAGCAGATTGACCGCTTGGAATTGGATGAAGTCAATGAGCGGGCGGAGGCCGAAGGGCTGCGTCAGGCGAAGGGCTCCCCAGTTCTTCTCGGCATCACGAAGGCGAGTCTCCAGACCCGCAGCTTCATCTCCGCTGCATCGTTCCAGGAGACCACCCGCGTGCTCACAGAGGCCTCGGTCCAGGGCAAGCGCGACCGACTGGTCGGTCTGAAGGAGAACGTGATTGTCGGCCGGCTGATCCCGGCAGGCACCGGCGGCGCGACGCGTGATATTAAGGCGGTTGCGGCGGAGCGGGATCGGAAGATCCTTGAGGAGCGCCGGGCGGCGGCCGAAGCTGCGGCGGCGCCGGCGCTGGAGGCGCCGGATCCAGCGCGCGACGAAACTCACGCCGCTGAGTAGCGTTCTCGGTCGCTTTAGCGGCCAGTGAATTGGCCCGTCGCGTCATCGCGGCGGGCTTTTTTTTAGCGGTAGCGGTTGCGCTCCTGGGCGGAATGTGGCCTCTGTCGACCGAATAGGGTACGGAGGGGCGCATGTTTAGAGCAATTCTGGCGGCGGCGTTCAGCGCAGCTCTTCTCTTTAGCGGTCAATTCGCGGCGCGTGCTGAAGTAATTACCGGGGCCGATAAAGCCAAAATCGCTGCGATGGCGAAAAAGCTGGGCGAGGCGTCGTTAAAAACCGACGCCGCCGGCCAGGATTTCATCAGCGCGAAGATTGAGGGCGTGGCTTATGTCATTCAATTCGTCGGGTGCGGCGTCAAGCGCGGCTGCGCCAACCTGCGCTTTTTGACGGTTTGGGATCCGGCGGCGGATGATAAGCGCGCCCAAGATCTTCAGCGCGCGAATGAGTGGAACCGCCAAAAACGCATCGGCGTCGCTTACCTCGATGAGAAGGGCTCCGTGGTTGTCAAGATGGAGGTCAGTCTTGAGGCCGGCGTCGAGCGCGCGACCCTTGAGGACAGCTTCGATTGGTGGCGCCGCGCGATGGTTGAGTTTCCGAAGTTTTTCTTCGACTGAGCGCTGATGCGCCGGGCCTGACCGGACGCAAGTGGGAGGACGAAATGCTGCGACTGCTTAGGGCTCTGACGCTCGCACTGGGCGCAATCGTTTGTTTTTGCACGACGGTTGCGATGGCGCCTGTCGCCCGAGCCGAAACGGTTTATGCGCGCGATCTGAGTAAGATCGTCCGCATCGCGCAGCGTTTTGGGCCGGCGAAACAGTTTAAAAGCAAACAGGGATGGCCGCTCATCCGCGGGCGGATTGAGGGCGTCGCCTATGTCGCGCTGTTCTACGGGTGCGAGCGGGACGGGCGCTGTACGGACTTCGATCTGGCGGCGCGTTGGAACGCAAAGGCGGACCCCCGCCCGACGGGGCGGGACTTGCCTCGGGTCAATGAGTGGAATCGAGGCGAGACGTTCAGCTCTGGCGTGGCCTATATTGAGCCAAACGGCGCGGTTACGCTTCGAATGTCGATCAATCTGGAGTTTGGCGCGGATCGCCGGACGGTTGAGGCGGTGTTTGAGAAGTGGCGGCTCGCGCTCCGGCGGTTTCCACACTTCTTCTTCAAATAGTCGCCTTGAATCTGTGGTTCGTCCAGCCGCGGCGGCTGTGTGAGCCCGGCGGCTCCGAGGTCGCGGCTATGTGTGCGCGCCGCACTCTGCTTCCGCCGCGCCGTGGGCGCCCGCCGCTGAGAGCGCGGCGACAATCTTCAAGACGGGATGGTGACGTAAATGAAAATTCGTTCAATGCTTCGAGGGGCGGCTGCGGCCGTGATTGCGACGTCGATGGCGCAAGCGGGCGGTTCGGCGCTGGCGCAAGAATCGACCTTCTCTCCGGAGCAACGCAAAGAGATCGAGCAGATCGTTACCGACCTGATGATCGCGAAGATGTCGGGCAAACGCAAAGAAAGCGAGCAACTGCTTGACGCGCGCGACCCAAAGAAAATCGTCGCAATTGCGAAGCGCTACGGCGAAGCAACGCTTGCGGCGGACCCACTTGGCGATCCGCTGATCAAGGGCTCGGTAAAGATCGACGAGCGGCCGAAGCCTGTGCCGTACGAGATCTACTTTTACGGCTGTAAGTCCGGCAAAGACTGCAAAAACCTGCAATTCCGATCGCGTTGGGATTTCAAGGGCGTTACGGATAAAGACTCGACACGCTGGAACCGCGAAAAGCGGTTTGGGAAGGCGTTTATCGACGAAGACGGCAACTTCACGTTGGAGATGAACGTCAATCTGGATTTGGGCGTAACGCGCGGAAACATGATTGATACGTTCGATTGGTGGCGCGCGGTCGTGAAAGACTTCACCGTTTTCTTCAAGCTGTAACCCAGCACCTGCTCCGCCCACGCAATGCGCTGTGGGCGGGCGCCGCATTCCGGCGTCCGGCGGCGTATGACGTGGCTGGATGCGAATCACGACCGGACCAGACCGCCCTGCAGCGTCATGCAATTCAAACCTCTCAACGGGCGCTTTATGCGCTTGACCGTTAGGGAGTTGTCGCCTATGGTCCGCCCACTCCGCAGCCATTGCGGCGCTGTGTGAGAAATCATCGATTTGAAGAGCATGACCGCTTTGCGGTCCTCTGCCGTCCGCCCGATGCGCTGATCGCGTCGGGCGCGATCTGTTTTGGGGTGTCTAGACTAAATGCCGACCATTCAGCAGCTGATTCGCAAGCCGCGTCAACCGCGCCGGTATCGCAATACGTCGATGCACTTGGAGGCGAATCCACAGAAGCGTGGCGTCTGCACGCGAGTTTATACGACGACCCCAAAAAAGCCCAATTCTGCGCTCCGTAAAGTAGCGAAGGTTCGGCTCACAAACGGGTATGAAGTCATCTCTTACATCCCGGGCGAAGGGCATAACCTTCAGGAGCACTCCGTGGTTTTGATTCGCGGTGGTCGGGTGAAAGATTTGCCAGGCGTTCGTTATCACATCCTCCGCGGCGTGCTCGATACGCAAGGAGTAAAGGACCGTAAGCAACGACGGTCCAAGTATGGAGCGAAGAAGCCAAAATGAAACGCGTTATTTATACTGCGGCGATTTTCGTCGTCGCTATGGTCGCGAGCATCGCCGTTCAAACTTCGGCTGCACAAGCCCGCTGCGGCGCGATCGCCTATTCGGCGTCGGCGCGCTATTGGGCGGCGGCGACTGGCTATGCGACTTGCTACCAAGCTCGCCGCGCCGCGCTGCGCCGCTGCCGCCGTCGCGGCTATGGCTGCCGTGTCGCAACCTGGTTCGAAAACAGCTGCGGCGCTCTGGCGACTGCACGTGACGGCGCTTGGGGCGGCGACTGGGGTCGCTATCCTGCGCAAGCTCGCCGTAAGGCCATCCGTCGCTGCCGTCGTGAGACCGCTTATCGGTGCCGTGTCATCGTAAGCCGCTGCGCTTAATACGCCTGTATAGGTAAGAGGTAAGGAATGTCGCGTCGACATCGCGCTGAGAAACGAGAGATTTTGCCGGACGCCAAATATGGCGACGTCGTTCTGACGAAGTTCATGAACAACCTCATGTACGACGGCAAGCGGTCTACTGCTGAGCGTATTGTGTATAGCGCACTCTCTCGGATGGAAGAGCGCGCGCGGCGCGACCCTGTGGAGGCGTTTCACGAGGCTCTGGGCAATGTGAAGCCTTCGGTTGAAGTTCGGTCGCGCCGGGTCGGCGGCGCGACCTACCAGGTCCCGGTCGAGGTCCGCCCTGAGCGCCGCGAAGCTCTTGCTATTCGTTGGCTGATTACGGCGGCGCGATCGCGCAACGAGAACACGATGGAAGAGCGACTTTCGAATGAGTTGCTTGACGCGTTGAATAACCGCGGCTCTGCGGTCAAGAAGCGCGAGGACACCCATAAGATGGCGGAGGCGAACCGCGCCTTCTCCCATTACCGGTGGTGACGTCCTTTTTGTAGATCCCAACGCGAGGGAGTTGCTCGGGCAAGTCGCCCGGGCGCCTGAAACCAAGGAGCCGAGAGATGGCCCGCGATTATCCGCTCGAGCGCTACCGTAACTTCGGTATTATGGCGCATATCGACGCCGGCAAAACGACGACGACCGAGCGCATCCTCTACTATACCGGAAAGTCCCACAAGATTGGCGAGGTGCATGACGGCGCCGCGACCATGGACTGGATGGAGCAGGAGCAAGAGCGCGGCATCACCATTACCTCGGCGGCGACCACGACGTTCTGGTTCCGCACTGAGGATGGGTCGACCCCTGCGGGCCCTTACGGCGACACGCCGGAAGAGGCGAAGTTCCGGTTCAACATCATCGACACGCCTGGCCACGTTGATTTCACGATTGAAGTTGAGCGTTCGCTGGCTGTTCTTGATGGCGCAGTCTGCGTTCTTGATGCGAACGCCGGCGTTGAGCCTCAGACCGAAACCGTTTGGCGTCAGGCCGACCGCTACAAAGTTCCGCGGATCGTCTACGTCAACAAGATGGATAAGATCGGCGCCGATTTCTTCCGCTGCGTCGAGATGGTGGCGGATCGCACCGGCGCGAAGCCGGTTCCAATCCAGTGCCCGATCGGCGCGGAGAGCGAGCTGGAAGGCGCTGTCGACCTGGTCACGATGGAAGAGTGGGTCTGGCTCGGCGAAGATCTTGGCGCAAGCTGGGAGCGTCGTCCAATCCGGGACGAGCTCAAAGAAAAGTGCGAAGAGATGCGCGCCGAGATGATCGAGGCGGCGGTCGAAGTCGACGATGAGTGGACGGAGAAGTATCTCGAAGGCGAAGAGCCGGATGAGGACACTCTGCGTCAGCTGCTCCGCAAGGGCACCCTGTCGATGGCGTTTGTGCCGGTGATTTGCGGCTCGGCCTTTAAGAACAAAGGCGTCCAGCCGATGCTGAACGCTGTTATCGACTATCTGCCGGGGCCGCTCGACGTGCCTGCCTATATGGGCTTTAAGCCAGGCGATGAGAGCGAGACGCGGAACATCGCGCGCTCGGCGGAAGATGCGCAGCCTTTCTCGGCGCTTGCGTTTAAGATCATGAACGACCCGTATCTCGGCTCGCTCACCTTCACCCGGATCTATTCGGGCTCGCTGGAAAAAGGCACCTCGGTGCTGAACTCCACGAAGGGCAAGCAAGAGCGGATCGGTCGCATGCTGATGATGCACGCGATCGATAAGGAAGACATCACCGAGGCGTTTGCGGGCGACATTATTGCGCTCGGCGGCCTGAAAGAGACGACGACGGGCGATACGCTCTGCGCGAAGTCGGATCCAGTGGTTCTCGAGACGATGACTTTCCCGGATCCGGTTATCGAGATTGCGGTTGAGCCGAAGTCGAAAGCCGACCAAGAGAAGATGGGCCTGGCGCTGCAGCGTCTGGCGGCGGAGGATCCGTCCTTCCGCGTCCATACCGACATCGAGTCGGGCCAGACCATCATGAAAGGCATGGGCGAACTGCACCTCGACATTCTGGTCGACCGCATGAAGCGGGAGTTCAAGGTCGAGGCGAATATCGGCGCGCCGCAGGTTGCGTATCGTGAGACGATCGGCCACTCGGCTGAGATCGACTACACGCACAAGAAGCAGTCGGGCGGTTCAGGTCAGTTCGCGCGCGTTAAGCTTGAGATCGAGCCGACCGAAGCGGGCGAAGGCTACAGCTTCGAGAGCATGATCGTTGGCGGCTCCGTACCGAAGGAATATATTCCGGGCGTCGAGAAGGGCATCCAGTCTGTTATGGACAGCGGCCCGCTTGCAGGCTTCCCGGTTATTGACTTCAAGGTGAGGCTGCTGGATGGCGCGTATCACGATGTTGACTCGAGCGTTTTGGCGTTCGAAATCGCATCGCGGGCGGCAATGCGCGAAGGTCTGAAAAAGGCTGGCGCGAAGTTGCTGGAGCCAATGATGGCGGTGGAAGTCGTGACCCCTGAAGAGTATATGGGCGACATCATCGGCGATCTGAACTCTCGTCGGGGCATTGTTCAGGGCACTGAGGCGCGCGGCGTATCGCAAGTCGTCAAAGCTTTCGTACCGCTGGCGAATATGTTCGGCTACATCAACAGCTTGCGTTCGATGTCTTCGGGCCGCGCGCAGTTTACGATGCAGTTTGACCATTACGATCCTGTCCCACAGAACGTGTCGGACGAGATCCAAGCCAAGTACGCCTCCTAAGGCGCGGCAAGGTCGGGCTCAAACGCGTCAATCGGCGCCGCCAAGCCCGGCGAACCATGTTTTGTAACGTTCGCATCTTCGGATTAGGACGTTGTGCGCCAGGGGCGGTGCGCTCCTGGCGAAGTTAGAGTTCGGCGCAGATCGGCCGATCTGTCTGTTGGAATGGTTTCAAGCGTTTGCGCATGCAGCGCTTCGATACGATAGAGGACCTCGTAAGAGGAAACTGGGATGGCCAAGGAAAAGTTCGAGCGTAATAAGCCGCACGTCAACATCGGCACCATCGGCCACGTCGACCACGGCAAAACCACCCTCACCGCAGCGATCACCATGGTGATGGCGGAAGCCGGCGGCGGCGAAGCTAAAGGCTACGACGAGATCGACTCGGCGCCGGAAGAAAAAGCCCGCGGCATCACCATCTCGACCGCGCACGTCGAGTATGAGACCGAAAACCGCCACTATGCGCACGTCGACTGCCCAGGTCACGCCGACTATGTTAAAAACATGATCACCGGCGCGGCGCAGATGGACGGCGCGATCCTGGTTGTGAACGCGGCTGACGGCCCGATGCCTCAGACCCGTGAGCACATCCTTCTGGCGCGTCAGGTTGGCGTTCCTGCGCTGGTCGTGTTCCTCAACAAAGTTGACCAGGTTGACGATGAGGAGCTGCTTGAGCTGGTTGAAATGGAAGTCCGTGAGCTGCTGAGCTCGTACGACTTCCCTGGCGACGATCTTCCTATCGTTGCAGGCTCGGCGCTGGCTGCTGTTGAGGGCCGCGACGAGAACATCGGCAAAGAAAAGATCATGGAGCTGATGGCGGCGGTTGACGAGTTCATTCCGACGCCGGATCGTCCGAAGGATCAGCCGTTCCTGATGCCGGTCGAGGACGTGTTCTCGATCTCGGGTCGTGGTACGGTTGTGACCGGTCGTGTTGAGCGTGGCGTCGTCAATGTTGGCGAGGAAGTCGAGATCGTCGGCATCCGCGACACGCAGAAGACCACCGTCACCGGTGTTGAGATGTTCCGTAAGCTGCTCGACTCGGGCGAAGCAGGCGACAATATCGGCGCGCTGCTGCGTGGTGTTGGTCGTGAAGATGTTGAGCGTGGTCAGGTTCTGTGTAAGCCGGGCACCGTGAAGCCGCACACCAAGTTCACCGCGGAAGCATACATTCTGACGAAAGAAGAAGGCGGTCGTCACACCCCGTTCTTCTCCAACTATCGGCCACAGTTCTACTTCCGTACGACGGATGTTACTGGCACCGTTGATCTGCCTGAAGGCACTGAGATGGTTATGCCTGGCGATAACATCAAAATGGAAGTTACGCTGATCGCTCCGATCGCGATGGAAGAGAAGCTGCGCTTCGCAATTCGTGAAGGCGGTCGGACCGTCGGCGCGGGTGTTGTTGCGTCCATCAAAGAATAGCGCGAGCTGATTTGCGGCGGGCCGGGGGCCGCTCCCCCGGCCCGCTTCTTTTTTGCTCACCTCATCAGCGATGATCCGCTGCTTGAGGAACTGTTAACTGTCCAGAAAGGGATCGGAGGCCATGCAGGGCCAAAATATCCGTATTCGGCTCAAGGCCTTTGACCATCGTGTGCTCGATAGCTCGGCACGGGAAATTGTGAACACCGCGAAACGGACTGGCGCGCAGGTGCGCGGTCCTATTCCGCTGCCAACGCGGCTGGAGAAATTCACGGTTCTTCGCGGTCCTCACATCGATAAGAAGAGCCGAGAACAGTTCGAGATCCGCACGCATAAGCGGCTCTTGGATATTGTAGATCCGACCCCGCAAACGGTCGATGCTTTGATGAAGCTCGATCTGGCCGCCGGTGTCGACGTGGAGATTAAGCTCTGACCAATCATCTGCGGAGCGTGAAAGGCGCGTTCCGGGATCGATGTCAGATTTAGGAGGAAGCGAGATGCGATCGGGTGTCATCGCGCAGAAGCTGGGCATGACCCAAGTCTTCGCAGAGGATGGTCGCCGTACGCCGGTTACCGTTCTGAAGATCGAAGGCCTGCAGGTTGTCGCGCAGCGAACCGAGGAGCGCGACGGCTACTCGGCCGTTCAGCTCGGCGCGGGCTTCGCCAAAGCGAAGAATGTCACGCAGCCGATGCGCGGCCATTTCGCCAAAGCTAGCGTGCCGCCAAAGCGTAAGGTGGTCGAGTTCCGGGTAAGCCCTGAGAACATGATCGAAGTTGGCGCGGAAATTACTGCGGATCATTTTGTTGATGGTCAGCATGTTGATGTCAGCGGCACGTCGATCGGTAAGGGTTTCGCGGGCGCAATGAAGCGTCACAATTTTGGCGGTCTTCGGGCGTCGCACGGCGTGTCGATCTCGCACCGGAGCCATGGCTCGACTGGCCAGTGTCAGGATCCTGGTCGGGTCTTTAAGGGCAAGAGGATGGCGGGCCATATGGGCGACGCGCGGGTTACCGTGCAGAACCTGATCGTGGTTAAGTCGGATGTCGAGCGCGGCGTGATCTTCGTCAAAGGCGCCGTGCCTGGCCCTAAAGGCGGCTGGGTGACGATTCGTGACGCGGCGAAACGCGCGCGGCCGGACAATGTTCCGCTGCCGGCGGCGATCCGCCTCGTGGAGAAGGCTGCCGAAGAAGCCGCCGCTGACGCGGATGTTGGCGGCGACGCACCGACCGAAGGAGGCGAGGCGTGAAAGCGAAAGTGGTAACGCTCGACGCTCAAGAGGCGGGCGAGATCGAATTGGATGAAGCAATTTTCGGCGTAGAGGAGCCGCGGATTGACATTCTCCATCGTGTTGTGCGCTGGCAGCTGGCGAAGCGCCAAGCCGGCACGCATAAAGTAAAAGGTCGGTCGGAAGTCTCCTACTCGACCAAGAAGGTTGTGCGCCAAAAAGGGTCGGGCGGTGCGCGTCACGGCTCGCGCGGCGCGCCTATCTTCCGCCATGGCGGTACGTATAAAGGCCCAAAAGTGCGCAGCCATGCGCATGAGCTGCCGAAGAAAGTTCGGGCAATGGGCCTGCGGCACGCTTTGTCGGCGAAAGTAAAAGCGGGCGAGCTGGTTATCGTTGACCAAGCGGTTAGCGAAGATGGCAAAACCAAAGCGCTGCAGGCGCAGTTGGAAAAGCTCGGCTGGGGCCGGACGTTGCTCATCGACGGCGCTCAGGTCGACGACAAATTTGCGCAAGCGGCGCGGAACATCGATGGCGTTGATGTTCTCCCGACCCAAGGCGCGAATGTGTACGACATTCTGCGGCGCGATACGCTGGTGATCACCAAGGCCGGTGTTGAAGCTCTTTCCGCACGGTTGAGCGGCGCAGGCAAAGCCGCGGCCGAACCTGTCGCGGCGGAGGGCTAATCGATGGCGACGAAAGCTGAATTGTACGACGTAATTCGTCGTCCTCTCATCACCGAAAAAGCGACGATGACGTCGGAGCATAACGCGGTGATGTTTGAAGTGGCGATTGATGCGACCAAGCCGCTGATTAAAGAAGCGGTTGAGACGCTGTTCAACGTGAAGGTCAAAAAGATCAACACGACAGTCGTCAAGGGCAAGACGAAAATGTTCCGCGGCCGGAAAGGCCGCCGGAGCGATATGAAAAAAGCAGTCGTAACGCTCGAAGAGGGCAACTTCATCGACGTAACGACAGGCTTGTAGCCGGGTTTGGCGCGGTTGTTGTGAAAGTGGGCGCCTAGCCTTCGGCGATCACAACCACGCTGGCTCAGTACTGTAGCGGAAGACAGAAAGTTAGGCGGACAAAATGGCTCTGAAAAAGTTCAAGCCGACGTCGCCAGGCCAGCGTGGGCTGGTTCTGATCGACCGCGCCGGTCTTTGGAAAGGCCGCCCTGAAAAGAACCTCACCGAGGGTCTTTCGAAGTCGGGCGGCCGGAACAATACGGGACGAATTACGTCTCGTCGGCGTGGCGGCGGCGCAAAGCGGCTTTATCGGATCATCGACTTTAAACGTCGTAAGTGGGATATGGCGGCGACGGTTGAGCGGATCGAATATGATCCCAATCGGACGGCGTTCATCGCGCTGGTGAAATATGAAGATGGCGAGCTTGCGTATATCTTGGCGCCACAGCGTCTGGCTGTCGGCGATGAAGTGATCGCCGGCGCGAAGGTCGACGTGAAGCCGGGCAACGCCATGCCGCTTTCCGGCGTGCCGATCGGCTCCATCATTCATAATGTGGAGCTGAAGCCTGGCAAGGGCGGGCAGATTGCCCGGTCCGCGGGCGCTTATGCTCAGTTTGTCGGCCGCGATGGCGGCTACGCGCAGCTGCGCCTGAACTCGGGTGAACTGCGGATGGTTCGGCAGGAATGTATGGCGACGATTGGCGCCGTGTCGAACTCCGATCACTCGAACCAGAATATCGGTAAGGCGGGCCGGATGCGCCACAAAGGCGTGCGTCCAAGCGTTCGCGGCGTCGTTATGAACCCGGTCGATCACCCGCATGGTGGTGGTGAAGGCCGAACCTCGGGTGGCCGCCACCCGGTCACTCCTTGGGGTAAGCCCACCAAGGGTCGGCGTACGCGGTCGAATAAGTCGACTGATAAGTACATCATCCGTAGCCGGCACTTGAAGAAGAAGTAAGGAGCGACACACATGCCTCGTTCTGTATGGAAGGGCCCCTTCGTCGATTCTTACGTGATCAAGAAGGCGAAGAAGACCCAAGAGTCGGGCCGCAAAGAAGTGATCAAGATTTGGTCGCGCCGCTCGACAATTCTGCCGCAATTTGTTGGCCTGACTTTTGGCGTTTATAACGGCCAGAAGCATATCCCGGTCCTCGTGAGCGAAGAGATGATCGGCCACAAGTTTGGCGAATTCTCGCCGACGCGTACCTATTACGGGCACGCTGCGGATAAAAAAGCCAAGCGTCGATAGGAGCGGGTAATGGGTAAAGAGAAGAACCCGCGGCGCGTCGCCGAGAATGAGGCGATGGCGAAGACGCGGATGCTGCGCGTAAGCCCGCAGAAACTGAACCTCGTCGCGGAAATGATCCGGGGATTGCCGGTCGACGTCGCGCTGAATGAGTTGGCTTTTTCCAAGCGTCGTATTGCGCAGGACGTGCGCAAAACCTTGCTGTCGGCGATTGCTAACGCGGAAAACAACCACCAGCTGGACGTCGATAGTCTCATCGTCGCCGAAGCGTGGGTCGGTAAGAACCTGGTCATGAAGCGCGGGCGGCCGCGCGGCCGTGGTCGGTTTGGCCGTATTCTCAAGCCATTCGCGGAGATCACCATCAAGGTGCGCGAAGAAGAGCCTGAGACGGACGCGGCATAAAGGCGGGACGGAAGAAATGGGACAGAAGACAAACCCGATTGGTTTCCGCCTCGGCGTCAACCGCACCTGGGAATCGCGCTGGTACGCGGACAGCAAAGAGTACGGCAAACTGATTCACGAAGATCTCGCGATCCGTGAATACGTAAAAGTGCGCTGTAAGCAAGCTGGCGTGAGCCGCGTGGTCATTGAGCGGCCGCATAAAAAGTGCCGTGTGACGATCCACACGGCGCGTCCGGGCGTGATCATCGGCAAGAAGGGCGCGGATATTGAGAAGCTGCGCGGCGAATTGGCGAAGTTCACCGATAGCGAACTGCATCTGAACATTGTCGAAGTGCGGAAGCCTGAGATTGACGCTCAGCTTTTGGCCGACGGCATTGCGCAGCAGCTGGAGCGTCGCGTGTCTTTTCGGCGCGCGCTGAAGCGTTCGGTGCAGACTGCGATGCGTATGGGCGCGCTCGGCGTTCGGGTGAACTGCGCCGGCCGTTTGGGCGGCGCGGAGATCGCGCGGACGGAGTGGTATCGTGAGGGCCGGGTGCCGCTGCACACGCTCCGCGCGGATATCGACTATGCGCATTCCGAAGCGAAAACCGCTTACGGCATCATCGGGATTAAGGCGTGGATCTTCAAAGGCGAGATCATGGAGCATGATCCGTCGGCGCGGGATCGTCGCAATACCGAGCTGCAGGAAACTGGTCCGGCGGGCGGTCGCCCGCCACGTGGGCGTGATCGCGGCGATCGCGAGCGTCGTAACTAGAGGCGTCGCCGGCGCGCGGGGCGAGGCGGTTTGGCCGCGATCGCCTAATTCGCGCGCCTCCTCAAGAAACAAGGAGATCGGGCGATGCTTTCGCCGAAGCGTACGAAATTCCGCAAGGCGCATAAGGGCCGCATCCATGGCGAAGCGAAGGGTGGCACCACCCTTAACTTTGGTCAGTTCGGCCTGAAAGCGGTGGAGCCAGAGCGAATCACCGCGCGTCAAATCGAGGCTGCTCGTCGGGCGATGACTCGCCACATGAAACGCCAAGGCCGCGTGTGGATCCGCATCTTCCCAGACCTTCCGGTTACGAAAAAGCCGACTGAGGTCCGGATGGGTAAGGGTAAAGGCTCCGTCGAGTACTGGGCGGCTAAAGTAAAGCCAGGTCGTGTCATGTTCGAGATTGACGGCGTGGGCGAACCTGTGGCAAGAGAAGCTCTCCGGCTGGCGGCTATGAAATTGCCGGTTAAATGCCGGTTCATTCAGCGCGAAGATTGGTGAGGCGCGGCGGCCCTGGAGTGGGCCGCGGGCCTCTATTTTCTTTGCCTGTAGGGATCGCGCCAGTTGGCGATGCGTCTGGAGGGCGCGGAGATGAAGATTGAAGAGTTGCGTCAGATGACGCCGGATCAGCTGAAGGACGAACTGCTCAACTATAAAAAAGAGCAGTTTAATCTTCGCTTTCAAGCCGCTTCGGGCGAGGTGCAGAACACGGCGCGGATGCGCGATCTGCGTCGGGCCGCTGCGCGAGTGAAGACTTTGCTGAACGAAAAAGCGATTGCGGCCGCCAAGGGCGCCGCCGAGGCCGCCGAGCCGGCGGGCGAGTAAGGGGAATAACGACGTGCCAAGACGGATTCTTCAGGGCCGGGTCGTCAGCGACAAGAACGAGAAGACCATTACGGTCTCGGTCGAGCGCGCGTTTCAGCATCCGGTGCTGAAGAAGACGATCCGAATGTCGAAGAAGTATCGGGCGCATGACGAGACGAACCAAGCCAAGCAAGGCGAGACGGTTCGGATCGTTGAATGCGCGCCGAAGTCCAAAAATAAGCGTTGGGAACTCGTGACTGAGGAGCTTGCAAAGGAATTGGCGTCAGCCAGGACCGAGGAAGCCGCAGCACGGGCTGCTGAGGAGAGCGCGGGCGAGAAGGCCGCGGACTCCTAAGCTATACCTGACGCTTTCGATGAAACCCTGCGGGTGCGGCATAGGCTGCGGCTCGTACAGGTCGGAGAAAGCTAGTGATCCAGAACGAGTCGAAGCTGGAAGTCGCTGACAACAGCGGCGCGAAGCTTGTTCAATGTATTAAAGTTCTCGGCGGCGCAGGCCGTCGGTACGCGCGCGTCGGCGATATTATCGTCGTCTCGGTCAAGGAAGCAATTCCACGCGGCCGAGTGAAGAAAGGCGATGTGCGTAAGGCGGTTGTCGTTCGAACTTCGAAAGAAGTTCGCCGTGATGACGGCACCGCGATCCGCTTCGACAAGAACGCGGCTGTTATTCTCAACAACAACCTCGAGCCAATCGGCACCCGGATCTTTGGCCCGGTCACGCGTGAGCTGCGGGCGAAGAACTTCCTGAAGATCATCAGTCTCGCGCCGGAGATGTTGTAAGATGGCGGCGAAGCTGAAGAAGGGTGATCGGGTTGTCGTCCTGTCCGGCAAGGACAAGGGCCGCGAAGGCGACATCACCAAAGTAATTCCTGCGAAGGATCGTGAGCCTGGTCGCGCGGTTGTTTCCGGCGTCAACGTCGCAATCAAGCACCAGAAACAATCACAGGCTCAGCAGGGCGGTCGTAATTCGATCGAGAAACCGATCGATCTGTCGAACCTTGCTTACGTCGATCCCAAAGATGGCGGCCCGACTCGGATCGGGTTCAAATTTGTGGATGATGGCGATGGCGGACAGAAAAAAGTTCGGTTCGCGAAGAAGTCTGGTGAGGTAATCGATGGCTGAGGCTGAGAACGGCGCGGCCGAGGCGTGGGCGCCTCGCCTCAAGACGCTGTATGACGATAAGATCCGTGCTGCGCTCCAGGAGGAGTTCAAGTACAAAAACGCGATGCAAATCCCGCGGCTCGATAAGATCGTGCTGAATATGGGGGTTGGCGAAGCGGTTCAGGACAGCAAAAAGGTTCGGTCGGCTCTAGGCGACTTGACCCAGATCGCTGGCCAGCAGCCGGTGACGACCCGCGCGAAGAACTCAATCGCAGGCTTTAAAGTCCGCGAAGGTATGCCGCTGGGTTGTAAGGTCACGCTGCGTCGCGCGCGGATGTATGATTTTCTCGACCGCCTGATCACGATCGCAATGCCGCGTATCCGCGACTTCCGCGGCGTCTCGGGCAAGAGCTTCGATCAGAATGGCAACTACGCGATGGGCGTCAAAGAGCACATCGTGTTCCCAGAGATTGACTATGACAAGGTCGATCAAGTCTGGGGCATGGATATCGTAATCTGCACCACCGCGAAGAATACGGCTGAGGCGAAGGCGCTGCTTAAGCACTTCAACATGCCGTTCATGAACTAATCGAGGGCGCTATGGCTAAAGTTGCTATGGTCGAAAGACAAAAGAAGCGCGAGCGCCTGGTGGCGAAATACGCTAAGAAGCGTGAAGAGCTGAAGGCTATTATCGCAAATCAGGAGCTGGATCAGGGCGAGCGCATTCGCGCGACTCTGCAGCTGGCGAAGTTGCCGCGCAACAGCTCCACGACGCGTCTGCACAACCGTTGCCAAGTCTCGGGTCGTCCAAAAGCTTACTACCGTAAGTTGAAGATGAGCCGGATCGCATTGCGCGAACTTGGCAACAAGGGCTTGCTGCCCGGCGTTGTGAAATCGAGCTGGTGAGGCGGGCATGACAAACACAGAAACCGCCTCAGACGCAAAGAAACCAGGCAGCCCGCGTGCTCGCGGCTACATCTTGCGCGAGAACCGCTCAGACCCGATTGGCGATATGCTGGCGCGGATCCGGAACGGTCTGCTGCGCGGTCTCAGCACGGTCCGCTGCCAAGGGTCGCATAAGAAAGCCCGCGTTCTGGAGGTTCTCGTCGCAGAGGGCTATCTGCGCGGCTACCGCGTTGTCGATGTGTCGGATTCGATCACCGATATCGAAATCGACCTGAAATATTACGAAGGCCAACCGGCAATTAAAGAGCTGCAACGCGTCTCTAAGCCGGGCCGTCGCGCCTACTACAGCGCGCAGGAGCTGCCATCTGTTCGGAACGGTCTGGGCGTCGCGATTATCTCGACGAACCGGGGCGTTGTTTCAGATGCGCGCGCCCGCGAGCTGAATGTCGGCGGCGAAGTAATTTGCACCGTGTTCTAAGGGGCGAGCGATGTCTAGAATTGGAAAAAGGCCTGTCGCCGTCCCGAGCAATGTCACGGCGAAGATTTCAGGGCAGACGGTTGAAGTGAAAGGGCCGAAAGGCACCTTGAGCTTCACCGCGCCGGACGATGTTGAGATCGTCATGGAAGGCGCCGAGCTTACGGTGAAGCCGCGCGGCGACAACAAGCGCGCCCGCCAGATGTGGGGCATGGCGCGCACCCGAGTTGCGAACCTTGTTCAGGGCGTCACGGACGGCTTTCAGAAAAAGCTCGAAATCAACGGCGTCGGGTATCGTGCGCAAGTTCAGGGCAAAGCTCTGAAACTGGCGCTTGGATACAGCCATGACGTGATTTTCGACATCCCGGAAGGGATCGATATCAAGGCGCCGAAGCCGACCGAGATTGAGATCTCTGGCGCGGATGCGCAGCAAGTTGGTCAGGTCGCAGCTGAAATTCGCGATTGGCGACGGCCTGAGCCCTATAAGGGCAAAGGTATTCGCTACGCTGGCGAGTATATCTTCCGCAAGGAAGGTAAGAAGAAGTAAGGAACGCAGTAATGCCGTTGAAAAAGCACGTTGTTGCGGCGCGTCGGCGATTGCGCGTCCGAAACAAATTGAAGCGCGTGGCGGATGCTCGGCCGCGTTTGTCGGTTTTCCGCAGCTCGCAGAATATCTACGCGCAGGTGATCGACGATCTTAAGGGTGAAACGATTGTCGCCGCGTCGACCGTTGAGCCGGAGCTGGGCCTTAAGGGCAAGCGCAATGTCGATGCTGCCGCGAAAGTGGGGCAGCTGGTGGCGGAGCGCGCGATCAAGGCTGGCGTTGAGCAAGTCTACTTCGACCGTGGTCGCTTCATCTATCATGGCCGGGTGAAAGCGCTGGCTGACGCCGCGCGTGAAGCCGGCTTGAAGTTTTAAGGAGGCGCTCGCATGGCGCGTGAAGACGGAAGAGGCGAGCGGCGCGGTCGGCGCGATCGGGATGAGGATGAGCGCGACGAGTTCGTCGATCGCCTTGTCCACATCAACCGGGTCGCCAAAGTTGTAAAAGGCGGCCGTCGGTTTGGCTTTGCGGCTTTGGTTGTCGTTGGCGACCAGAAGGGTCGTGTCGGCTTTGGCCATGGTAAGGCGAAAGAGGTTCCGGAGGCGATCCGGAAGGCGACCGAGCAGGCCAAGAACCAAATGATGCGTGTTCCGCTCCGTGAGGGGCGGACCTTGCACCATGATATCGAGGGCCGCTGGGGCGCTGGTCGGGTGATTATGCGCGCGGCGCCGCAAGGTACCGGGATCATCGCAGGTGGTCCGATGCGTGCAGTGTTCGAAACGCTGGGCGTTCAAGATGTCGTGGCGAAATCGCTCGGCAGCCAGAACCCATACAACATGGTTCGGGCCACCTTCGACGCGCTGAAGCAAGAGAACTCGCCACGGATGGTTGCGGCGCGTCGCGGCAAAAAGACCTCGGACATCCTGCCAAAGCGGCCTGATCAGGTCGCCAAGGAGCCTGCGGCCGACGCTGCAGAGGCTGAAGGAGCTGCCTGATGAGCGA
>JALEGB010000045.1 GCA_022760355.1 Neomegalonema sp.
TTCGAAACAATTGCGGTCATGAAAATGCTCTATCTCTTTGAGTTGTCGCGATTTCCGAGCCATCGAATGCACGCATTCGATTTGAAATCACTCTAGCAGCAGCCCTTTGAGGCTTCCCTCCGACGCAACAGCGCGAGCCCTAAACCAGAGCAACGAGCTCATCCCTCAACGCATCCAGAATAAATAAGCCCCGCCCAGCTGCGCTGGACAGGGCCGTGTACGCGCGGCCGCCCGAGAGTTTGGGAAGCGGGCGGCCTATAGCTGGCGCGGGGGCGGCGGACGCTGCGCGTTGGCGCGGGGTCAGCGGACCGAGGCTTTTGGCGTGCTGCTCAGCGCGGCCGTTTCCGCCGGCTTTGGCTCAGGCAGCGCGTGGCGCGGTCCGGAAACTTTTCCCTGCACCAGCACCGGCGTGCCGACCGACGCGTTGCTGAACAGCCATTCGATGTCGTCCGAGCGCAGGCGGAAGCAGCCCGAGGTGGCGCGGCGACCGACGCTGCGTTGGTTATTGGTGCCGTGGATCGCGTAATAGCGCCATCCGAGATAGAGCGCATATTCGCCCAGCGGATTGCGCGGGCCTGGCGGCACGTAGGATGGCAATTTCGGGTTACGCTTGAGCATGGATGGCGTTGGGCGCCAATCCGGTCCGACCCGCCGACGCACGATCCGAGTGCGTCCGGTGCGTTGCAGGCTGCGATCACGGGGAACCGCGATGGTGAAGGTGCGCGCCGTCTCGCCGCCCGGCTCCCAGTAGGTCAACCGGCGCGCGGTCAGATCAACGCGGATCGCGCCGCGCGAGACGTCCTTGAAGTAAGGCCGCCAATCTGGCGCCTTTGGCTTCTCAATCGCAACCGCGACCGGCTTCGCCTGTACCGACGGAACGCCATCCAGCGTCGAGTCGGCCTTCTTCTTTGGTGGCGCACATGCCGCGACGGCAGCCGCCGCCAGCACCGCTACAACAACACGCGTGACAGAACGCGCCGCAGCTCGAAAGCCGCGCCCTTCGCAAATACTCATGATCTCTTCCCCTCGACCGCGCCATTGACGCTCGCTTCCCGCGCCGCCTTCACTGTGACTCTGTCGGAACAAAGCAAAAAAACCCTCAATCGGTACGATTAACAACCTCCGAAGGCCCAACCAGAGGACGAGGGGGCGGGGAACTGCAGCGTGGCAACAAATGCGTTTTAGAACGCGAAGTATGGGGAAAGTCACTCTAGCCAGGCGGTGTTTTTAACCCAAATCGAAACACACAATTTGGCCTCAAATTTGCCCGCGGCCCGCCTAAATTCACAAAAAAAGCCGCGGCGATTGCTCGCCGCGGCCAAATCAACTCTCTGTTATCAGAGGGTGATCTTAGAATTTGAAGCGCAGGCCGAGGGTAACGGTGTGCGCGTCCAGATCAGCGTCGCCTTTGAAAGCGGCAGCCGACGAGGTTTCAACGTCGAAGCTCATGTAGCGGTACAGAGCTTCCAGCTTGACGCCTTCAGCAACGTCAATGCCGAGGCCGGCGCCGATGTTCCAGCCGAAGCCGATGTCGCTGTCATCCATTGCGACAACGCCGGCCGAGCTGTGGCTGTCGAAGTTGACAACGCCGAAGCCCAGACCACCGCCGACGATCAGGTCAACGCTTTCGATGACTTCGATGTCAGCAAAGACGTTGACGAAACCGAAGAAAACCGAAGTGTCGCCGCCAACAGCAGGCTGTGCGCCCGATGCCGACGAAGTGATCTTGTCAACTTCTGCGCTCATGTAGCCCAGCTCGATCTCTGGACGCAGCGAGATGCCTGGAGCAACGTCGGCATACTCGTAGCCGAACATGCCCGAGACGAAGAAGCCGGTGTCGTGGTTGACGTCGCGCTTGTCAGCAGCGCCGACATTGTACTCGCCATCGATCAGAGCAACGCCAGCGCGAGCGCCGATGTAGAAGCCGCTGTCGTCAACGATTGGAGCAGGCTCTTCAACCTTGACTTCAGGCTCAGCCGGCTTCGGGCAGTCGATGTAGCTCAGGGTGCCTTTGTCAAAGCACTTGCCGTCTTTGCCTTCAGCAAAAGCGGCGCCGCCTGCGAGAACAACAGCAGCCGCGCCGGCTGCAGCAAAAGTGAGTTTCATAGGTCTTCCCCCGGATAAACTCGAAGTGATGCGATCGTCCTCGCATATCGAGAACCTGCGACGAGTTAGACGAAATCCGGAGCAGAGCGCATGCACAACTCGACATGTGCCTTTTTTCCAACCCTCACTGTGGGCAAAAAGCGTCTCTTTTCGCGAGGGAAGCGCCGATTTGATGCGACGCAAACGCTCAAAGCGAGAACTGGGGTCCGGTCGAAACCTTAACTCGGCCGCGGCAGCGCATCATGCTCCACCAGGACATCGTCCGTCTCGGCGCAAACCTCGAGCAGCTTCACGCGGTGGCCCCACAGATTCGCCAGGCATTGCAATGTCTGCTCCGTCTCAGACTTCGAGAGCAGCCGCTCATTGATCACCGTATGGCGCAGCAGCAGCCGGCGGTTGCCGGATAGGTTCGCCTCGACGACTTCAATGCGCGGATCATGCGCCGCCACATCATATTGCTTCGCGAGCGCCCGTCGGACGCGGCGATAACCTGCTTCGTCATGGATCGCCGAGACTTCCATATCGTCCTCTTCGGCATCATCCTCGAGCGTAAAGAAGCGGAAATCACGGATCAGCTTCGGGCTGAGATATTGGTGGACAAAGCTCTCATCGCGATAGTCGGCCCAAATCTCCCGCAGCGCCGCCATGCTGTCGCCCGTTCCGGCCAGATCCGGGAACCATTCCCGGTCCTCCGCCGTCGGCTCCTCAACCATGCGCTTGATATCGCGCATCATTTCGAACCCTAGCGCATAGGGGTTCATGCCGCCAAAGCGGCGATCGCGGAATCCCGGCTGAAACACCACTGAAGAATGGCTGTGCAGGAACTCCAGCATGGAGCCTTCGCTGATGCGGCCGCGATCATACAGGCGGTTCAGGATCTCAAAGTGGGTGAAGGTCGCGCAGCCTTCATTCATCACCTTGGTCTGGCGTTGCGGATGCAGATATTCGGCGATCCGGCGCACGATGCGCAGCAACTCGCGCTGCCAATCCGCCAGTTTCGGCGCGTGCTTCTCCAGGAAATAGAGAATGTTCTCTTCCGGCAGCCCAAGAGTTGAGGCCTCAGCGCCCCCCCGCGTCAGCGAGCCTTCGCCATCTTCCCCCTTCGGCACCGTCCGCCAAAGATCGTTATAGGTCGCCTCTTCATATTCCAGCCGCGCCAATGAACGGGCCCTGCTTTCATCAGCGCTTTGCCGCCGCGGCCCGATATAGCGGTGCACCCCATGGCTCATCAGCGCGTGGGCCCAATCGAGCACCTGTTCGACCTTCTCAATCCCGTATTTTTCCTCGCACTTCGAAACATAGTTTTTAGCGAAGTCCAAATAGTCGAGAATTGCGTCGGCGCGAGTCCATTGTTGGAACAGATAGTTGTTCTTGAAAAAATGATTGTGGCCGAATGCAGCGTGCGCAATTACCAACAGCTGCATCGTCATGGTGTTTTCTTCCATGATGTAATTGATGCAGGGGTTGGAGTTGATCACCAACTCATAGGCCAAAGCGCGATGGCCCTTGCGGTACAAGGTTTCTTCCCGCGCGAAGCGTTTTCCGAACGACCAGTGGCGATACATCAGCGGCATGCCAATGGAGGTGTAGGCGTCAAGCATCTGCTCAGCCGTGATCACCTCAATTTGGTTCGGATAGATGTCCAGCCCCATCTCGCCCAACGCAATCTCCGCGCAAGCGTCATAGACCCGCTGGACCAGCTCGAAGTTCCATTCCGGACCATCGAAAAGCAGGCCGCCAGCGCCAAGGGCGGGGCTTTGCATCGCGTCATCCATCGTCGCCTCCTCCCTCAGGCCGCCGAGCTCTTGGCGAAGAGCTCATGAAAGACCGGGAATATCTCACCTGGCGACGAAGCCCGGCGCATTGCGAACCGTGGGTCGTCAATGTCCCGATATCCCGCCCAGAGCTGGCTTGCGAAACGAGAACGGGCGAATTCACGTTCAACAACCTCGATATACGCGAAATACTGACACATCGGCAGGATGTCGCCATTTAGCAGCTGTAAGCAGCGCTCCATATCATCGCTGAAATTGTGCCCATCCGACGCCTGCGCCGCGTAGATATTCCAATCATCAACCGGGTAGCGCTCTTCAACAACACGCAACATTTCTTCCAACGCCGTAGACACAACAGTGCCGCCGGTTTGAACACCTCGGAAAAACGTATCTTCATCCACTTCGGCGGCAATACTCGTATGCCGAATAAAGACAATGTCGATCTCTTCGTAATGTCGCGACAGGAAGATATAAAGCAGCATAAAGAAGCGCTTGGCGAGATCTTTCAACCCTTCGGTCATCGACGCCGAAGCGTCCATCAGGCAAAACATCACCGCCTGCGTCGTCGGCTTCGGCCGCATCTCATAGCGCCGGTACCGCAGATCGAGCGGGTCAATATACGCCACCCGACGGCGTTTTTCGGACAGAGCCTCGACCAAAGCGCGCAACCGCGTCGCCTCCGCAACGTCCCCGCGCGCCTCGGCGCGGAACAACGCCTCCTCCAGCGCCTGTATCTCGCCCTTCCTGGGGCGGCCAAGCGCGATGCGCCGCGCCAAGGAGTTGCGCATCGTGCGCGTATAGGCGAGCTTCGCCGGCGCGCCATCCGACGAAAAGCCAGCCCGCGCCGGCGCGAAAGCCTTCATCTTCGCGAGCTTGGTCTTTTCCATATTGGGAAGGGCAAGATCCTCGAAAAACACGTCGAGGAACTCTTCCTTGCTAAGGGTGAAAACAAAATCATCCTCGCCCTCGCCATCGGGAGAACCGTCGGAGCCGGCCCCCCCAGCGCCGCTCGGCGGTTTGGGGATATAGTCGCCGACTTGATGGTCCTTGTTGCCGGGCAAGACGTAGGATCGCTTGCCCTGCTCATTGCCGTGCGAAAAGCTCGGTTCGCGGACGCTTCGCGCGCGGATGCGAACTTTTTCCGCCCCCTCCACATCCGACACTTTGCGGCGCTTCAATGCGTCCTGAACCGCTTCGCGAATATCGGCCTTAGCGCGGCGGATAAAGCGCTGGCGATTGCCAAGGCTCTTGGATTTTGGATTTAGACGACGGTCAATGACCCGCATGGCAACTCGCCTATCTTATTATCGCTGCTACGCTGCGCCGCGCGGCGGCGATGCATAGGGCGGCTTATACCGGCGTAGAAGGGGGGCGCACGCCGCTCATCAGACGCGCCAGCTGGGGCGCGCCTAACGAGCAGAAATGGCGTCAGCCCGCTTTTTTCACACGCATGTACCATTCGACCAATCGCCGGACCTGGCGCTGCGTGTAGCCGCGCCCAACCATGCGATCGACAAACTCGACGTGCTTCTTCTCGATCTCGCCGTCTTTCTTGGCTTCGAAAGAGATCACCGGCAGCAGATCTTCAACTTGGCTGAACATCCGCTTCTCGATCACATCCCGAATTTTTTCATAGGACGTCCAGGCCGGGTTGCGGCCCTCATTCCGCGCCCGCGCGCGCAAGCAGAACTTCACCACCTCATAGCGGAAGTCCTTCGGGTTCGCGATGCCCGCCGACTTCTCGATCTTCGTCAGCTCTTCATTGAGAACATCACGGTCCATCAGCTGGCCCGTATCAGGATCTTTGAAGTCCTGATCTTCGATCCACGCATCTGCGTAGGACACGTAGCGATCGAACAGATTCTGCCCGTAATCGTTATAGCTCTCGAGATACGCCTTCTGGATCTCGTGCCCGATGAACTCCGCATAACGTGGCGACAGCTCTTCTTTGACGAACTCGATATATCGGGTTTCGACATCCGCCGGCAGCTGCTCCCGCCGCACCGCCTGCTCAAGCACATACATCAGATGCACCGGATCCGCGGCGACTTCCGTCGTATCGAAGTTGAAGGTCTCCGACAGGATTTTGTAGGCGAAACGAGTGGATACGCCATCCATGCCTTCATCAACGCCGGCAATATCGCGATATTCCTGAACCGTTTTGGCGGTCGGATCGGTCTCCTTCAGGCTTTCACCGTCATAGACGCGCATCTTGGAGAACAGCGACGAATTCGGATGCTCCTTCAGGCGGCTCAGAACCGAGAAGCGCGCCAGCATCTCCAACGTGCCCGGCGCCCGCGCCGCGTCGGCGAGTTCAGAGGCGGACAGAAGCTTCTCGTAGATTTTCTCTTCCTCGTTCACCCGCAGGCAATAGGGCACCTTGATGACGCAGATCCGATCGAGGAACGCTTCGTTGTTTTTGTTGTTTCGGAAGGTCTGCCATTCGCTTTCGTTCGAGTGGGCGACGATCACGCCCTGGAACGGCAGCGCGCCGACATTTTCAGTGCCGACATATGCGCCATCCTGCGTCGCCGTCAGCAACGGATGCAGCATTTTGATCGGCGCCTTGAACATCTCCACGAATTCCATCAGGCCCTGGGTCGTCACATTCAGTCCGCCAGAGTAGGAATACGCGTCCGGATCATTCTGGCCGTAATACTCCAGCTTACGGATATCGATTTTGCCGACGAGGGCCGAAACGTCCTGGTTGTTCTCGTCGCCCGGCTCCGTTTTCGCCACGCCGATCTGGCGCAGTTTGCTCGGATGCAGCCGCACGACGCGGAATCGGCTGAGATCGCCCTCAAACTCGTCCAGACGCTTCACGCCCCACGGGCTGAGATGCCCGGTCAAGGCCCGCAGCGGAATGCCGTAGCGCTCCTGCAGCATCGGCCCCATCGCCGCCGGATCAAACAAGCCGAGCGGGCTTTCATAAATCGGGCTCAGCTCAAGCTGCCCCTCTTCGCGCTCCACGGCGAGCACGTAGATCGGATAGGCCTCCATCAGAGACTTCAGCTTCTCCGCCAACGAGCTTTTCCCGCCGCCGACAGGGCCGAGCAGATACAAGATCTGCTTCCGCTCCTCGAGCCCTTGCGCCGCGTGGCGGAAGAACCCGACGATGCGCTCAATCGTTTCTTCGAGGCCGTAGAAATCGCTGAACGCGGGATACCGCTTGATGGTGCGGTTCATGAAGATGCGGCCGAGCCGCTGATCTTGCGACGTATCGATCTGCTCCGGCTCGCCAATCGCGGCGAGCATGCGCTGGGCGGCGCCAGCATACATCATCGGATCTTCGCGGCACGCTTCCAGGTAGGCGTCAAGGCTCAAAGACTCACGTGCGGCGCTCTTGTAGCTCTTGGCGAAGAGTTGGAAAATATCTGCGTCGGTCGCCATCGGTCTGCTCCCTCTGCTTGCTCTGCTCGCTCGCGCCGCGGCAGGGATTGCGGGGCGGCGCATCTATGCCCGGCCGCCCGACGGGCGGCTTATTGTACGCCGCCCTCTTTGGCGGCTTATCGCGGCCCCTTCGTCAGCGGCCGATCAGTTGATCTCATCAAACCTGACGAGATTAGCAAACGATCCAAGAAAATATGGTATCAAATTAAATAAAGACATTATGAAGGCGTAAGAGAGGCTAAGTCAACTCTTCCTCATGGCTAACGCTACTTACACACTAGCTAACAGCCGCGATCGCCTCATTTATCGGCACATTAGTGATAACTGCGCCTAAACTGTAAGCAACTGCAAAAAGGACAGCGCAGCTGCCGAAGAGCCGCCGAAGAATCGGCCCCCTAAGATAGTCATCCGGGGCGACGGAAAGGTCAACGCTCTCGCCGCCTCAGATCGTTATTAGCCCCATGGCCCGCGCGACCGACGACGCGTCCCGCCGCCCCAAGGCCCGGAGCGCCGAACGCTGGGCTGCGCTGGCGAGGCGCTCCGCATCCCGCCGTCAAAGCCGCCGCCCGCCATCTCCCGAAGCGCCGCAATCCGGTTCTCGGTGTTCGGGTGGGTGGAGAAAAGATTGTCCATGCCCCTTCCTGACAAGGGGTTAATGATGAACATATGCGCTGTCGACGGATTGTCTTCCGCTGGCTCGTTCTCATAATGAGAAGCGCCGCCTGCGATTTTCTGCAGCGCTGCGGCAAGCCACATCGGTTGACCGCAGATCTCGGCGCCAAGCCGGTCCGCCGAATATTCCCGCGTTCGGCTGATCGCCATCTGGACCAAAGCCGCAGCGATCGGCGCGAGGATCGCCGCGAGCAGGACCCCGACGATCCCAAGCGGGTTCTTACTGCCGCTCGATGAGCTGCTGAAAAACAGACCGAACTGCGACAGCATCGAAATCGCGCCGGCGACAGTGGCCGCGATGGTCATAATCAGCGTGTCGCGGTTTTTGATATGCGCCAACTCATGCGCGATCACACCGGCGAGCTCCTCACGATTCAGCATCCGCATCAGCCCGTCCGTCACCGCCACCGCGGAATGCTCCGGGCTGCGCCCGGTGGCGAATGCGTTCGGCTGATCTGTCGGCAGGCGATAGACCCGAGGCATCGGCAAATCAGCGCGCCGCGCCAGATCTTCCACCATCGCCACCAGCTCCGGATCCGACGCGCGCGTCGCGGGAATTGCGCCGTGGGAGGAAAGCGCTAAGCGGTCAGAATTCCAATATGCGAACGCGTTGATCGCAATCGCCACAATGAGAGCGATCACTGCGCCGAGCGCGCCGCCAATCAGATAGCCCACGCCCATAAAGAGCGCCGTCAACGCCGCCAGCAACGCGGCCGTGCGCATCGCGTTTCCCATCCAGAAAGCCGCCTTTCACTTGTACTCGCGCCTGTTCCCAGTGCGCCCTAACGCCTAGAGATTAAGGTAGGAGCGCAAGTTGCGTTCGAAAAGGCGTGGGCGGCGCTTGGGAAGGCTTCTCGGAAAAGACTTCTTAGAAAGACCTCTTGGACAGACCTGGGACGGCCGCGCGTCGCAGCGAAGGGAGAATAGGATGGCTCAACGATCGGAATATGCGACGATCCAGAAGATACTACACTGGTTGATCGCGATCGCAGTGATCGGCATGCTCGCCAGCGGCGTTTACATGACCACAATCGGTTTTGACCCGAAGTTGCCGAAGGCGACGGTGGATCTGCGTAATCAACTCTACACGCTCCATAAATCGACCGGCTTTGTCGTTTTGGGGCTGATGCTGCTGCGGATTGCGCTCCGGCTGCTTCTGGGGGCGCCGCGCCTTCCCGCCAGCGTCGCGCCGCCCCAGCGCTTCGCCGCCGGCGCCGCGCAACTCGCGCTGTACGCCCTGTTGATCGCGACGCCAATCGCGGGTTGGGCGGCCGTATCGGTCGGCGGCTTCATGGAGCCGGTATATGGCCTGTTCAACATGCCGCCGCTGATGGAGAAAAGCGGCAAGATCGCCGATTATTTTGACATCGCGAGAATCCATATGGTGCTTGGATTTGCGATCATCGCGGTATTGGGGGCGCATATCGGCGGCGCGATGCTGCACCTGCTGATCCTGCGCGACGGCGTCTTCAAGCGGATGTGGTTCTAACGCCTTGGGCGGGCCGGCATGCGGGAGCGATCGTCTCCGCCCGCCGGCCCGGCTTCGATCTATGCTACCGTGTCGCCAGCTTCGGCGCCGCCTTCAGCGCCGCAGCCTCCGCCGCTTCTTTCTTGGAGCGGCGACGCAAGGTTGACGGCAACTCGGGCGGCTCATCAAGCCACGCGACGCCGGCCACGCCGCGCTTCAGCCCAACATCGAAGAGCAAGCGCATATATTTTGGATCAAACGCTTCCTTTTGCTCGGCGGAAAAGGAAGTCGGAACAAAAGTGACGCGATAGTTGAACCCGTTGCGCTCGGCGATTGAGAAGATCCGCAATTGATCGCCACGCGCCTGGGTCCGGATCATCTCGCTGATTGAGCTGGACGCAATCGAGATCAGCTTATCGTCGGTTGGCCCGTAATTTGGAACGATCTTATTGTTTTGAATGACGTAGATCGTTGTTTTTCCCTTGAGAAAATCGGCCGTAGCGCCGTCCAGCTTCACCCAAGAGGGCGCGATGAAGACTGACATTGTGACGCCGCCGTCGACATGCATCTCTTTGTACTTTTTGCCGTCGATCTCAACGTCGAAATATACGGGCGGGAATGCGCCTGGAATTGAAGCTGACGCGAGAACGACTTTGCGGAACAGCCGCAGGGCCGCATCGTCTCCGCGCGATGCGATGGCGCCCATGTCCCAGATCACGCTGCGGCGCGCGTCCAAATTCGTCGTCGCGACATAAAGGCGGCGCCCGAGCCGGTGCTCGGCCGCAATCTTCGCCAGCACCTCCGGCGTGATATTTTTCGCGATCGCCTCCTTAAATGGCGCGTTGTCCACCAGCCCAAGGCCGCCGGTTAGCGCGCTGAAAAGCGCCAGCTCAAGCAGGTCATTGGTTGAGGTCTGGGTAAACAAAGCCTCCAGCCGCGAATCATATTCGGAGCCAAGGAACGCAAAAGGGGCGATGAGCGCGCCCGTGCTGACGCCGGTGACATAATCGAACTTCGGCCGCTCGCCGGTTTTCGTCCACCCCGCCAAAACGCCAGCGCCATATGCGCCGTCAGCAGCCCCGCCCGAGAGCGCTAAGATGGTAAATTGCGCCTTCTCCCCCCGCGCCTCGGCCAGACGGAGCCGATCGACGAGCTTTCCAACGAAGCCGTCTTGCATCGCGGCGGCCTTAGCGGGCGGATGATCGGCCCACACGCGCGCGGCTGGCGCGACTGGCGTAATCGCTTTGCGCCAACCGGACTCAGGCGGCGCCGTCCGCAAAATGGGTCCGGCGCAGCCCGCAAGCACCGCAGCTGCGACCAGCGAAACGACAACGCGCCGCCCGGCAGTCGCGAAAAGCCGCGCCCACCTTTTGACGCACGGCTGGTTGATGCGCGACTGGTTGATGCGCACTTGGCGAACTCGCCCAAAAACCCCGCCTTGGACCATGGATGCCCCTCTCCCGCTCACGCACTCAACGTTCGGCTGCGGAGGGTATGACGACTTCACCTCCGCAGGCGCCCGTAAAAGCAGGATCGGTAGCGCTTCGGCCGGCGCGGCGCAATCCAGCCACACCAGCCATCACCTCAGCGTGACAAATGGCGCGCGTCAGAGGTCGAATCGCCGCCGCACATATTCGCCGGGCGCATCGCAGAGCGTTTTGCGTTTCGCCCCCGGCGTACGAGCCGGAACGTCTGGCGCGCTATCCCGCGATCGCAGCCAAGCGTCCCAATCTCCCCACCAGGAGCCAGCCGTTTCAACAGCGCTCTTCCGCCATTCATGCACGTTTTCCGGGAAGGAAAGATCATCGCGCGTCCAGAATTGATATTTGTTCGAGGCCGGCGGGTTCACCACGCCAGCGATGTGACCGGACCCAGCGAGCACAAATCGCCGATCCCCGCCCAGCAGCCGCACCCCGCGATAGACGCTGTCCGCCGGGGCGATGTGATCTTCCTTCGTCGCGACGTGATAGGTCGGGATATCCACGCGCCCGAGATCCAGCGTGCGCCCGCCCATTTGCAGGGCGCCGGTCGCCAAGGCGTTGTCGCGATAGAATTGGCGCAGATAGTAGCGATGGACTTGCGCCGGCATGTTCGTACTGTCCGAATTCCAGTACAGCATGTCGAACGGGAATGGCTCTTTGCCGAGCAGATAGTTGTTGACGACGAAGCCCCAGATCAGATCCGACGCCCGCAGCATATTGAAGCTCGACGCCATTTTATCCGCGTTGAGAACCCCATCCGACATCGCGTCTTCAAGCGCGTCCAACTGCTCATCATCGACGAAGATCTGCAGCTCGCCAGCATTCGAAAACTCGAACTGAGCCGTAAAGAAGGTCGCCGACGCAATGCGGCCGTTTAACGGGTGCTCCGGCTCCTGCGCCAGATAGGAGAGCGCGGAGCCGGTCATGGTGCCGCCGATGCAGTAGGCCGCCAAATCCAGATCGTCCGCGCCGGTTTCCTCCAGCACGACCGCCGCCGCTTCGAACAAGCCCTCGGCGATGTAATCGACGAACTCTTTATTCGCCAAAGACGCATCTGGGTTAACCCAAGAAATCACAAAAACGCTGTGCCCCTGGGCGACCAACCACCGCACCAATGACTTCTTCTCATTCAGATCTAGAATATAGAATTTATTGATCCATGGCGGCGCAATCAGCAGCGGGCGCGCACGCACATTTTCAGTGGTTGGCGCGTATTGAATGAGTTCCATCACCTCATTGCGATAGATGACTTTCCCCGGCGTCGTCGCAACATTTTCCCCAATTTTAAATTTATCCATGTCAGTCTGTTTAATCATCAGCTGACCGCGGCCACGCTCCATATCTTCGAGCATGTGATCCAGGCCGCGCACCAAATTTTCGCCCTTTTCTTCGAGCGTCGCGCGCAAAACTTCGGGGTTAGTTGCGAAATAATTGGTGGGGCTGATGGCTTCGACGAATTGTCGAGTAAAAAACGAGATTTTACGCCGCTCAATATCCGGCAGCTCCTTCGAACCAACCTCCGCAGCATCCATCATAAAGCCGGCGGTCAACAAATAGGACTGCTTCAACGCGTCAAACACAGCGTTCTCTGACCACTCCGCATCCTTGAACCGCTTGTCGCCTGCGTCCGGGCAGACCACCGGATCCACTTTCGCGCCAGCCGCTTTCAACCCGGCGCGCCGCCACAGTTCGGTTTGATCCGACCAAAATTTCAGTGTGGTCTCGGTAACGTCCTTGGGATTTTCCAGCATGTTGCGCCAAAGATCCGCGAACGCGTTCGCGGTGTTGAACGGATCAAGCTGACCAGGCTTCGCCTCCTGCTGAGACTGGGCCGCAACGGCGGTCTCCCAGATTTTGCGGCCCTTCTCAAACATCTTCGCAACATTTGCGCTCAGCTCCGCCGCTTTCTGCGGATCCATCGCCGCGCTGAAGTCCATTCCGCCAGTCGAACCGTCGCTCTGCGCCATCTGGTTGCTCCTCTCCGTCAAGCAATGTGGCCGCGCAAATCCAACGCGCGCCCGATGTTCCGCACCTTGCGCCTCGCCGAGGTAGCTTTCGGCTCCCGCTCCCGGTATAAGGCCGCATCTAAAGCTCTGGGTTGCTCAACAGTAGAACAGCAACCTGCGGATTCCGAACTAAAAAGGCGGGAACAATGGCGGAACGGAAGGACAAATTGGCGACGGCGCCTGGTCGGGCGCGCACTGCGGCCGCGCTGGCGATCACCGCCGCAATCGCCCTCTCCGGTTGCGCAGCGGAACCGATCCTGCCGAAAACCTACAGCGACCTGCCGGAAAGCCCGGATGTCGAGAAGGCCGCGTGGCCGCGATTGGTTGATAACCCTGCCTCGCTGGAGCCGACCGACGCGAAAAAGCAGATTGCGCGTGGCAAAGCTGCGACTGCGGCGCTGGATGCGCGCGTTTCGAAGCTGGAAACCTCAGCGGCGCTGCTGCTGAAGCGGGATTCGGAAAGCGCCTCGAAACGGCGGGATGCGGCGATCGCTGCGCGCTCCGCGCGCGCCAAGCGCCGCGCGGCCGCCTTAATGCGTGACACGCGCGGCTCGAGCCCGGTTGAGAAAACCGCTGCGCCGGCCGGGGCGGCGCCAACAAAGAAGGTCGCCCCAACGCCGACCCCAGAGGTTGCGGATGATGATCTGATGGCCCGGATACGCGAAGCGCGCCGTCGCGCCGAAGCGCTGTCCGCCGACGAATAACGCTCGGACGACCCGCGCGTTTTCAAGCCTTAGCTCCGGCGCCGACGGCGCCGCACGCGCCCCTATGCGGCGCGCAGAATCAAGATACGGCACCCCATGACACGTCCATTTTCCGGCGTTGAAGAATTCCATCGCATCAAACGCCTGCCCCCCTATGTTTTTGCTGAAGTCAACCGCCTGAAAGCCGAGTTCCGCGCCGGCGGCATGGACATTATCGACTTCGGGATGGGCAATCCTGATACGGATACGCCAGCGCATATCGTCGAAAAGTTGATCGAGACGGTCCAAAAGCCGCGGACCCATCGATACTCGACCTCCCGCGGCGTGCCCGGCCTGCGCCGCGCGCAGGCGGCATATTACGAACGGCGCTTCGGCGTGACGCTCGACCCTGAGAAAGAGATCGTCGCGACGCTTGGCTCGAAAGAGGGGCTGGCGAACCTCGCGATGGCGATCACCGCCCCAGGCGACGTCGTGCTGGCGCCGAACCCTTCCTACCCGATTCACCCCTACGGTTTTATGATCGCCGGCGGCGCCCTGCGCCATATTCCGACGGCGGCGCGGCCCGATGGCGCTTTCGACGCGGAGGCCTATCTCAACGCGCTCGCTCGCGCCGTTCGCCATAGCGTGCCGACGCCGATCGCGCTCATCGTCAACTTTCCGTCAAACCCGACGGCCCTTGTTTGCGACCTTGATTTTTACAAGGAAATTGTCGCCTTCGCGCGCAAGCATGAGATGTTCGTGCTGTCAGATCTCGCCTACTCCGAGATCTATTTTGACGACACGCCGCCGCCTTCGATCCTACAAGCGCCGGGCGCGCGGGATCTTGCGGTCGAGTTCACCTCATTGTCCAAAACCTACTCCATGCCAGGATGGCGAATGGGGTTCGCCGTTGGTTGCGAGCGGCTGATTTCGGCCCTGACGCGGATCAAAAGCTATCTCGACTATGGCGCGTTTACGCCCATCCAGGTGGCGGCGACCGCCGCGCTGAACGGCCCGCAAGACTGCGTCGACGAAATCCGCCAGCTCTATCAAAGCCGCCGCGATGTGCTGGTTGAAAGCATGGAGCGCGCCGGATGGACCATCCCAAGCCCTGCGGCCACCATGTTCGCCTGGGCGCCGGTGCCGGAGCCGTTCCGCGCGCTCGGATCGTTGGAGTTCGCCAAAATTCTTCTGGCCGAAGCGGAAGTGGCCGTCGCGCCAGGCGTCGGCTTCGGCGAGTATGGGGAGAACCATGTTCGTATCGGCCTTGTCGAAAACGAGCAGCGGGTCCGCCAAGCGGCGCGAAATGTGCGGAAGCTGATGCAGAACGCTGACGAAATTATCGCCCGTTACTCGCAGCTGTCTGATCGGAGCGACGCATAGACATGAGCACTTCCATCAAAGACCCATCGGCTTTGCGCATTGGCGTCGCCGGTCTTGGCACCGTAGGCGGCGGCGTTTTGAAGATTATCGAAACCCATCGCGAACAACTCGCCGCGCGCGCGGGGCGGCCCATTACGGTCACCGCCGTTTCAGCGCGCCAGCGGGGAAAAGATCGCGGCGTCGATCTGTCGGATATCGTTTGGGAAGATGATCCCGTTGCGCTCGCGCGCCGCGATGATGTGGATCTTGTGGTCGAAGCAATTGGCGGACCCGACGGGCCGGCGAAAGCGGCCTCGGAAGCGGCGCTTGGACGTGGCGCGCATTTGGTGACCGCCAACAAAGCGATGTTGGCCGTCCACGGCCGCGCGCTCGCGACTCTGAGTGAATCGAAAGGCGCCGCGCTGCGCTTTGAGGCCGCAATAGCCGGCGGCGTGCCGGCGGTGAAAGCGCTCGCCGAAGGGATGGCCGCGAACAACGTCACGCGCATCTTCGGCGTGCTCAACGGCACCTGCAACTACATCCTGACAGAGATGGAGCATACCGGCCGCGACTATGCCGATGTGCTGCGCGAGGCTCAGGATAAGGGCTATGCCGAAGCGGACCCGACTGCCGATGTCGGCGGATGGGACGCCGCGCATAAGATCTGCCTGCTGGCTAGCATTGCGTTCGGCGTATGGCCGGACTTCGATTCTGTATCGGTTGAGGGGATTGAGCAGGTCTCCAAAGCCGATATTCAGTTCGCGGCTGATTTTGGCTATCGATTAAAACAACTCGCCGTCGCCGAGCGCAGTGAAAAAGGCTGCTCGCTTCGGGTCGAACCTGTTTTCGCGCCGGCCAACAGCCTGCTGGGCGCACTTGAAAGCGTCACCAACGCAGTGCAGTTCGAGGGTGATTTTGTTGGCGATGTCGCCCTATGCGGACCGGGTGCGGGCGAGGGGCCGACGGCGTCGGCCATCGTTGCTGACATTGTCGACATCGCGCGCGGCGACCGACGCCCCGCCTTTGGCGTCCCCGCCGCGGCGATGGCGGAGCCAGTACGCGTAGACGCCCAAGCCGCACTCGGCGCGCATTACATCCGCCTGTCCCTGGTTGACCGCCCTGGCGTGCTGGCGCAGGTCACGGGCAAACTGGGTGACGCCGGCGTCTCGATTGATCAATTGCGTCAGATCGGTCGCTCACCAGACCCGGCCACGGTCTTGTTTGTGACGCATGAGGCTCCAGAAAATGCGCTTCGCGCCGCACTTGAGGGCGTCAGCGCCCTGGATGTGTGTTTGGAGCCGCCGGCGGCGTTCCGGATTGCGCGGATCTAACTAACTGCTTTATCGCGTGCTATTCCCGCCAACCGGCATCCACTTGGTCGGCGCGCTCTGGCGTCAAATGGCGCCATCTGGCGATCCGAGGATGTAGGCCAGTCAAAGAGCTTGAGCGGACGCCGACCGGGGCGAAACGAGGATCCCATGGCCGACAGGCGAAAGGCTGGAACAGCCCTTTCGCTGAGAGGTCGAAAAACGTTCGCGATAAAACAAAGAACTTGAACGGCAAGTTCATCCAATCTGCTCGACGGGCGCCTCCCCTTTCCCGCGACCTAAGGATCTCTCATTCCCAGGCTATGACATGAGCAAATCGGCGTCTTTCACCAGCTCCTCTGCGAGTTTCAGCTGACAGGCGGCGCCGCAACCTGCGGACGCCCACCGCAACAACCGCGTCGCCAGCGGCCCTTCGCAGCAAACTGATACGCAGCCGATAATCTGGACGAACTGATCCGCCGCCTCAGCGCGATCGCGATAATGGCATGCCGCGAGCGCAACGCCGGCGGCGCGTCGAGATCGCTCGTTCCAATATATGCCGCCCGCGGACGCGCCGCAGGAGCAGCTTTCACGATGAGGCTGCGGGTTATTTTGCAGCGCCCGCCACGAGCCAAACTGGATCTCGGCGCCGCGACCTCCCTGAGCATTTCTTCTCATTTTTCTTGTGCTCCGACTAACTTCTTTTTCTATACTGACAAACCCACCACGCCGTCGGCCAAAATTACTTACACGCACGATTATCTACGCCACTAGGACGTCGCCCATGGGCCGGCTGCACGACGGAAAAGCCACTGACCCGCCCCAATGCATCCAAACCCAATCGATTGTTCGCGCAGATCCCTATAGTCGGAACGCCCACGCTCTGTAATTTATTGCGCCAAAGGCGCGGATACGATTCGTTCAGCTGTTAACAAGCGTATGACAAAGTTTTCAGGAAATGAAGATCTATTTACATCGATTAATTGACGGGCCGTTCCATTAATTCAGACAGAATTACAGTCCTTTTTTCATTGCATTTCCATCGACCGCCAAGCCGAGCGACGTGGCGAACGCGCCAGGTCAGCGCGGCGGCCACGTCACGCTAGTAAGCTCGACTGTAAAACTGTAATTGTCTGGCCCGAACGCGCAGCCTAACGGGCGCGGCCTGACTTTTTTGAGAGAGGTATTGATGGATCGCTCGGATATCGTCGACAGCGACGTCGAGTTCGCAGACCGCATGCTGTCGCTCGGGCTTGCTCGCGTAAGCGAAGCCGCAGCAATCGCCGCCTACCAACAGATTGGACGTGGCGACCAGAAGCATGCCGACCAGGTCGCCGTCGACGCGATGCGGACGCAGCTCAACATGCTCGACATCAAAGGCGTCGTCGTCATCGGCGAGGGGGAGCGCGATGAAGCGCCGATGCTCTATATCGGCGAGGAAGTCGGCACGGGCGCCGGTCCAGAAGTCGACATCGCCCTCGATCCGCTGGAAGGCACGACGCTGACGGCGAAAGGTCAGCCCAACGCCCTCGCCGTGATTGCAATGGGGCCGCGCGGATCGATGCTGCACGCCCCAGACGTCTATATGGACAAGCTCGCGGTCGGGCCTGGCATCCCCCGCGGCGCGCTGGATCTGGACCAGGACCCGGCGGATAATGTGCGTGAATTGGCGAAGGTGAAGGGCCGCAAACCCGAAGAGATCACCGTCTGCATCCTTGAACGGCCACGCCACGAGGAGCTGATTGAGAAGGTGCGCACTGTCGGCGCGTCGATCATGTTGATTTCGGACGGCGATGTCGCCGGCGTCATCCACTGCGCGGAAACCGACAAAACCGGCATCGACCTCTATCTCGGCTCCGGCGGCGCGCCGGAAGGCGTTCTTGCCGCGGCGGCGCTGCGATCAATGGGCGGCTGGATCCAAGGGCGCCTGATGTTCCGCAAGGAAGAAGAACGCGAACGCGCCCGCAAGGCCGGCATCGAAGATTTCGATCGCAAATATGAGATCGAGGATATGGTCCGCAACGATGTGATCTTCGCGGCGACCGGCGTCACCAACGGATCGATCGTCCGCGGCGCGCAGCGGGTCGGCGATCGCCTGGAGACCGAAACAATCCTGATGCGATCGGCGACCGGCTCGGTGCGCCGCATCCACTACAGCCGCCGGCTCTGATCGGGCGCTGGGATGGTTCGCAAGATCGGATTCGGCGACGGGGCTCGGCGCGAGAAGGATCGCGCCGAGCAGTCGCGGGCAACGGACACGCAGCCCCAGGTCGGCGGCGATGCGCCGGCCGACCGGCCCGGCAAATCGCTGCTGGGGCGGGTTCTGGTCAGCATTTTCTTGATGATCTGGCTGTCCGGCTGGTCGCTTGGGATCCTCTTCGCCTACACGACCTTGTCGGACATCCTCAGGGAAAGCGACGGCGCGCTGGATCCGGGCGCCGCGTTCTTGGTGGTTTGGCTCATCGCGGCCGTTGCTGCTTGGTTTGTCGCCGCCTATGTCCTGATCAGGGCGATCAGCGGCGCGGCGCTTGGACGCAGAAAAGGCTCAAACCGCTCCAGGTAATTCTACACTTTGCGGGGAACGTTTTTTTCAGGCATACATTTCGTATGCTTGACGCCGATTCGACCCCCGCCTTTCTGAACGTCTCCCGCTCGATCACCGGCCGGAGATGGGTATCGCGCAACCCGGACGCCGATCGGCTCGGGCTTGCGATCGCGCAGACGCATCAGCTGCCGGAACTGGTCGGCCGCGTGCTGGCCGGCCGCGGCGTGCCGCTGGAGGAAGCGCGCGCTTACCTTGAGCCGACGCTGCGCGAGCTTCTGCCCGATCCGTTCTCCTTGATGGATATGGACCGCGCGGCGGAACGCCTCGCCGGCGCAGTGATGCGTCAGGAGCGCGTGGCGATCTTTGGCGACTATGATGTGGATGGCGCCGCCTCTTCAGCCGTGCTCGCCCGCTGGCTGGGCGCGGTCGGCGAAGGCGCGACGCGCACCCCCACAATCTATATCCCCGACCGCATCGACGAAGGCTACGGCCCCAACGCGCCAGCGATGGAAAAGTTGGCGGACGCCCATCAACTGCTCGTCGCCGTGGATTGCGGCACGCTGGCGTTCGAGCCGATCGCTGCGGCGCGCGCGCGGGGCGCGCATGTGATCATCGCAGACCACCACCTCGCAGGGGAAACGCTGCCAGAATGCGAGGCGGTGGTGAACCCCAACCGGCAAGATGATGAGAGCGGCTGCGGCCATCTGTGCGCCGCAGGCGTCGTGTTTTTGCTGGCGATCGCCACACAGAAGAGATTGCGGGAGCAGGGATGGTTTCAGACCCGGCAAGAGCCCGATTTGCGTCGCCAACTCGATCTGGTTGCGCTGGCGACAGTCGCCGACGTCGCGCCGTTAATCGGCGTTAATCGAGCGCTTGTGCGTCAGGGGCTGAAAGTGATGGCCCGCCGCGAGGCCGTCGGCCTGCGCGCGCTCAGCGATGTGGGACGGCTGACGACCGCGCCGACCGCGTATCATCTGGGGTTTGTGCTCGGCCCCCGCGTCAACGCTGGCGGCCGCGTCGGTGCGGCTGATCTTGGCGCGCGCCTTCTGACGACAGACGACGCCGACGAAGCCGCGCAAATGGCGGCTCAGCTTGATCGACATAATGAGGAGCGGCGCGCAATTGAGGCCGCCGTGCTGGAAGGGGCGATCGAGCAGATCGAGGGGCGTCCCGGCGGACCCGAGGCGGCGCTCGTATGGGCGGCGGCCGAAGGCTGGCACCCCGGCGTGGTTGGCGTCGTCGCGAGCCGGCTAAAAGAACGCTACAACCGCCCGTCGCTCGTAATCGGCTTTGATGAGGCGGGCGTCGGCAAAGGTTCCGGCCGCTCAGTCGAGGGCGTCGATCTTGGCGGTTGCGTCGCGGCCATCGCGCGAGCCGGGGTGATCGAAAAAGGGGGCGGGCACCGGATGGCGGCCGGCGTCACCGTAAGGGAAGACCAACTCGCCCCCGCCATCGAGCAATTGACTGAAATGCTGGATCGCCAGGGCGCGGCGCGCATAGGCCCGCGGGATCTGCGCCTTGATGGCGCGGTCGCCGCCAGCGGCGCCTCGCTTGAGCTGGTTCAAATGCTTGACGCCGCAGGCCCTTATGGCCAAGGCGCGCCCGCCCCGCGTTTCGCTGTTCCCTCGGCCCAAGTTAAATGGGCCAAACCGATCGGCGCAAACCATCTCCGTTTTACCGCTACCGACGAAAATGGCGGCGGGTTGGAGGCGGTCGCGTTCAACGTCATGGACGGCCCACTCGGCGAAGCGCTGACGCAGCGTGGACGCGGCCCCGTGCATTTGGCCGGGCGGATTGAGATTGACGACTATGGCGGTCGCCGCCGAGCAAAACTGCGGGTCGAAGATGCGGCCGAACCAAGCTAACTCGCTCAACTTTTCTGCGAATCAGTGCATTTCGTGCTTGCACACCAGGCCGCAGAGCCCTAATTAGCGGGCTCCGCGACGCGCCCTTCGTCTAGTGGTCTAGGACGCCGCCCTTTCACGGCGGAAACACGGGTTCGAGTCCCGTAGGGCGTGCCATTTGCGGAAAACTGATTGAGCCGGCTGTGCAGTTGGCGGCTCACTGCGATCAGGGCGCATGCATGTCAAAAAGCGTCGCGCGGGTTCAAGCCGCCGCTGAGAGAGCGGGGCTTTCGATCGATATCAAGCACATGAGCGAATCGACACGCAGCGCCGCCGAAGCTGCAGCCGCATGCAAATGCCACGTCGGTCAAATTGTAAAATCGCTCATCTTCTCCGGCGGCATGTCAGGCGAGCTGAAACTGCTGCTGGTCTCCGGAGCCCACTCTGTCGACCTCGAACGCGCCGCTGGTTTCGTTGGCGAACCGCTTCAACGAGCGGACCCTCGGATTGTCCGCAAAGTCACCGGCTTCGCGATTGGCGGCGTGTCGCCCATCGGCCATCTGACCGACATTGCAACCTGGATGGACGAGACATTGCTCGCCCACCCCATCGTTTGGGCTGCCGCCGGCGCGCCAAATGCGCTGTTCGCCATCGCGCCCACACAGTTGCAAACGGTCGCAAACGCCGCCTGCGTTCAAATGACCGCCGCGCCCCAAAAGCGCGTTTGACGGGCCCGAAGGGCGTCCGGCAGGCGGCTTTTGGCTTGGTCCAGTTTTCCCCAGCGACAGACCCCGCCTGCGGCGGGATCTGTTGATGCGGTCAACCTCTAGACGGCTTCTTGAGCCGGAGCGCTTTGGCGGCCGATCGAATCCAGCTGCTTCTGAAGCGCAAGCTGATCAAGCGACCCGATCGGCAGGCTCGAGAATGCCGTGATCCGATGAAAGAGAATCCGGTACGCTTCTGAAAAGGCGAACGCACGCTCCGCGTCGCTCCCTTCAGCCGCCGCAGGATCAGGCACCCCCCAATGCGCCGACATCGGCTGTCCTGGCCAGACCGGGCACACCTCGCTGGCGGCTTTATCGCATACGGTGAAGACGAAATGCAGCTCGGGCGCGCCTGGCTGCGAGAACTCCGTCCAATCCTTCGAGCGAAACTGCGAGAGATCAAAGTTCAGCGCGGTCAGAAGCGACGCCGCCTGTGGATGAACTTGTCCCCGCGGGTGCGACCCTGCGGAGAAAGCGCGAAACCGATTTCCGGCGACGCGGTTAAGAATCGCCTCCCCAAAAATCGAGCGGGCTGAGTTCCCAGTACACAAAAACAGTACGTTAAACACTTTCGCCGCGTCAGACATGGCTTTCCTCCGATGCGTTTGCGTGCTGCGAGTCTTTGTAAGCTCGCACTCTGGCTTGCCGGTAAACGCTACGAAGATTTGTGAAATGAAACAAGCATTTTGACGGTTTCACGAAACTGAATTCAGAAACTTCTGATTTGCATAGACAATATGAGGCCCCACCGCGAAATGAGCGGGCGTTCGCCGCTGCGAAACGCCCGCTCGAGGGTGCGACCGGCGCGGGGTGTGCTGGAGAGGACGCGCCGTTCGTGCGACGCGCCTTAGAAACGGCCCGTCTGCAGATGTATGATGAACGGGCGCAGTGAAGAAACTCTGAACAGGCGCGCCATGCGCCTTTTATTTATCAACAAAATCGACGCGAAATTTAAATATCAATTCGATCTATACGGCCAGAATTAACTATTTACGCCAAAAACCTGGCGAGAACAGCACCAATACACTCAGAAGCTCAAGCCGCCCCAATAGCATGCCAATTATCAACAGCGACTTCGCCGAATCCGGCAGATCTCGGTAATTGCCGTCCGGGCCGATGATTGGCCCAAAGCCTGGCCCGATGTTCGCCAAGGTGGCGGCGGCGCCGGAAAGGGCTGTCGTGAGATCCAACCCCGTCATCGCAAGCATGAGCGTCAAGACGCCGAGAGAGCTGAAAAACAGGAAGAAAAAGGCGACCACCGAGGTCTCAACCTCTGAGGTGATCCGTCGACCGCCATAGCGCAGCGCGAAGATGCCACTCGGATAGCGCGCTTGCTGAAACTCGCGATATGCGACCGCGCCGAGGATCTGGTAGCGAAAGATCTTGACGCTGCAGGAGGTCGAGCCCGCGCAGCCGCCCAACAATCCGATCAAGAACAAGGTGATGACTGCGGCCGCTGGCCAATTAGCCATCTGCTGAACTTGCCCATCATTGTCGACCTGCTTCACGAGATCATAGTTAGTGTTGACGTAGCCGGTGCCCGTCATCAGCGAGATCGCGTTGAACAGCGATTCGCGAAACGCCTGTTCGCCTGACGCAGCATCGATGCCGACCCGCGCCGCAAATACGATCGCCACCGCCGCCGCCGCCGCGGCCGCAAATCCGCGCACCTGCGTATCCTCCCAGAGCGCGGACGGTTTGCCTTGAGCGACATCCGCATACCGCAGCAGCGGCAATGCGGAAGCCGCCATAAAGAGAACTGAAGCGTATTGCGCCGCCGGAGAGAATGCGGCGAAGGACTTATCGTAGTTCGCGAAGCCGCCCGTCGCGACCGTCGTCATCGCATGGACAAACGCGTCGAACGCGCCCATGCCGCAAAACCCGTATACGAGCGCGCAAGTGAGCGTCAGCAAAGCGTAGGTGATCAAAATCGGCGGCCCGATGTCCCTGACCGCATAGATGGCGACGGTTTCAGGATCGCCGCCATCAGCGCGCGCGAACAGCTGCATGCCGCCGATCCGCAAAGACGGCAGAAACGCAACCGCAAAGATGACCACGCCAACGCCGCCAATCCACTGCAACAGCCCGCGCCACAGCAGGGCGCCGGGCGGCGACGTGTCCAGCCCTTTGAGAACAGTCGCCCCCGTTGTGGTGAGCCCAGAAACCGCTTCGAAAAACGCGTCGATGGGGCGCGCGGCGATTTCGCCGAACGCGAAGGGAAGCGCGCCAAAAAAAGGCAGCAGCACCCAGGTCAGCACCACCAGGAGAAAGGTTTGAGGAATTGAGAGTTTTGACGCTTTACCGCTTTCGCAGCCAAGCGCCAACGCGCCGCCCGTCAGGCAGGTTAGGATTGAAGAAACGAGAAAGGCTCGCCAATCAATGCTGTTCGAATAGTAGTCGAGCAGCGCTGGCGGCAACATGGCCACCCCTATGAAAAGGATGAACAGGCCGACGACATAGCCAACCGGCTTGAAATCAAACATCTAGACCTGCTTAAGCGCCGGAACGCTTCTGCTCCAATTCGCCGCCACTGGCGCAACTCTAATGGTTAGACATCTTAAAAGATGATGAAGCATTAATTCACACTGCTTTCTGCCGCCAAGGCGGCGAAACGGCTGATTTAGCTGTGTAATGCGGCGTCTCTACGACGCGGAACGGCGGGGCCAAGGGCGCCGCGCGGTCTCAACCTCCCGCCCGCCAACCAATTGCGGCGGCGGCGGCAAATCGCGCCGACGCCCCACGCCGAAACGCGCCCAACGCGGCTCCAACGCCTCCTGCACGCCTGAACGCCGCAAGTCTTCGCCGCCCCATCGTTGATCGAGCGTACGACGATGGAAAGCCGCGATTCCAGGCCGAGTATAGAACCCGCCATGGCAGCACAGCCTTGCGCCCTGCGCCGGCGCGATCCCCTGACGATGCAACCATGGGGCCAAACTCGGATGATCGATTTGAATATCGATCCAGCCAGGAGAGCGACGTCCCAGCCCGCCAGCGCCCAGCGGCCGCGCTTGCGCCGTAAAGGTCGGCCGCGGTCCCAACAGCTGCAACGCCGCGTCGTAAGGATCATTCGCTCTCGAAAGGTAGTTGAACACCTCGGGCCCGCCCTCGCGACAGCAACGGGCGGCGCGCAGCGCCTGATCGCGATACTCCGCCGCGCCAAGCGCCAATATCCGGCCGATGCGGTTGCTCCAGCCCTCCATCGCGGCGCGGCGCAGCGCTAAAAATGCGATCCGAGCCCCCAGAGAGTGCGCAAAGAGATCGATTTTGCCGCCATGCGCGCGCGCGTCGGCCGCTCGCCTGATGAGAGACGCAACCGCCTGCGCGACAGGGAAACAGGCGGCGTAAGCCCAGGAGAATGGATGCGCCCACCGCACATCGGCAGGGGGGAGCGACGACCAGCCAAGCGCAATCGCTAAGCCGCGATCCGCCGCCCCGGCAAAGCCGAGGGTCGCAGGCCAACTTGGCAACCGTGGACGCGGCGCGCCCTCGATCGGATCCAGCCCTGGACGCAACACCCCCTGATGCGGATCGCGTTTTGGATGCCCTGCGGCGCCGTTGGGATCATAGCGATACCCATGGAGAAAAAATACGACAGGCGCTTCCGCCGGGGTCGCCCGCACAGTGGCCTCAAGCAGCGGCGCCACAGGCGCCGCCCTTCCCTCATCTTGCGCTGAAACGCTTGCTAGGCGCCATGCCGCTGCTTCGCCGTCACGCGCGCGGCCGAGCGTCAAGCTGAGAACCGCCACTGTCCCGCTCCCTCATTCGCAGAATGTGAGCGCGGATATCACAATTTCGACAGACGAGACAGCGTGAACGGCGCCTACAGCAGGGCGGCCTCGACTTACCGCCGCGGCAGTACAAATACTTCGACCCGGCGGTTTGCCGCAGCATCAAATCCGTCACCGCGACGATACGCCGGCGCGGTCTCGCCAAGCGCACGATATCGGATCACAATGCGGCTGCGGATCTTCCGGCTTGCGATTGTGCGAATGCGTCGCGCCACCAATCGACGCCGCGCGGCGCGCGCACGGGCTTTGGAAAGGCGCAGATTGGCGGCTGCGTCGCCGGTCTTGTCCGAGTGGCCGACGAGTAAAATCTTCACCCGCCGCCCGCGCCGCGCATGGCCAACGGCCAAACGTAGCGCGCGCCCGAGGGTCGTTTTGCTGTCAATGCTCAATCGTGCGGAGCCCGGCGCGAAATACACCGCGAAGTCCGCCTTGCCACGTCTGCGACGCAGCCCGCGGGGCGCCGTTCGCTTCGCGTGGTCAGGCTCGGTTTTTGTCGACGTCGACGCCGCGACAGCGGCAATCGGCGTGGCGGATGGCGCGATCGCGCCAGTTTCTATTTCTGCGCGGGTCAGCAAACCCGCGCGCGCGCCTGCCGGAGAAGTCGGCGCGACTTGCGGCTTGATCGCCTTGGCGAAAACGAACGTCCGCCGCTTCGGCGCGCTGCTGTCCGCGTGCGAGACGGAATGGCTGAAGATCTTCGCCTGCTCCAGCGCTAAGCGGAACCTTTCGACACAGAGGGCGCGCACTGTTGCGTCGCCTTCGGACAGGCTCGCGCGGACGACACAATCAAACGCCGCATGCGCCTGCGCAGTTTCGACCGGGCTGCGTTTGCGCATGCCGAGCTCGAGATATCGGCCGAACGTTTTGCGCATATCGAGCACGTTCGCCCGCTGGATCGGATCAGGAATGCTTTCCGGCTTTTGGGGAACCCAAACACCGATGCGCTGCGCGTCTTCCGCCAGCTGTTCAAATTTCTTAGCAAGCGCGTAGCGCGCCGCGCCGGCCGCGTCCGAGGCGATCTCTCGGTACGACTTCGCAAGCTGCCGACGGAAGGCGCGGTCAAGCGCAGCGTCAACCGCTGCGCTTGGCGCAGTGAAGGTCATCGCCATTGCGCTGGACGCGGCTTCAGCGCGCGCTGACGATAGCCGTGTGGCCCCGCCGCCGCCGATCGCAATCACGAGCGCCAGCAGTATCGCCGCGATGACGGCCATAATATAGGCGTTCCCGCGCACGGCCTCACGCGCGCGAGCTGCGAGTTCGTATAATTCGATGCGACTGTTCATGGTCGCCCTCTCTCAGAATGCGCGGAACGGCGACGTCACAATGGTGAATGGAACGTCGCCGCGTCGGTCTCTGAGAGGAAATTCGGCAATAAGGTTTACTCGGGCGTTAACGACAACCGCGAAGGGCCGAGAATTCGGCCCAACGGCGTCTCACAAACGGCTGAGCCGTGGCTTTTTCGGCAAGAAACGCGCTCAAAAGTTGATCTAGCCCAATTAGAACAACCAATGAGAGAAAAAAAGCCGAAGGACGTCGCCAAGCGAGCGCTGCCGCAGCGACGTCCATGCGCCATTAGCGCTTAAATTTCACCGCGATATAGCGAACATCCGCGCCGCGAGCGATCATGAGCAGAACTTTCTCTTTGCCTGCGTCGAGCTCCTTCTCAATTGCGGCGCGCGCGGCCTTCGGATCGGCCGTAGCCGTCCGCGCCACCTCAACAATCACATCGCCATCCCGCACGCCTTGCTCATAAGCCGAGCTGGTCTTGTCCACGTCGACGACAATCACGCCGTTGAAACGCTTTGCGACCCGATAATAGGCGCGCGCCTCCGCCGTCAGCGTCCCGAGCTCCACCCCGATGGAACGAATTTTCTCGGTCTTGCCCACATCCACACCGGCCCGGCGCTTCGGCGCTTTCAGAGCGGTCTTCGCCCCCTGTTTGCCGATCGTCGCGGACAGGGTCATCGGCTTTCCATCGCGCAGAATGTCGATCTTAACCGTTGAGCCGATCTCCGCGCTCGCCACAGCCTTCAGCAGGCTGCGCATATTGGTGATTTCCGTCGCACCGAACCGGACGATGACATCATCTTTCTTCAGGCCGGCTTGGGTGCCGGGACCATCCTTGTCCAGCCGCGTAACGACCGCGCCGCGCGCCTTCGCGAGCCCCGCTTTTTTCGCCGCGTCTTCCTTCAGATCGTCAACCCGCACGCCAAGCCAGCCGCGCCGCACCTCGCCATATTTAAGCAGCTGCTCCACAATCCCTTTCGCAAGCTTCGACGGGATGGAGAAGCCGATGCCGATAGAGCCGCCGCTGGGGCTGATAATCGCGGTGTTCACGCCGACGACCTTACCCTTCATGTTGAAAAGCGGTCCGCCGGAGTTGCCCCGGTTGATGGCGGCGTCGGTTTGCAGGAAGTCGTCATAGCGCCCCGCCTTGATGTCGCGACCTCTGGCCGAGATAATGCCAGCGGAGACCGAACCGCCGAGGCCGAACGGGTTGCCGATCGCCACCACCCAGTCGCCGACGCGCGCGGTGTCGCTATCGCCCCAAAGCAGGGCTGGGTAGGGGCCCTTGCCTTCGATGCGCAGCACCGCAAGGTCCGTCTCTTTGTCCCGCCCGATCAGCTTTGCTGGCGCTTTCGACCCATCGACAAAGACGACATAGATCTCCTCCGCCCCATCAATCACGTGATTGTTCGTAACGACGATGCCCTTGGCGTCGATAATGAAGCCCGTGCCAAGCGACTCGACCTTCCGCGGCTTGCCGTCCTTATCGAAAAAATCCTCAAACAGATCCGCAAACGGCGAGCCTGGCGGGAATTGCGGCGCCCGCCCCCGCGGCCGCTTAACCGTCTGCGCCGTGGAGATATTCACCACCGAAGGCGACAATCGCTTTGCGAGATCGGCGAAGCCCCCTGTGGGCCCAAACTGAGCCATCGCTGGCGTCGGCGCGCCGGCGCCCAGCAATATGGCCGCGCCCAGCGCCGCGCCTATGCTCAAGGCCCGGCCGAGCCGCACCAAGCTCGTGCGCGCGCCGATGCTTTCCCGTTGCGCCGCTTGCCGTTCTGCCGCCATTGTCGTCGTCTCCTCGTTCACCGGCGCCGAACGGCTCCACCGTCGGCTTGACCGCAGACGCGCATCCAACACCGCCCGCGCTCTTACTTGAACTGCGCCGAACCGATGTCGGCGCGTCGACTCATTCCGATTAAAACGTATGGGAAAATGGGCGAAAAAAAAGCGCGCCGACGTCGGCGCGCTTCGCAAGTCAGTGATCAGCCGGCTTACTCGCCGGATTTCTTCGCGCCAACGTCCGTGGACACCTTGAAGAAGTCGCCAGCGAAGGAGCCGCTCGGCGTCAGAACGAAGGAGGAGGTCTCCTTCGTCAGGGTCGTCCGAAACGCCTCAAGCGAGAGGTAGAACTTGAAAAACTCAGTGTCCTGACCGTACGCCTCCGCCGTGATGAGCGCCCGCTCCGCGTCAGCCTTGCCCTTGATGATCAGGGCGTCCCGCTTCGCTCTCGAAACGATCTCCGCTTTTTCACGATCCGCCTGCGCACGCCGGATCCGCGCCGCCTCGGCGCCTCGAGCGCGCTCATCGGCCGCTTCCTGGTCCCGTTCGGCCTTCATCCGATCGTATGTTTTCTCAAGGTTGTCCTCAGGCAGCTCCACGCTCTTGATCCGAACGTCAACGATGGCGACGCCGATGCCGTCCGCCTCGCTGCGCGCGAGATCTCGAATGCGGATCATCAAGCCGGCGCGCTTATCTGACAGAGGTTGGTCTGACGCCACCTCGCCAAGCACTTTACGCACTTTATCCAGCAGGATCTGCTTTAGCCGCGCTTCGCCGTTGGTTTCGGACTTCACCGCCTCGTAGAACGTCTTCGGCTCCTTGATGCGGTACTGAGCAAACGCTTCCACGACCAGGCGGCGCGTATCTTTCAGGATGATCTCCGCGGAGCCGGTCGGCGTGTAGAGGATCCGATCCTCAAAATACAGCACCCGGTTAAAGGGTTGCGGGTATTTGAAATGCAGGCCTGGCTCCGTGACCTTACGCTCAAATCGCCCAAAAGCGAGCAGCAACGCCTGCTGACGCTCGTCGACGATGAAGACGCAAGACCAAGCGGCGATGCCGCCAATTACCAGAGCGACTGCGAGGGCTACGAGAGCACGCATAATTCTTTCCTCTCTTAGCGCAGCTGCGAACCTGGGAACGACACGCCAGCCGGCGAATCGGTTCCGAGTCGGGATGGCGCGCTTGGGGTCGCGGCTTTCTTCGTCGCTTCCGTCGCCGCGCGGACTTTGCCGAGCTGATCAAGCTGGAATACGGGCAGCATTCCTTTGCTCTCGCTATCGATGAACACTTTGGTGGCGCCGGTCAGAACTTCTTTCATCGTCTCGATGTAAAGCCGCTGCTTCGTCACCTCTGGCGCTGCGAGATAGGCCGCCAGGATGGCTTTGAACCGAGCCGCCTCACCCTGCGCCGCTGCGATTTGCTCAGCGCGATAAGCTTCCGCCGCTTCCGTCAATTCGCGGGCTTCACCGCGCGCCGACGCCGTCGTCTCATTGTAGTAGCGGTCCGCAACTTTTTTACGCGTGTCACGCTCCTGCTCAGCTGCTTGAACAGCCCGGAACGACGCGATCACCGGCGGCGGCGGGTCAACCCGGTCGATCGTCAGACGCACAATCCGAACGCCAGAACCATACTCATCCAGAGTTTTTTGGATCAGCGCCATCACGCTTTCGCGCAGCTGTCCGCGTCGCTCATTCAACAGCGGCGCCAGCTTAGAGCGGCCAACTTCCTGCCGCATCGCCGACTCGGCCACGGCGCGGATCGTTTCCTCCGGCGCCGCAAGATTAAACAGGAACTTCCGCAGGTCGCCGATAACCCAAACAACCTGGAAGTTCATGTCGATGATGTTCTCATCGCCGGTCAGGATAAGACCGCTTGAGGTCGTCGCGCCGGACAAGCGCGATGGCGTTGACGGCCGGCCGACGGCGACGGTGTTTTCTGTCGTCACCTCGCGGATAATCGCGGTCTGAATTGGCCATGGCGCAAAATTCAGCCCCGGCCCCACCTCAGCGCTAAATTTTCCGAAGGTCAGGATGACGGCGCGCTCGTTGGTTTGCACCGTAAAGACAGAGGCGTAGATCCAAGCCATCGCCGCGATCAGCAGCACCAGCAGCACGCCAAAGCCGCCGCCTTCGCCGAACATCGACTTGAACTGGTTCGAACCTTTCTTGAAGAAATCATCAATGTTCGGCCCTTGGCCTCCACCGTTGGGTCGGTTGCCGCCGCCCCACGGATTTTGGCCGCCGCCATTGTTACGGTTTCCACCGCCTCCCCACGGACCCGAAGATTTCGGTCCGCCGCCATCATTGCTCCAGGGCATCTCGCTCCCTCATCAGAAAAGCTGCGTAGCGACGCAGCGCCGATCAAAGACCGGCGGCCGCGCCGCGTCGGTTTCAGGATCAGGCGGCGCCTACCGGCGTCCGCATCGTGACCAGCTCCTCCGCCGCGGTTGGATGCACCGCGACTGTCTGGTCGAACTGCTCTTTCGTGGCGCCCATCTTCACGGCGACGCCAACGCACTGGATCATCTCGCCAGCGCCATGTCCGACAATGTGAACCCCGAGCACTCGGCGGCTCCCCTTATCGACCACGAGTTTCATTAACATTCTCTCATCACGGCCCGAGAATGAGTGCATCATCGGCCGAAACGCCGCGCGATAGATCTCAACATCATAATCGGCGCGCGCCTGCTCCTCAGTCAGGCCAACTGTGCCAATCTCCGGCTGAGTGAACACCGCGGTCGGCGCCAGATCATGGTCCGGCGCCGTCGGCTTGGCGCCGAAAATCGTGTCCGCGAAAGCGTGCCCCTCGCGAATAGCGATTGGGGTCAGGTTCAGGCGGTCGGTCACGTCGCCAACGGCGAAGATCGACGGGGTCGACGTCTGGGAATAGCGATCCACAGGCACAGCGCCATTCGGCGCCAGTGTGATGTCCGCCGTCTCCAAGCCCAGCCCCTCCGTGTAGGGGCGGCGCCCGGTAGCGAACAGCACGGTGTCGGCGACAACCGTCTCTCCGTTGGTTAACGCTGCGGACAAGCCGGCGTCCGTTTTCTCGATACGATCAATCACCTGAGAAAGAATGACGCGAACGCCTTTCTTTTCCATCTCCGCCCGGACGAAAGGCCGCACATCTTGATCAAATCCGTTGAGAATTTCGGGACCGCGATAGATCAGCGTCGTCTCAACGCCCAGCCCATTTAGAATGCACGCGAATTCGCAGGCGATATAGCCGCCCCCTGCGATTAAGATCCGTTTCGGCAGCTCCGCCAGATCGAAAACCTCGTTCGACGTGATCACATGGTGCGATCCGGGGAACTCCGGCACAAAGGGGCGGCCGCCGGTTGCAATCAGGATATGCTTAGCCGAAATTTCCTGACCATGATCAGCCAGACGCACGGTGTGGGGGCCGGTTACGGTGGCTCGGCAGGCATGGTTGGCCACGCCCGCCTTCTCCAGGCCAGAGCGGTAAATGCCCTCCAACCTTGCGATCTCCGCATCCTTCGCCGCGCGGAACTTGTCCCAATCGAACGCGATCGAGCCTGGCTCCGGGGCCGCCCAGCCATAGCCGCGCGCATCTTCGAACATCTCGGCGTAACTGCTGGCGTAGACCATCAGCTTCTTTGGCACGCAGCCGCGAATAACGCAGGTGCCGCCATAGCGGTGCTCCTCCGCCAGCGCCACTCGCGCGCCATATCCCGCAGCAATCCGCGCCGCTCGCGCGCCGCCGGACCCGCCGCCCACGACGAACAAATCAAAATCAAAATCGGCGTCGGTCATACTGACCTCTCTCCTTTTGGCCGGCCTCCGCGCCAACCGCTTTATTGCGCACTTATTTCCTCCGACTCCGGCCGTTCGAGAACGGTTTTGGCGCCGGTCGCATCCGCGCAGATGGCGACGTCCGCAATGCTTATGAAGAGCCCATTCTCAACAACACCAGGTATTGAATTCAGTGCGAAACCCAGATCCGCCGGCTCGCCAATTCGGCCAAGCTTAAGGTCCAGAATCATGTTGCCCTCATCGGTGATGAACGGCGTGTCGCCTTTCATGCGCAGAGAGGATTCAACGCCGTCCACATCATAGCCGGCCACGAGCAGCTCCACGACCGCCCGCGTCGTCTCCCAGCCGAAGGGGGTGATCTCAACCGGCAGCGGGAAGGCGCCGAGTGATTTCACCAGCTTGCTGTCGTCGGCGATCACCACCATTTGATCGGAGGCGGATGCGACAATCTTTTCAACCAAAAGCGCGCCGCCGCCGCCCTTGACGAGATTAAGCTCCGGATCGATCTCGTCGGCGCCGTCCACGGTGAGATCGAGCCAGCCCAAACTGTCTAGCGTGGCGAGCGGCAGGCCCGCGCGTTCCGCCAACCGGCCAGTTTCCAGCGACGTCGGCACGCATACAACATTCTCAAACCGCCCCGGCCGCGCCTCGCCCAACGCGCTGACAAAGGCCGCCGCTGTTGAACCGGAGCCAAGCCCCAGCTTCATGCCGTCCTGGACATATTCAAGCGCGGCTTCAGCCGCTGCGCGTTTCGCCAGATCGGCTGGGGAAGGTGTAGCGGACATAAATACCTCTCACTGCGGGCTGCGATGGCAGCAGCGCGGAACGGGCGCGCAAACGGGGCTGGCCCGGTGGAACGGGAGGTTGTTCCTTAGGCGTCAACGACCACGGCCGACAAGATGTCGACCGCGACAGACCTGTAACATAGGACGCATTGGCCGCATCCAAGGGGACGCAGGCGCGGCTTTCGGCCTCGGCGCGCGTTTCGCGCCAAGATGCGGCGCTTGAGCTGCGGAATCTGCGGGGCGGGCGCGGCCTTACTCCCCCAGCGGCGCTTTCCCCGCGGGGGCAGGGTCGGCGGGTGCAGGGACGGGCTTGGGGGCGGGCTTCGCCTCGCCCGAGGCGATTGCGCCATATTCGCCCGCCGTCAGCTCCCGCCTTTCGCGCTTCTTGCCCGCATCGCTCGGGGCGGCGGGTTCCGGCGGCTTTGCCGGCGTCGCCGTTTTCACGCCGCAGCTCTTTTCCTTCTCCAAAGCGATCAACCGCTTATCCCGCGCGCGCAACGCCGCAATCTCACGATAGATCGCGACGGAGAGATCAGCCAACGCGATGGCCGACAGCGGATTGCCGATAAGCGCCCCCGGCACCCGCGAAAGGCTGCGTACGCGGTTGCGGTTGCGCTCATCCTCCAGATCCTCGATGCGTTTGGCGTTGAAGGCGCGTTCAGCCGCGATCTGGCTGCAATCCAGCTTCGCATCAAGCGCTGTCTCCAGCGACACCGGCGCGGCCGCGCGCCCCCCGCACCCCGCCGTCGCGACAATAGCCGCAACCGCCACCAGCCCGCCGATCGAACGCATCATTCTCTCCCCTGGCGCTGCTTCGAGGCGCGCATCGTGCGCGGCCGCTGCCGAAACTGCGCTCATTCCGCCATTCCGCGCGCACAAAAACCCAGGCCGCGGCGATATCGGACAGCAGCAGGGCTTCAAGCGCGCCATGGTCGATTTGACGTTAACGCAGGTTCACGTTCATGCTGAATGGCCAAAGGATCAAGCAGCGGAAGCGGGCGGCGGCCGATGAACACGCCAAAGCTGGCGCCGAGGACGCGGCCAGCGACATATCGAGATTGGGAGGCTGAAAACATGACGTTCGACAAAGACGCTTCGGCGAACAACGCCGCGCACGCCCTGTCATCTGGCGCGCTTGGACGTCGGCTGTTTCTGGTCGGCGGCGCGATGAGCATGCTCGCAGGCTGCGTCAGCGGCGCGCGCTCTACCGCCCTAACGGCGCGGCCAACCGCCAAAAGCCTCGTCAAAAGCGACGAGCTGATCTACCGGACCATCGGCGTTGGCGCAGTTGGCGGCGGCAAAGAGACCGATATCGTCTCCGGTTCGCAGATCAGCTCCGGCAATTTCCGCCAGGCGCTGGAAAGCTCACTGGATCTGACCGGCTTGCTGGCCAAATCCAGCCCGCGATTTTTGCTGGATGCAACGATCGAACAGATCGACCAGGAGATTTTCGACATCAACCTCGATGTGAAAACGACCGTCTACTATCGGCTGCGCTCGGTCGCCAGCGGCGCGTTCCTGTATGAGCGGCGCGTTACCGAAACCTATGAGGCGCGCTTTACCGAGAGTTTCATTCGCTCCGAGCGCTTTCGGATCGCCAATGAGGGGTCCGGCCGCAAAAACATCGCCAGTTTTATCGACCGGTTCGTGGCCGACTTCCGCACGAACCCCTACAAAATCCTGCGCGGCTGAACCCGCCCTTCAAACAGCGGCGGAATGGCGCGCCGCAGCGCGCGCCAGATATTGATCAAAGCAGGCGGCGACAACCCTGACCAGCGGCCGCCCGGCCTCCGTCGTTCGGACCTGATCTCCGTCGATCTCTATCAGCCCGTCCGCCGCAAGTTCGTCGAGTTTTTCCCGCTCCAAACGCCACCAATCCGGCGCGGCGCCAAATCGCGCCGCGGCCTCCCCCAGATCGACCGCGCCGAAACACATCACCTGCTCGATGGCCCATCCGCGAAGACGATCCTCGCCATCAAACGCAACGCCCTTGCCGACGGGCAGCACGCCAGCCGCGACGGCGCGCGCCCAAGCGCCTGTCTCCGCGATGTTTTGCAGATAGCCCGAAGGCGTGCGGCCGATGGAAGTCGCGCCGAGCCCGATCAACGCCTCCGCCGCATCCACGGTGTAGCCTTGGAAGTTCCGCCGCAAACGCCCCGACCGCGCCGCCGCGGCGAGCGGATCTTCGGCCAACGCAAAATGATCCAGGCCGACCGGCTCATACCCAACCGCCCGAAAAGCGGCGGCGGCGGTCTCCGCCTGCTCCAGCCGCGCGGCGGCTCCTGGCAAAGCCGCCTCATCGATCAAACGCTGTTTTTTCGCCATCCACGGCACATGCGCGTAGCCGAACAGCGCAACCCGATCCGGCCGGATCTCCGCGCAGAGCGCCACCGTCCGCGCCAGCTTGGCCGCCGTTTGGTGCGGCAGCCCGTAGATCAAGTCAAAATTGACGCCGCTGACGCCCGCGGCGCGTAACTGCGCCACGCATTCCGCCACCATCTCCGGCGGCTGCACCCGATTGATCGCCTTCTGAACCTGAGGATCAAATTCCTGCACGCCAAAACTGGCGCGCGTGAAGCCGAGCGCGCCAATCCGCTCAATCATCGCGGCGGTCATCGTCCGCGGATCGCCTTCAATCGCGATCTCGGCGTCGTCGGTAAAATCAAACAGCTCGCGCAGCCGACCCATCACTTGCGCCAGATCTTCCGGCGCCATGGCGGTTGGGGTGCCGCCGCCCCAATGCAGATGCGAGACTCTCATCCGCGCCGGCAAGGCGTCGGACAGCAGATCAATCTCAGCCAGCAGCGACCGTATGTAGGCGGAGATCGGCGCATCGCGCGTGGCGAGCTTCATATTGCAGCCGCAATACCAACAGAGCTGGCGGCAGAAGGGCACATGCAGATAGAGCGAGATCGGCTCATCCGCCGGAAGCGCACGCAGCCATCCGCGATAGATTTCCGCATCGACCGCAGCGCCGAAATGCGGAGCTGTCGGGTAACTGGTGTAGCGCGGGGCCGACTGGGTCAGATATTTCGCGTGCGGGGCGGCCTGCGCCGTCATTTGGCGCGAGGCGGATGGGGTTGGCATACGGGCGCACTCCTTGACTGACGGCGACCAAGCCGCACGCTGCGCCGATTTTGAATGACGCAAGTCAAAATTGAGCGAAGGGCGTCGGCGCGGCCGCCCGAAATGTCGCCAAATGGGCGCTGCGGCCGCCATCCGCCGCAGCGCCATCGCATTTAGAACGTTACGACCGAACGGATGCTTTCGCCCGCATGCATCAGGTCAAACGCTTTGTTGATGTCCTCCAACGGCATGGTGTGGGTGATCATCGGATCGATCTCGATCTTGCCGTTCATGTACCAGTCGACAATCTTTGGCACGTCCGTCCGTCCACGTGCGCCGCCGAACGCCGTGCCGCGCCATACTCGACCGGTCACGAGCTGGAACGGGCGCGTGCTGATCTCTTGCCCCGCGCCGGCGACGCCGATGATCACGCTCTCGCCCCAGCCTTTGTGACAGCATTCCAGAGCTTGGCGCATAACGTCGACATTGCCGATGCACTCAAAGCTATAGTCCGCGCCGCCGCCGGTAAGGTCGACAAGATAGGGCACAACATCCCCGTCAACTTCGCTTGGGTTGACAAAGTGGGTCATGCCGAACCGCTCGCCCCAGCCCTTGCGCTGCGGGTTCAGATCGACGCCTACAATCATGTTGGCGCCCGCCAAGCGCAGCCCCTGGATCACATTGAGGCCGATGCCGCCCAGGCCGAACACGACGCAGTTCGCTCCAGGCTCAACCTTGGCCGTGTTGATCACAGCGCCAACGCCAGTGGTGACGCCGCAGCCGACATAGCAAATCTTGTCGAAAGGCGCGTCCTCCCGCACCTTCGCCACGGCAATCTCCGGCAAAACCGTATGGTTCGCAAAAGTAGAGGTCCCCATATAATGGTGGATCTTATCCTTGCCGATGGAGAACCGGCTGGTGCCGTCTGGCATCAGCCCTTGCCCTTGGGTGACGCGGATTTTTTGGCAGAGGTTCGTTTTGCCTGAGGTGCAATAGTCGCACTCGCGGCATTCCGGCGCGTACAGCGGAATGACGTGATCGCCCTTTTTCAGCGACCGTACATTTGGGCCGACATCAACCACCACACCCGCCCCCTCGTGCCCCAACACCGCCGGGAACAGACCTTCCGGATCTTTGCCGGACAGGGTGAACTCATCGGTATGGCAGATGCCAGTCGCCTTAATTTCGATCATCACCTCACCCTCTTTCGGGCCTTCGATGTCGATCTCCATAATTTCAAGCGGCTTCCCTGCGGCGGTTGCAACGGCGGCGCGGGTTTTCATGGGCGCTTCTCCTAGTATGCTGCCCGACAGAAGCGCGGGCGGTAATCCGAATGGTAAACACACGGATCAGAGCGGTCGAGGCATAGAAGGGCATTTCCAAATGAGCGAAAACAACTCTCCGCGACGGCCGACATATGAGCGAGCCGCGCTGCGACGGATTTTGACCGACACCAAAACCATCGCCGCGGTTGGGGTGTCCGCCAATCCGAATCGGCCGAGCTATATGGTGATGCGCTATTTGCAACAGCGTGGTTACCGCGTGATTCCGGTAAACCCAGCTTACGCAGGTCAAACTCTACACCGCGAACCGGTCTACGCGTCGCTTTCGGAAATCCCAGCCGGCGACGATCCGGTTCAGATGGTCGACATCTTCCGAAAGTCCGAAGCCGCCGGCGCTGTGGTCGATGAGGCGCTCACATTTTTGGGCGAACGCGGGCTCGCAACCGTATGGATGCAGATTGACGTGATCGATTGGGCCGCCGCCGCCCGCGCCGAAGCAGCGGGGGTGAGCGTCGTGATGGATCGCTGCCCGAAGATGGAGCATGGTCGGATCTTCGGCGAACTGGGCGCTTTTGGCGTCAACACCGGAATGATTTCGTCGAAAATCTGAAGCGCCCTGGGGTGGGAACTCAAAAATCTGGCCGAGCCAGCGTTCGGCAGGCGGCTTTTGGGGTGCGTCAGCGACGCTCGCCGGTGGAACCACACCGCCGTCGCGCCACTTCCTGCCCCAAAAGCGCGTTTGACGGGCTGGCGACACCCAGATTTATGAGTTCGCACCCTAGCCGGCCCAAGCGGGCAGGCTGCTCGCGGCTTAGAGCCCGAAACGCGTTAGAAAATATCAACCGCGTCGACGGCTTTGCCCCAGCTCCGTGAAATCCAGCTGCCTTTATCTTCCTTCGGCCGCAGGTCTTTGCCGGTCAGCAGCGCGTAGCTGTCCAGATACCATGGCGAACCAGGGAAGTTGTGCCCGAGGATCGCCGCCGCTGTCTGCGCTTCCTTAACGACGCCCAACGCCAAGTAAGCCTCAACCAGCCGGTGGAGCGCTTCGGCCGTATGCGCAGTGCGCTGATACTTCACGACAACAAGGCGGAAACGGTTGATGGCGGCGATATATTGACCGCGCTTCAGGTAGAACCGGCCAACCTCCATCTCCTTGCCCGCCAAGTGATCCAGCGCCAGTTCAATCTTCAGCTGGGCGTCTTTGCGATACTGGCTGGTGGGGTACCGAGCAATCAGCGTCCGCAACGCTTGCAGCGCCCGCTTGGTGCGGTTTTGATCACGCCCAACGTCGGTGATTTGATCATAATGGCTGAGCGCAACCAGATACTGAGCTTCGGGCGCCTTTTTATCCGACGGGTAGAAGCTCAGATAGCGCTCCGCCGAAACAATCGCCTTATCGTAATCGCCATTTTTATAGGAAGCCGTGGCGGAGGCGAGGATCGCGCGTTTTGCGTATTGGCTGGTCGGATGCAGCCGCTCCACCTCATCAAACGCTTTCACGGCGGCCTTCAGGTCCCCGCTCTTCAGCTTAGCTTCGGCTGCGGCATACATCTCCTTCGCAGGCTTCTCGACCGGAGCCTTCTCGACCGTGGGGCCCCCGAACGCGCCGCAAGAGGCGAGCCCGAAGGTCAGCGCCAATAGCACGATAAAACGGCGGAGGATTGCCGAGCAAAGGTGAAGCGACTGAATCATGAAACGCCTCGCATCTTCCAGCCGACGACTGCGCGCCGGCTTCTTCGAGCCAGGCCTCGTCTTCGCGCCCATAACCAGCGCAGCAGGCGAAGCCATGCGTAAAGCGCGCGGCGAGAGCGGACGCGCTGCGCCCGAAGCGCAATCGCCGCGCCGAGTTCGCCTCCTACCGCAGGCGACGGCGCATTTCCAGCCCAAGCTGATAGGATCAACGCGAGCGGTCAGCGCAAAAAAACGGCGCGGGAATCCGCGCCGCGCCTTAATTCAAATCCCAAGACAGGGATCGCCGCGTCAGGCGGCAACCTCGTCAAAGCACATACCAAGCGCTTTTGGCTCACGCTGGTGATTGTAATCCACCCAACGGTAGGCCGTGTCGTCCTTGAACAGCGCCCGCAAAGCGAGGTTGGTCATCTCATGCCCTGCTTTGACGCCGACATAGCGGCCAATGATCGGAGCGCCCGCAAGCGCCAGATCGCCAACAGCATCCAGCATCTTGTGGCGAACAAACTCATCCGCGTAGCGCAAGCCGCCGCGGTTCAGCACTCTCTCGCCATCAACCACGATTGCGTTCTCAAGCGATGCGCCGCGGCCAAGACCGGCGGCGCGAAGCCGCTCAGCATCCGCGAGGCGGCCGAAGGTGCGCGCGCGGCTCAGCTCGTCAATAAAGACGCCGTTAACCATCGCCATCTCGCGGCGCTGGCGACCGATCGCCGGCTCGGCGAAATCAATCTCGAAGCTCATCTCGAACCAACGCGCCGGCGAAAGCGTGACTTGCTTGTCATCTTTCGTGACGGTTACCGTTTTCACGATTTTCAAAGCGCGACGGAAGGCCTTCTGGATCTTCAAGCCCGCCTTGGCCATCTCGCGAACGAAAGGAGCCGAACTGCCATCCATGATCGGGACTTCAGGGCCGTCAATCCAAACGGTTGCGTTCGTCACGCCAACCCCGGCGAGCGCCGCCATCAGATGTTCGATTGTCGAAACGGTCGCGCCGGCTTCGTTCGCGAGCACCGTGCATAGGCGCGTATCAGCCACTGCGTCATATCGCGCGGCGATGACGTTTGGCCGATCGACGATGTCCGTTCGGATGAACCGAATTCCTGAACCGGCAGGCGCGGGCGATATAACCGCCACGGCTCGTTGACCGCCGTGAACTCCTACGCCTTCAAACCGTACTGCGCGCGAGAGCGTCGCCTGCATCAGAGTGTCCTTTCGCCCATCCCATCCCGTGCATTCTTGGTAGCAAGGGCGATTCCAGCGGCCAATTCACTCTGTGTTACGGTTTTTGACACGTTGCGCCGGCGCCTCGGTTCATTCCGAGACACCGGCGCACAGTCGCTTAGAAAAGGCGTAAGGTTACTTAGCCGGGCGCGCCGCCTCGACGCAAAAAGTCCGGAATCTCAACCCGCATCGGATCAGGGCGAGTTTCGGGCTTGTCGCTGACGCGACGCGCGGCGGATGTGATTGGCTCAACCAGCTGAGGTCGACGCGACGATCGCACATTTTCCCCGGATAGCGAGCTTGCGAGGGCCGCGCCTGTCTCCGCGCCGGCGGCCAACCCCGGCCCTCGGCGCGGCGCCTCTGGCGCCGTGGAATGGAACGGGGATCTCGGCGCAACATGAGCGCGGCCGAGGGGTGTTTCGGGGCGCGGCGACGCAGGCTTCGCACGTGGGGCCCGGCGTGCTGGCTCCTGTGGGGTTGGCGCAGATTGCGCCGCTGGCCTGGGCGCAGGCGGCGCGGCTGGCGACGGCGCCGCAATTTCGACCGGGGTCGGCTCGGCCTGCGCCGCCGGCGCCGGCTCAGTCACATCACCCGGCATGTCGCGTGGCGCGACCAGCGTCGGCTCAACCGGAGCCGGCGCAGGGGTCTTAACTTCCGCCACCGCCGCGGGCGTTTCGGCCTCCGCCGCCGCCGGCGTCCGCACCGCCTCCTCCCGCGCGCTCATACGAGCCGTCACGGATTCGGGCGCGATGGCGGACTGGGCGACAGGCTCAGAGTCAACGACCGCCGCCGGCGTCGCCACAGGCTCCGCGACGGCTTGCTCCTTTGGGGGCGGGGCGGCCGCCTCCGCCGGGCGCTGTATCAATGGCTGAACCGAAGGCGCCTGGCGCGCCGGCTGCTCAACCGACGCTGCAGCAGCTGGCGCTGGCGCGTTATGATCGGCCGCCTGCGGCGGCGGCGCTTCGGCTTGACCGGACGAGGAGCGGGGCTCAACCGCAGCGCCTTCAATGGAAACGCCGGTTGCAACGACCGAAACTCGAACCCGCGCCTCAAGCGACGGGTCGATCGACACGCCGCACGCCACCAACGCGTCCTCCATCGCCTCGGATCGAACGCGAGAAACCGCCGCATCGATTTCGCGCAGCGACATCTCGCCATTCGACGCGATGTTGACCAGAATGCTGCGCGCGCCGCGCACCGAAACGTCGTCAAACAGCGGATTAAGGATAGCCAGCTCCGCCGCTTTCAGCGCGCGATTCTCGCCTTCCGCTTCGCCGGCGCCCATGATCGCAGGCCCCATATCCTCCATGATCGCACGGACATCCGCGAAATCCAGGTTGATATGCCCCGGCCGAACCATAAGATCCGTGATGCTGCGAACGCCCTGGTGCAACACCTCGTCCGCCATGCGGAACGCGGTGACAAAGCTCGTCTCTTCTTCGATGATCCGATAGAGGTTCTGGTTCGGGATGACGATCTGCGCGTCGACATTTTCCGCCAATCGCAGCAGCCCTTGATCCGCGCGCCGCATCTTTACCGGCCCTTCAAAGATGAACGGCTTGGTCACCACGCTGACCGTCAAGGCGCCGCACTCCCGCGCAATCCGCGCAATCACGGGCGAGGCCCCGGTTCCAGTGCCGCCGCCCATGCCGCTGGCCACGAAGACCATATGGGCGCCCTGCAGCAAATCGGCGATCGCCTCCAGGCTCTCCTCCGCCGCCGCTTCGCCGCGACGCGGATCGCCGCCGGCGCCGAGGCCGGATGTCGTGCGGCGCCCAAGCTGCAGACGCACATCGGCTTTCGAATAGATGAGCGCTTGCGCATCCGTATTCGCGGCGACGAACTCAACGCCGTCCAGGCCCGCGTCAATCATATTGTTCACAGCGTTGCAGCCGGCGCCGCCGACGCCGACCACAACGATCCGCGGCCGCAACTCGTACGTCGCGTAGGGGTCAAATTCCGCCTGATCCTCATAGTAACCGCCTTGCGCGTCAGTTTCTGCGGCCTCGTAGGCGGCGTCCTGCGCTGTTTCGTCGGTCGCCGGCTCGGGCGCCGCTTCAGGCGCGGCGCACTCTACCGCAGCGATATGCGGTTTCCGCGCGGCTTGCGGTTCGGCGCCGTCCCGCACGGGCAGCGGCTCGGCCGATAGCGGCTCGTCAAGCGGCGCGCTCGGTTGGGATTCGGTCTGCATGGCTCACCCTCATGACATAGTGCGCGAAGCCCGTCAGAGAGGGGCGCGCGCATGTGGTTAAGAAGAGCCTTAAGGATTAACGGTTAACGAATCGTGTTAATCTCTTCGCATCTGCGGAGAGGTCACCAAGTCTCCCGCAACCATGCCAAGAGCCCGCTTTTCTTAGAAGGAGCCGCCGCCGCCGCTGGCGCGCCAAACGGCGTCTCCGGCGCTCCGGCGGCAAGTCGGACCAGACCGATTGAGGCGGACCACGCGCCTTTGGGCCCCATTCCGACAAGCCCTTCCGGCGCCGCTGGCGCCCCAAGCCGCACGCGGGGCCCAAATATCTCTTCCGCGACCGAGCCCAGCCCCTCAAGCTCCGCGCCGCCGCCGGTAAAGACGATCGGACGCCCCGGAACGCTTAAGAAACCGACCTGAGCCAAACGATTGCGCGCCAAATCCATCAAATCCAGCGCGCGGGGGCGGATTGCTGCGGCCAGCGATGCTCGATCCAAACTGAGCGGCGGACCACCCCCGACACGCTTCGCCTCAATGTTTCCTGCGCGCACCGCAAGAGAGGCGCACCCCTCGGCGATCTTAAGCTGCTCCGCATCCTCGCGCGCCAAGCCAAAGGACTGGGCGATCTGCGATGTGATCGCCTCCCCCCCGAACGGCGCCGTATCAACATAGGAAAGGCGGCCGCCCTGGAAGAGCGCGATTCCAGAGGAGTCGGCGCCGATATCGATGCAGGCGGCGCCGATGGCGCGATCCTGATCATTCAGACAGGCGATCGCCGCCGCATAGGCCGACACGCCAACCCCAATCATCGTCATATCCGCCGCTTTCAGCGCCGAAGCGAGATCGCGGATGCATTGGCGATCGACAGAAATCGAATGCATATCGACGCCAAGCCGCCGCCCGGCCCGCCCCGTCGGATCGCCAGGCGCATCCCATCCGTCAACGCGCCAACGGGTCGCCACCGCATGCAGGCGCATACGATCCTCAGCCTCCGCCGGAGGGGCCGCAGCCGCCACAATGCGCGCGATATCCTCCGACTTAACGATTGCGGCCGGCAAATCGCCCTCAGCGCTCGCTGAAACGCTGCGCGGTCGCGCGCCGGAGAGGGTCGCCATCGCAGTCTTCGGGCGCTGCCCAGCGATTGTTTCCGCTTGCCGGATCGCCGCTATGATCGACTTCGCCGCCGCGCCAACATCCCGCACCGCGCCGCCAGCAACGCCTGCGGACCGCGCAATCCCGGCGCCCAATATCCGAAACTGGCTCACGCCCGCCGGCGTCGGCGCCAGCGCGCCGATCAACGCGGCGATTTTGTGGGAGCCGACATCAATAAATCCAACCGGCCCCGCCGCCGCAGCCTTCGCCACAAGGCCGCGCATTGCGATCTGCGTTTCGTAGGGATGTCGCGCCTGCGGCGCGCTGTCGGGCGTTTTGCTCATGGCGCATGCTGTCGGCGGGAGGCGGCGGAAGGTCAAGCGTCACAGCGGCGAGCATCTCACTTTGACCTCACGCAATGCGTGCAATTGTATTCCTGATACCGAGCCGGCGCAGCCAACCGCCACCCCGTATGGAGCGATTCGCAATGCCCCAAGCCTCGATCCAAATTCATAAGCCGCGAGAGGGACTGCCCCTCGTCCCCCCGCCATTTTACCGCTTGCTCTTCTGATTGCGGCAGTCAGCATGGCGCCGCCCGTTCGGGCGCAGTCGGATCTCGACGCAGGGCGCAGGCTGTTCCGCGCCTGCCGATCCTGTCATGAAATAGGGCGCGGCGCCGGCCACCGGATGGGGCCGCACCTGAATGGTCTGATCGGCCGCAAAGCCGGGGCGCTTCCAGATTTTCCCTACTCCCTGCCCATGACCGCCGCGGGGCTGCGCGGGCTGGTTTGGACTGAAAAGACGCTCGACGCCTATATCGCCGACCCGCAGCGCTTTATCCGCGGCACAATCATGCCCCATGTCGGCTTTCGGAAACCAGCCGATCGACGCAACCTGGTCGCCTATATTCGCGAAGCCTCCCAACGCGAAACGAAGGAGCAAGCGAAGCTGCCGGTCAAAACGAGCGATTGAGCCCCCTACCATTTGCGCGCCCCGCCGCCCGAACGTTTCGACGATTTCGCCCTGCGCTCGGCGCCAAGCGGCGTGCGGATCGCCCTGAGCTCGGCCTGCATGCGCTTGGCCCGCGTCGCCTCCGCCGCCGCATCGACATCGCGCCGCAACTGCTCCGCGAACGCCCCGACCGCCATCGCGAGCGCATCGAGCCGATCGTCGCGCCCAAGCGCGCCCGGCGTCCGGGTCAAGCGCGCCATTTGCCCAAACAGCGACCGCCCCGGATCCGCCGCCGCGTTCGCAAAATCCATCTCCACAACCGCGCGATCCACGATCAACCGCCGCTGCGCCATCACGGGCTCCAGCGTCTCAATCAGCCGCAGCTCCTTTCGCAACGACGCCCGGATCTCACCCACCGCCGCCCGCAAGCCGCGCCGAAGCAGCCACGGGCCCAGCATTTTGGCGAACATGCCATCGCCGAAATTCGCTTCGATCAAGATCCGCTGCGGCGCCTGCAACGCGGCGATCTCCGCCAGATGCGCCATCGCCGCATCTTCATAGCCGCCCTCCAAACCGCCGGACGCAGTCACAAACAAACGGCCATTCAGGTGCTTCACAACAGCATAGGCCGTCTCATCTCCGCCACGGCCCGCCGGGTCAATCGCCATTACCGCACTGTCAAACGGCGCCCAATCCTGCGCGACCTCCAAAGGTCCATGAAATGGCGCGCCATCGCCCCCGGCCACACGCAAATCGGCCAGCACGTCGCCGCCAGCAATCAATGCATTCGGCCCGAGGCCCGGCCGCAGCGGCAACACCACTAAATCTGATAATTTAAGCGGTCGCCTTTCGCCGTCGCGCGCCCGCGCATCCAGCAGGAACTGCATCGCATATCCGCTCGGACCATAACTCGCCCGCCGCGCCGCCAAATCTTCCGCCGTGAATCGCGCCGGATCGATCGGCGCGCCGGGGGGCGCCCCTTGATCCATCATCTTACGGACAAAAGGCGCGAGGCGCCCACGATAGACGCCAGGATCCTCAGGAACTTCCGCAGGCCAAACGCGCACCCGATAGCCCCGATCGGGCAGCGCTTCGTAGATCGACTCCGCTGTTTGAGGCGTGCCGAGATAAGTGATGCGCCCGCCTGGGCGCAACACCGCGTCAAACTCCTTGATCGCCTCCCGCAGCTTCGCCCGCGCGGCGGCTGTCAGCGCATTGGAGGCGGTTTCGACATCGTCCGCCAGAATCTCATCGGCCCGACCGCCCGTAATCTGCCCGGTAATGCCGACAGCGCGGACCGAAGGATCTTTCGCGGCCCGCGCCGGGCCGACATCGAACAGAGCCGCGCCGTCCCGCTGTTTCCGACTCGGCCGCAACCCGTGCAGAAGCGGCGTTTCGTCGATTAGCCGACGTGAAAAAGAGGACACGGCCTCCGCCTGCCCTTTGCCCGCCGAAACGATCAGGATTTTCGCGTCGGGCTGCCCCCACAATCGCCAACAAACATAGGCGGAGTAAATCCAACTCTTGCCGACGCCCCGAAAGGCCATCACCATTTTACGACGCGGTCCGGTTTGTATGTAGCGCGCGATGTCATACTGCGCCGGGGTTGGATCGCCCACGCCCAGATGGCGCCAGATCAGGCAGAGGAACACGCGAAAATCGCGCCGGAGCCGCGCATGCTCCGGCGGATGGTGCTGTTTGCTCATTGGTTTTGCTCTAGATTTGTGGTGCGCGCGGCATAGCGGCTTACGCGTCCGCCGCGGATTCCTCATCGTCAGAGTCGTCAAAGTCCGGCAGCGCCGCCAATTGGGCGTCGAGCTCCGTCGCCGCCGCAGGCGAAACGCCGCCGCCGAAGGCGCCGGCCTCCTTCAGGAACTTCACCGCCGCCGAAATGTAGGCCGCCGGCGCCGGCGCGCGCCCGACCAGCTTGGTTTCCCCCGTCTTCGCATCGGTCTTCAGCACCGGCACGCCAAGTTCGCAAAACTCAATCAACCGCTGCGTCACGGATCGCATCAACCGGTCGACGCTGCCGCGCAACTCAGCGTCGGGCGCCTGCTCCATCGGATTTGACGCCTCATTTTCACTTGCCATCGCGAAGCGCCTCCAATTTAGCGACCCGGCCCTCAATGGCGTGAATGCTCATCCGTTGACTGATCAGCCGTTCGCGTTGAAACGCCGCCTCCGCCACCAGCCGCTCCACATCGCGATGCCCGGCGGCGTATTTTGATCGGTCTGCGTGATAAAGCTCTCCAAAACGCTTCAGCTCGCTGCGGGTCTCCGTCAGCTGTCCGCGCAGCCCATCAAACTGCGCCCAAACGAACCCCAGCGCGAAGACCGCGGAAACGACCCCAGTCCAATTGCGCTCAAGGAAATTCGCCAGCGAAACGCCGGCGACTTTCAACTGCTCCGTCACGCCGCGCCCCCTGCCGAGAGGAACATCGCATCGATCTGCGCCGACGTCAGGCCAAGTTCCGCGCCGACCGCATCAAGCAGGCCTGGCGCATTGGGGTCGGCGCGCAAGAACTCCGTCGCCGACGCGAGCAACGTCAGGGCCTGGCGCTTCTCCGTCGCGGTGAGCGTGCTGGAGGCGGAGATCTGCGCCGCCACATAATCAGGCGCCAAAGGATCTGACGTTGTAAGACCCAGCGCTTCGTCCAACGCCTGGAAGAACGCTGGCGCGCGCAAGCTCAGCGTCGCCGCCAGCTCCGCGTCGGATTGAACCGGCGCGCTCCAGCTCGATCCGTCCCAGCTCCAGCCGCGCCCCGCGCCGCCGCTCGCCAAGATCCAAGTCTCAGGCTGCGCCGCCGCCCAGTTCGGGTCATCGACTTCCGCCGCATTGCGTGCGACGCCATCCACAACTTTCAAGTATATCGCCATTACAGCAGCCTCCAAAGCTGATCGAGATTCGGCTCTTCTGTGAAATAAAACACGCGCACCTCGCCGCGCGCGCCGCTGCCTGCTGCGCCGCTTTTCTGGCCGCCGCCGCCGCCGCCGGGGGCTGTGCCGCTGTCCGCTGCGCCGCCTTGCGCTCCGTCTCCGCCAGCGCCGCCAAACAGCGATACGCCGCCATGCACAACAGTGCCCCCGCCGCCATCATGGCCGGAACCGCCGCCGCCTGCGCCGAACACAGCGCCAAAGCCGGGATAGCCAACATTCGATAGCGCTTCTGCGCCATCCCCGCCGGCGAAGATCGGCGCCGCCGCGACCGTGCGGTTGATCCCACCGGTCTGATTGTTGGCGCCGCCGCCGCCATAGGCGGTCAGATGCGCGCCAAAGGTCGTGTCGCCGCCGTCGGTATTGTCGCCCCCGCCCGCGCCGATGGTCACCGTCTCGGTCGAGCCCAGCGACGATATCGCGACGATCACCGCTGCGAAGTTGCCGCCTGCGCCGCCGCCGGCCGCCGGGGTTGCGTTATATTGGCCGCCACCGCCGCCGCCGCCCCAGCCAACGATCAGCGCATGCGTAGCGCCCGCAGGCGCGTCGGTCGCTTTGGTCCAGATCCCAGACGCCGTAAAGGTCGTTGTCGGCGCCACCGGCGTCGGAGCGCCACCGCCCACCGGCAGCGCGTCGACCTCATCCCGCAGCGCGCTTAAGGTCGTAACGCCGCTGGTGAGGTTGCCGCTTCCTGAGGGCGCGGATATCGGCAGCGCGTCGCCCGCCGCCGCAGTGGCCGCAACAGCGTCGCCGTCGCCCGTCCACATCGCCACACTGTCCGCCGCGCCCGCCGCGCCCGTGACGAGCTGCGCCCCGCCGCCGGTCAGCGCCCCGCTGGCGAGTTTTGCGCGCGCGACAGCGCCATCGGCGATCTTTGCATTTGTTACGGCGGCGTCGTCGATGGTGATCGAGGCGCCGCCGCCGGCGACCGTGACGTCGCCCTTGTCGCCATCCGACAGCGCCGGTTCGACCGGATTCCAACAGCCTGACGCCGCCTCATAGGCGAGCAACTGGCCGTCAGCCGGCGTTGCGTTCAGGGTTAAACCCGCGGCGGCGGCGCTGACCGCCAGCATCTCCGCCCGGAGCTGATCCGAGTAGGATTTCGGGACGGCGTCCCCATTCGCAATCGGCGTCGCCACATTCTTGATCCGGCGCCCGCCCGCATCCAACGCCCCGTCCGAAGCGAGACTGGCGGTGTTTTCAACCGCGTCGAGCGCTTCCTGCGCCAGATACATCTGCTGCAAGATCGCAGTATCGAGGTCAGCTTCCGTCAGGATCGCGCCGTCCGTGAAATCGACCAACCGCGCATCGCGCGGGGTGACGCGCCGGATTTCAACCAGCGCGCCCGCCGGCGCCGGACTAAGCAGCTCAATTGACCCGGCGGTCGGCCAGCTGTGCGCCGCCGCTGCGCCATCGACCGATACGCTGACATGCGTTTGGTCGAGATAGGGGAACGCGACCGAAAAGGGACCCGTTCCGCCGTCGCCCGCATAGACGACAAAAGAATAAGAAGGCATGCGCCCTCCGTCTGTTTGAGAATGAAATTACGAAGCGCTTGATTTGACGCTCGCCACCGCCGACGACGGCGCCTTGGTCTGAGAGGAGAGCGCCCGGTTGATCGCGCCATAGTTGCTCGAGGCGAACCCGACCAGCGCCCGCGCAACGTTTGGTCCCGAGGAGGAAAGATTGCTCAAGGCTGCGCGCTGGCCTGCGCGCTCCGCCGCCTCCATCGCCACCCGCGCATCAATGGAGGCGTCCTGCAACACGCCGTCCAGCCGCGCATTTTCCCGCCCTTCCACCGCAGTCACACTATTGACCAGCTGCTTCACGCTACGGCTAGCGCCGCTTTTGCCCTGCGCGCCCGCTTGGGTCCGCGCCCGCTCCCGCTGCGCCAGCGCCTTGAGCGCGTTCTCAGCTTTCGCCTCGGAGGCCTGGACCCGTTTGCGGCTGTAGCTCCGCTGCTCCTGATCATAGCGCGCGATGGTTTCGCGCCGTTGGATCGCCGCCAGCTGCCGCTGACGCGCATTGGCCGCGTTCGCTTGAGCCTGCTGCTGCATCAAACCGAGGCCGGTGCTGGCGGCGCTGAGAATAAGAGATAACTCGCACATATTGGGTGTCCTTAGGTTGTTGAGGGTCCTTAGATGGTTGAGTGTCCTTAGGTTGAGGGCAGCTTCACAAATTCGATGAAGGGCCGCGCCTCCGGCCCACAGCGCTCCACCCGCCGCAGCCGCGAAAATCCGAGCAGCGCCAGCCAACGCAGATGCAGATGATTGCGTTCATCGGCGAAGTTGCAGAGCATGCGCCCAGCGCTGAGGCGCGTGATCCATGCCGGCGCCTCCCGCAGCATCGCCCGCGAGACTTTGGGCAGCTCAACAGCCGCCAACAGCCAGGGCGCGGCGACGTCTGCGCCCAGCGGATGGGGGGCGACGCCAAACATCGCCAGCGGCGCGCCGTCTGGCCCGCTGTCCCGATGCGTGACGGCGTAAGCGGCCTCCGACGCCGCCAGGCAAGCCTGTAGCGCGACCTGCGCCGGCAATCCGCTCGAGGCCTGAATTTCCGCCCGATCCGCCTGACGCAACAGCGGCGCAAGGCGGATCGCGTCGCGCCGCACGGCCGGCCGGACAATATGCCCCTCCCGCGAGCTCCAGGCGGCGCCGCCCCTCATCGCCGTTGCGAGCGCAGGACAAAACGCCCCTCCCACTCCGCGGATGAGATCTGAACCGGCAGATAGCCGTCGGTCTCAACGGAAATTTCAACTTCGCCATTTTGGGCGTAGATCGGCGCCCGGAACTTCCCGCTTTCGAGCGCCACCCGCCCGAGCTGGTTCGCTTCCGCCCCGGCCAGTCGGCCGCTCAGGTCATAGCGGTATGGCTCCCGCGCCAAGGGCTGGACAATAACGCGGAAGGGCCCGCTCTCGGCGTAGAATACGGTGAAGTAAAGCAGCTGCAGCCGCCCTTCGCCGATCGGCGGCGCCTCGCCCTGGCGGACCTGCATTTCGGAGAACACGTACCGCGACAGCACCTTCCGCCCAATCGCCAGCTTCGCCGCCGTCACATCGCCTTGGACAGCAATTGTCGACGCGCTCGGGCGGGTATGCTCGAAGGCCCGTCCGGCCGGACTCGCCCCCGCCGCATCGTCGGGGCGCGCAATCACCCACAGCGGGTTATTCTCTTCATAGGGAAGCGTGATCAGCGTCTCGCCCGTCCCCGCATCATAGGTCAAAGCGCAGTCAGCTTCGCTGATCCGCCGATCCATATAGAGCGCCCAGTCAACCGCGCGCCCCGCCGGCGCCGCTTCGAACGCGCCGAGATCCAGATCGAGATCTTCAAGATACACGCCATCGGGCCGCGCGACGACCAGCACCAACCGCGCATCCACAAACTCCGCCGCCAAGATCCGGTCCTCAGCCGCCATCTCCCATACCGACCAGCTCGATTGCAGCTTATCGTCTCGGTTCCAGTAATAGCGATAGACGAACAGGCGGTTCGGCGCTTCGTCCGATAATGCGATCAGCATCTCATCATTGCTCGCAGCCGCAAGCCGTCGAACATTTTGCGGAATAAGCGTCGGCACATGCTTGGCCACGTCCTGCGCGTCCGTCGCCTCGCCGATACTGTCGAGCACGATCTCACGGATACTGCTGTGCCCGCCCTTTTCGACCGAAAAGAACACGCTGCGCCCGGCCGACGCCGGCTTCGCCCGTACGCTGGCGACAAACTCGGTCATCACCCGCAGCGTGGCGGAAGCCGGCGTCAGCACGTCGCCGCCCCCCAGGATGAACTGGCTCTGATCGGCGAACAGCAGCAGCTGGCGATTAAACGGCGCGGCGTGGCGCAGTATTGAAACCCGGTTATGCGCGCCGGCAATGTCAATCGGGTCGCTATCCAGCTGCGCCGTCGCCGTCTTCGGCCAGAAATTGAAATAGCCGCCCGCCTGGCTGAGAATGACATTCTCGTCCGCCAACAGCCCGAAGCGATTGCGAAAGAAAAAGACGTCGTTCAGCCGCCGGCCAATGAAGGAGGGCGGCGGCGCGGTTACGCTGTCGCCCGCCACCCGCTCCTTCCATTCCGCGGGTTTGAACGTGAAGGTTCCATCGGCTTCGCGCACCAACAGATGCGGCATCGTCGTCGGCGCCAGCTGATAGGCTTCGCCCGGCGCCACCGTTTCCACCCATACGCCGTCGCTATCCGCATCATCAGACTTCTCGAACGCGACATAGTAGTTATCGAACCGCGTGGTCGCATCGCCGACGATCTCCACCAGAAAACCGCTGGGCCCCTTGGTCGGCAGATCGGTGAAACGTTGCAGCTTATCCTTGGCGACCTTCATCGCCTCGCCCGCATAGCCATCCTCAACGGCGATCGAGAAATCGCCCGTGGCTTTGACGATGTGCAGCACATTTTGATAGCGGGTGATGGTGAAGCCGGTCAGGCCGGCCGCGACAAGGTCATTGTAGAGTTCGGTCGCGATATGGGTGGTGGTGATCGACGCGCTTTGCGATGCGCTGGAGCCGTCCGGCGTCGAATATTGCGCGACGACAGCGCCGTCGATCTTGATCTCATAGGTGCGCCCGTAATTGCCGGAGCGCACATTCACCAGCGCCTCTTTCGGCCGTGTCGGGGTTGTGGCCGCCGCCATCTCCGCCGTCACGCTGCGGTTCAGGATAAAAGTATAGTCGGCGACAGTGACCGCGCGGATATCGTCATCCGGCGCGGCGGAGGCGAGATAGGCCTTGCCATCGGGGAAGTTGACGGTTTGGGGCGCGCCCTCGAGATCAAATACCTGCAAATCGCCGTTCGAGATCGCCACGACATAGCGCTCGGCGGCGTCGCGATTGATCACATGCAGCGCCGCGGCGGACCAATCCGCCGTCGTCAACCGCGCCCGATGCCAACTTGTCGGCCGCTTCCGCAGCCCGTCGACCAGCGACGACAGGAAGTTCGTTTGCGCCTCAGCCTGGCTCGAAAGCCGCTGCGAGGCGGTTTGCTGGCTAATCCCGTTCACAAGCGACGGGATAGCCGCGCTGACAAGGGTCATGCGCAGTCTCCATTGGTTCAAAAGAAGAAGAGAGGGGCCGCCCGGATCGGGGCGCGGCGCACAGGCGGACGAGATCGCACGCGGTCGCCTTGATCTCGGGGGATGAAATCAGCCGTCAGCGCGCCCGGCGGTTCAACACCCGCATCACCGCATGGCTCGCATTCAGGAAGCTGCGTTGCGCCGTCTTCGCCTCATATTTGCGCAGACCGGCTTCCGCACGCCGCTCGTCCTTTTCCGTGAAACCATGCAACTGCCCGGCGCCGACCACCCGATCCTGAAAGACCCGCGCAGCGCGGATCGCCGCAAATCGGCGCGCGGGCTGCGGCATCTCCGCAAAAGGAAGGACCCAAACGATGTCGACCAGCACCTTGGGCGCGCCGGCGAAGCTAAAGCTATGGCGGCGCCGGTCCCACAGCTTGCCGCCGCGCACCGCCAGATCCAGATGCGCGGAGGCGCCGGCGGGGTCGATCCGCGCCGCATTGGCCGGGATGGCGATCTCGTACGGCGCGTGAGCCTGCGCGTAGAGCGGATAGGCTTTGTCCGTGTTGAAATGCCATCCGCGCGATTGAACCTCGGCCGAGATCTCGCCGAGCGTCCGCTGTGCGGTGACGGCGTCGACCTGACCGCTCTGCTCGAGCGTGGCGACAGGGCTCTCGCCGATGGTGGCGAGCATGAGATTGACGGCGTCAAGTTCGGTCGCAGGGATAAGCGACATAAGGGTCTCCTTGGTCAGAGGACGGAGGGGAGGCGAGGGCGCGGACGCGCCGAAAGAGCCGGCCGGCGCAGGCGCCGCCAGCGGTCAATGTCCCGAGGATCGGGCTGACATTGGTGTTATTCCGAGGGGGGTGAGACGCGGCCCCAGCGGACAGCCGCCCAGGCGCGCTCATGCAGGAAATAGCAGACGAAGCCGGCCGCCGCCGCGCCGGCCGCCGTGCCGAAGGAGGCGGCCAAGGAGCCGGTGGCGATCCAGGCGATCAACGTCGTCGTGGCCAGCCCGAGAAGCTGCCAGCTGATCGCTTTCGCCAATGTCCTCGCCCGACTATCCATAGGTGTGACGCCGCTCGCCTTTTGCTCGGACCTGTTCAAGCGAGCGTCCGCTCGAGCGACCAAGGTCAATCGAGCAACACAACCACCTGACGACGCGCTTTTTCCGGGGCAATCGCCCAGGGTCGATCCAGAGCAACGATAGCCGGACAACAGGCCTTGCGACGAGGCGGAAGGCTTGCACTTTGCTCATGAAAGCAGACAAAATAACGCGTTAGATGAAATTTTTCAGCAAAGTTAAGATAAATCATGACCAAACGCGAGCGCGCCCGGCTGTTCCGTGAAAGGTTGAAATCCGCCATCGCGGAGGCGGGCCTCTCCGCCGCAGCCCTGGCCCGACGCGCGGAGCTCGACCGCTCGGCGCTGTCGCAGCTGCTCAAAGACGACGCCGCCGCGCTGCCCAATGGCGACAGCCTCGCCCGCCTCGCCCTCGCCCTGGAGGTCAGCGCCGACTGGCTGCTCGGTCTCAGCGCTGAGCCAGGCTCCGCGGCCCGCATCCTGGAGCAAGCCGTGCAAGTGGCCCCGGCGGTGATGCACCCGGTCGACCGCGACATCCTCGCTTGGCATCACGAGGCGCTCGGCCAGAAAATCCGCTACGCGCCGGCCAGCCTGCCGACGCCGCTGAAAACCGAAGCGGTGATGGCGTTCGAGTTCCGCCATTTCGCGCTGAAAAACGCCGACCAGGCCATCGCCGAGGCCGAACGCCAGCTCTCGGAGCTGCGCCGCCCGGAAAGCGATATGGAGATCGTGATGTCGACCCAGAGCTTGGCTGATTTCGCCTTCGGCGCTTCGATCTGGACCGGCTTGCCGGCGGCGGAGCGCAAAGCCCAGCTGATCGCGATCGCCGAGGCGACGGAAAGCCTCTATCCCGGCCTTCGGCTGCATCTCTTTGACGGGCGACGCTACTATACGGCGGCTTTCACCGTTTTTGGCCACCAGCGCGCCATCCTTTATATTGGCCAGCGCTATCTGGTCTTCACCCGCGGCGAGCGGGTGCTGACCATGATCCGCCATTTCGATGAGCTGGTCCGCGCCGCAGGGGCGCTCCCGGACCGCAGCTGGGAGTGGATCCGGGACCTGGCCAAGCGGATCTGAGACGCGTTTGAACGCGTTTCCCCCCTGCGTCCCGATTGCCCCACGTAAAAGTTCGATCGTCGGGATCGACAAGGATTTCAGCATCCGTTCGGATCACGGGAGTGATTTCAAATCGAATGCGCGCATTCGATGGCTCGGAAATCGCGACTACTCAAAGAGATAGAGGATTTTCATGAGCGCAATTGTTTCGAACGACGCCCCAAAATCGGGATACGCTCCGCGCCAATTTTCGTTGTCTTTGCGCTTCTGTTCCCACGGGCCGCGCCCGCCAAGAACCATTGCAAAGCCGTTGCCTGCGCAATGAAAAAAACCGCCAAACAAATCCGACAAAGGATCTATTTGGCGGCAAGTTAGGAGGTTAGAGCCGGGCGGGAGGGGCGCTTAGAACAGCGCCAGCTCCACCGCGCTTTCGGGGCGCAGAACGCCATGGCCGACAGCGTATTTGGCCACAATCAACGTGCCCTGGCGGCGCAAATCATAGTCCGATTCAGTGGAGAGATCCATCAGCTTGACCGTGCCCACCGCCGATTTGTGCATCACCAGACCAGCGGTCTTCGTGAAGTCGCCCAAATACTTGTCACTCGTGCCGGCCGCGACCGTGCCGGTGGTGATGTTGGCGTTCGGCAGGTGCGTGGTCTTGACGATCGTCATGCCCGCCACGCGGAACACCGTGCCGTCGGAATAAGCCCCCTCACCGCCGAAATCGCGATTGATCGCCTTCTCCGACTGCACCAGCGTGTAATACTCGGCGGGGCGCAGAAACGCATAGCGGTCCTCAGCTGGGATGTTCTTCTCATCCAAGGTCTGCGCCGCACCGAACAACGCTTCCGCCAGCTTCGTGGGATCCTGAAAATCACTCGCCGCGGCCTCGGTCACCACCGATCCCGCATCGCCGCCGGTGACGTTCGCCGCCGTGGTGCGCGCAGCCAGAACGCCAACCTGCAGAACATGCTGGTCCATCTGCGCCGCCAGCGCCCGGCCGTCTTCGAATGAATAGGCGGTGCGCACGTCATAATGGACGCGGGCCTCATCAATATCCGCGATAAAGCTGGAGCTCACCAGCAAATCATCGACGATGATCTTCTTCTCATTATGATTGAAAGCCGCGCCGGTAATTTCAGCGCCCGGCGTGTGATAGGAGGCGGTTTTCTTGCCAATTACAGGAAAGGTCGCCGATTTTCCGTGCTCGATCGTCCGCACCAAGTGCTTGTCGAGCGTAACGTTGGCGTCCTGAAACGAGGCCAGCACTTCGCCAGCATACACATCCAGAAACAAGGTGGAGTCGTCGCCCGCGCCGTTGATTTGGCCCGAACGAGACGCAGTTGCATTCGCCATAAGGAAGGTCCTTTAAAAGTGATGTTGAGGAGCTCGTCGCGGCGGCGCCGCAACAAGAAGAGCGCCAAGCGTCCAAGACAAAAAGCGTCCGCACGATCGGCGCATTCGCGGCTGCGAGACCGCGAATTGGGTCGATCAGCCGGCAAGCGCGACTGACAGGAGAGTGGTGAATGGAAGAGCACAGCGCCCCGGCCGAGGCGCCTCTTCGGCTAAGCACAGCGCCAAACTGGGTTTATTTGCTGCGCGAATATTACGAGATGTATCGACGCTCCAGCGCCGGCGGCAGCAGCAGGATCCGAGCGCATCAGCGCATCGTGCGCGAACAGATTTCGAAGGTGATGGACGCCAACCCGCCGCTGATCTTTCCGCAACCGGAGCAAAAACCCGTATGCGCCCACCTGACGCGCGCGCTGGATCGCGGCCGTCTGGAGCGCGCGGCGACGGTGATCCGAGCAATCGAATGCGTCGCCGACCGGCTGGCGTGGCGCTACGGCTATGACCGGCTGCCAAAAGGCTTGGCGGAGAAGTTCGCCTACGCCGAAATCGCCGGCCCGAACGGACCGGTGCGCACGGCCGATGTGATCCTCGGTCTGGTGCTCTTCGCGCCCAAATGCATCTACCCGACGCACAGTCATGACGGGGTGACCGAAAGCTACTACTGCCTATCCGGCGCGGTTTCGGAAAATGACGACGGCGTGTACGCGCCCGGCTCGTTGATCTTCAACCCGCCCGGCCGAGACCATCGCATTACGGTCGATGCGCGCGAGCCCTGCCTCCTCGCCTATGCGTGGGCGGGACCGCCGGAGCGGCTGGCGGACCAGAAGTTCGCCTTTCGGCGCGCAAAACCCGCCCGCAAAGCCGGCCCCTGATTACCGATCGCGCACAAGCCGACCGATCTGAACCAGCCGATCACGGCACGCCTCGTGCGCGGTCGCCAACCGAAGCATATAGATCGCGGCCGCCCGCTGATCCGCCCCCAGCGCTGGCGGCGCCGGAGCAGAGGGGCATTCAAGCAAGGCGGCCGGGATTTCAATCCCCGCTTTTGGCGGCGCCGGCGCGGCGGCGCAGGCGCTCAAGAGCGCGCTCAAGCACAGGGGCCACAGCCCCGCTCTGCGCATCATCGGCATAGCGAGCCTCCCGTATCGCATTTTTCAAGAACTCGGCCCGGCGCATATCCGCCCGGAGCGCGCCATCCAGCACATCGATCGCCCGCGCCCGCGCAGCGCTTTGGGCCCGCACCGCCGCCAACTCGCGCGTCAACGCGCCCCGCTCCACGCGCAGCGCCGCCGCATCGGCGCGCAGCGCCGCAATCCACAGCCACAACGCCGCCCCGATCAAAGCGGCGCCGCCGAAGATCAGCAGCCGCCGATCCACACCGAGCACGCTGATGATCGCTCGCTGACCGAAAGCGGCAAGCATCGCCCAGACTGCGCTCATCGGCGTTCGCCCGTTGCGGCGGCGGCGTCGGACAACGCCTTCATCCAGTTGCGGTCATCCTGCACCGCAAAGCCAAGATAGCCGAGCGCCACGGCGCCAGCGAGCCCGAACGCCCCCAGAGTCGCCGTCTCGCGCAGCCGATCATCCGCCCCGAACACCAGCGCATACAAGATCACCAGAGCGCAAAAGCCAAGCACGCCGCGGATGACCAGCCACCGGCGCCGCCAAATTGGGCGACTGATCGTCTCCGCCGCGGCAGGCGGCCGCTCAGCCGGCGACGCGCCCGCCGTTGGATCAAAACTCCACATCGGTCCCTCCCTCAAAAGACGCGACGCTGCGCGAGCCGGGCCATGACCTCCGCGCGGTAGGTTGGATCGGAGCGGTAGCGCGGATCCCGGATGGCGTTCGCCAGCTCATCCGCATTGGCGAATGGGCCGCCTTCCGCCTGACCATCGCCGCCGCCCACAAGCCGAGGCGGCTCGCCAGCCTCCCGCCCATAGGCTGCGGCGAGCCCCAGCACCGCCAGCTTCGCCTTCTCCTTGCCGCTGCGAAGCGCTTCGTCATACGCCTCGCGCTCCGGCCCGGTCAGAGTTTCCTCAGCCCATTGTTTGATCGCTTCGAAACGATCCGCACCGCCGACCAGCTCTAGAATTTCGCGCTTCGCCGTCTCCGCCACCGCGCGGCGGCCTTCGATATGGCGATCCACCAGCCAACGCGGCGCGCCTATCGTCTCCAGCTTCGCATAGCTGGCTTCGCAGATTTCACCGGTTTCACAGAACTCGCGTTCGAATGCGGCCAAATCGATCGGCGAAGCTGCCGGCGCCGCGGGAGCTGGCGGCGACGCTTCGGAACGCGCATCCCCCGGATAGGTCGGCGCCGGCGCCTGCGGCCCGTCGACTGCATCGAACTGCGGCGCTAAGGTCAGCGGCCCGGAGGTCATCAGCCCTGGGGTCATGGGCTTTGGCCCGTCCTGGGGGCGCCCCAGCCCATCCGCAGTCGCTGCGGCCGTCTGGGCTGTAGGGTGGGTTTTGGCTGCATGTAGCGTCTTGACCGCCTGGCGATCCTTCTCCGCACGCGCCGCCTCATACGCCGCCACCAGCTCCTGAGGCGTCGCGAACTCAGCCGGCAACCATTTGGGCCGCCGTCCCTTTTTCGGCGCCGCGGCGTTTGCACTCTTTTCCATCGAGAGATCTCCTAATCCGCGCCGAGCGCAATCTAAGCGCCCGGCGCCTTCAACGCTGGGCGCTATTTCCCGCCGCGGCCGAACACGTCCGAGCGCGCCACGGTTTCCGCAACCCAGGCGCGGTAGGCGGGATCGGAGCGATAGCGCGGATCGCGGATCGCCTTGGCCAACTGCTCAGCCGACTGGAAACGCTGTCCTCGCGGAGCCGCCGCAAGGGGCGCTGCGGCCGGCGGGAACGCCATGTCCGGCGTCTGCGCGGCGGTCTGCGCCATACGAGCGCGTTTGGCCGCATGCATGCTGGCGATTTGCGCCGCCGCAGGCGTCGGCCGATGCAAGCTGCGCCGCAGCTCGCCCGCCGCTCGGCCGTCCAACGCGGCGGGAAAGTCTGGCGAAGCGAGATCGCCGGTCGCCTCCGCATACTCGTCCGACATATCCTCAACGGCGGCCTTCACATCCTCCGGGTCGCCGATCAAGCTCTCCTGCCAGTCGACATAGTCCTCAGGCTCCAGCATCTCGCGCGCCCACTCGTTGATGCGCCAATACCGCTCAGGGCCGCCCGCGATCGCCAATACTTCCTCCCGCAGGATCTCATTTGCGGCCAAGCGCCCTTCGATATGACGATCGACGATATGGCGCGGGATGCCGGCCCGCTCGAGAAGCCTGTAGCTGGCCTCGGACAGTTCGCCCTGTTGCTCGAACTCGTGCTCAAAGGCGTCAAAATCGATCGGCGCGCCGACAGCGTCCTCAAGCGCGGCTTCAATGTGGTCTTCAACCGCTTCCGCGGCCGGGTCCTCCGCCACGGGTGGACGACCAAGGTCAAGTTTCGCCTGCAGTTTCTTCATAGTGAGAGTCCTTGATTGTGAGATGAGAGAGGGAGAGCGGCAGGATGTCGCCGCGGGTTAGGGTCGAAACCCCTTCATCAGACGCCGTCAGCCCGGTTTAGGGGCTTGTCGGCTAGAATATCGAGGCGCAGGCGGTGTGGCTCACCGTCAA
>JALEGB010000046.1 GCA_022760355.1 Neomegalonema sp.
CGCCGCCAGCTACGCGGGTCTAGGGTGGGAACTCATAAATCTGGCCGTCGCCAGCCCGTCACACGCGCTGATGGGGCAGGACGCGGCGCGACGGCGGTGTGGCTCTGCCGGCGAGCGCCGCTGACGCACCCCAAAAGCCGCCTGCCGGACGCCCTTTGGGCCCGCCACACGCGCTTTTGGGGTGCGTCAGCTGCGCTCGCCGGTGGAACCACACCGTCGTCGCGCCGCTTCCTGCCCCAAAAGCGCGTGTGACGGGCTGGCGACGGCCAGATTTATGAGTTCCCACCCTAGAAGAAAAGATTCATCAGCCAGCCGCCACGGGGGGCGGTGGATCTGGGCGCGGCTTTCTGCGCTTGCGCGGGCTGAGGCTCGCTCGCACGCGTCCAAAGCATCGGATCCGCGCCATACTCGTGCGCGTCGCTGAGTTTTGTCCGCATCTGTGGCAACGTGCGTTGCACTGCGGTCGCAGCTTCGTCGACTCCATCAAATAACCGGGCGACTCCGGCGATTTGATCTATTGACACATCCGTCTTTGGCCTTAAACGCTGTGTTAAGGACTTTGTGCGCCGCAGCTGAAGTTTTCTCGGGCCTGTTTGCAGCGCCGCGAGAATGGCGGGATGAGGCGACTGCTCGGTCAGCTCGCAGCTGAGCGAGGCCGGTAAGTCGCGTTTGCCGCTGATGTCGGCAGCCTTCGATGGGCGCGCGGCGAACATTTTCATCCGTAGTCTCCACTCTTGGCGCAATTCTGGCGCTGGGCTGAGCGATGTCGCCCGGTCCGACCACAGAATATAGCGCATTTTGGCTAATTTAAGAAGAGCTGGATTCACGTTATGCGCGCATCACATTTCGCGTCATGACGATGTCGCGCGCACAGCCGAAATATCCGCTGATCCTGGAACGGGGGGCCCTGTTTTGCCCAGCGGGGGGCTTCTATATCGACCCGCTGCGCGTGGTCGATCGCGCGATCGTTACCCATGGACATTCCGATCATTGTCGGCCAGGGCACGGCAAAGTGCTGGCGACCGCGGCGACGCTTGCAATCGCTCGGGCGCGTTATGGCGAACGCGCATTTGGCGCGGCGCAGGCGCTGGCCTATGGCGAGCGACTGAAGATTGGCGACGCGACGGTCATGCTCGCGCCGGCGGGGCACGTGCTGGGGTCGGCGCAGGTGGTTGTCGAGGTCGATGGGGTGCGCGCCGTCGTTTCGGGCGATTACAAGCGGACGGCGGATCCGACCTGCCAGCCCTTCGAGGCGATCCGATGCGACCTGTTCATCACCGAGGCCACGTTCGCGATCCCGGTATTTCGCCACCCTCCGGTTGAGGATGAGATCGCGCGGCTGCTGGCGTCGGTGCAGGCGTTTCCGGAGCGTGCGCATGCGATCAGCGTCTATCCGCTGGGGAAGTGCCAGCGGCTGATTGCGGAGCTGGGCCGCTCTGGCTGGGGTGGTCCGATTGTCCTCCATAGCGGCTTGGTCAAGCTGACGGAGCTGTATCAGCAGCTTGGCGTAACGTTGCCCGAATGGCGCGCGGCGGCGGCGGGAAAATGGGATGCGGCGGCGCGCGACTCTCTGCGCGGCGCAATCGTGCTGGCGCCCGGCTCCGCCCTGTCCGATAAATGGGCGCGTCGCTTGCCCGATCCGGTTATGTGCGGCGCCAGCGGTTGGATGACCGTGCGTCAGCGCGCGAAGCAAAGCGGTGTGGAGCTTCCGCTGATCATATCGGATCATGCCGATTGGGACGCGATATGCGCGACAATCCGTGAAACTGAGGCGGAAATGGTCTGGATCACCCATGGCGCGGAGGAAGCATTGGCGCACTGGTGTCAAACACAGGGCGTGCAGGCGGCGCCGCTGTCTATCGCTGGCCGCTCAGATGCGGAGCCGGGCTGAATGCGCGGCGAGCGCCGGGGCGCGGCGATTGAGCGAATAGGATGGCCTAGGGTGGGAACTCATAAATGTGGTCGTCGCCAGCCCGTCAAACGCGCTTTTGGGGTAGAAAGCGGCGCGAAGGCGGTGTGGTTCCACCGGCGAGCGTCGCTGACGCATCCCAAAAGCCGCCTGCCGGACGCTGGCTCGGACAGATTTATGAGTTCCCACCCTAGGGCGCGATGAAACGCTTTGCCGATCTTCTGACGACATTAATCTTCGCGCCGGGGCGCAATGAGAAGCTCCGGCGTCTCCAGCGTTATTTTGCGCAAACTCCAGATCCGGACCGGGGCTGGGCGCTCGCGGCGTTCGCGGGGGAGATCAGCTTGCCCAGCGCGACGCCGGCGATGTTGCGCGCGCTGGTGGAGGCGCGGGTCGATCCGGTGTTGTTTCGCTATTCGTATGATTACGTTGGCGACCTTGCTGAGACTGTCGCTTTGATCTGGCCGTCCTCCAGTTGCTGCGAGCCCAAAGATGCGCCGCGGCTGCGCGATGTTATTGACAAACTTCTAACCCTCTCACGCACCAACGCGCCGCCGATCTTGGCCGATTTGCTGGACCATATGCCGCCGGATCAGCGGCTGGCGTTGGTCAAGTTGACAACGGGCGGATTGCGGGTTGGCGTTTCGGCCCGAATCGCCAAAACCGCACTGAGCGAATGGGCCGCCAGCCGCGCCGTCAACGCGCCGCTCGAGCGGATTGAGGAACTTTGGCACGGGCTGGAGCCGCCCTACGAGCCGCTGTTCGCCTGGCTGTCTGGCGCGGCGCCTGAGCCAGACGTGGATCTGGCGACCTCGTTTCGGCCGATGATGCTGGCGAACGCGATCGACGGCGCGCTGTATGGCGCGGACGAGTTGCGCGCGGATCAAATCGCTGCACCCGAAACGATTGTTCGGTTGCAGCAACGATTGGATCCGGCCGAGTTCGCGGCGGAGTGGAAGTGGGACGGGGTTCGCGTCCAGGCGATCAGCGTCAATGGCGTCCGTCGGCTGTTCTCGCGCTCCGGCGACGATATCGCCGCCGCTTTCCCGGATTTGGTCGATGCGCTGGAGTTCGAAGGCGTGCTGGACGGCGAGCTGCTGGTGGTGCGGGACGGCGTGGTCGCCCCCTTCGCGGAGGTGCAGAAGCGGCTTGGCCGCAAAAAAGCCGGCCCCAAATTGCTGCGCGAATCGCCCGCCTTTCTGCGGGCCTATGACCTGTTGCGCGCCGGCTCTCACGATATGCGCGGCGAACCCTTTCGCGTGCGGCGCGAGGCCTTGGAAATGTTTGTGCAGGGTGCTGACGGTGGGCGGATCGACGTCTCGCCGCTGATCGCCTTTGACAGCTGGGCGGAGTTGGCGACGCTTCGAGCCGACGCGACGACGGACAAAGAGGGGGTGATGCTGAAACGGTGGGACGGCGTCTATGTTGGCGGCCGTCCGATGGGGCAATGGTGGAAGTGGAAGCGCGATCCGCTGACCGCCGACTGCGTTCTGCTCTACGCGCAACGCGGCCATGGCGGGCGCAGCTCTTATTTTTCGGACTACACCTTCGGCGTCTGGCGGCGGGCGGCCGATGGAACGCGCGAGTTGGCGCCCGTCGGTAAAGCCTATTCCGGATTTACGGATCAGGAGCTGACGCGGTTGGATCAATGGGTGCGGGCGAACACGGTGGAGCGGTATGGGCCGGTTCGCGCCGTAAAGCCGGCGTTGGTTGTCGAAGTCGCCTTCGACTCAATCCAGCCATCGCCGCGGCGCAAGGCTGGCGTCGCGATGCGCTTTCCCCGTTTCAAGCGCATCCGCTGGGATAAGCCAGCGCAGGAGGCCGATCAGATCGAACAGTTGAAGGCGCTGATCGGCGCGCGGCCCGAGCAAGGAGCATGAGATGATCAGAGACGCTCGATGCAAGGATGCGGCGCGGATCACCGAGATTTTCAATCAGGCGATCCCTTCGGGGTTCGCCGTGTGGCGGGAGCAGCTGACGGATCAAACCGAAGTCGCGGGTTGGATCGATGGTCCTGCGCCGCGTCAGGCGGTGTTGGTCGCCGAAAGCGCGTCCGTTGGCGGCGCCAAACGCATTGACGGCTTCGCAACGCTGGCGCCGTTCAAAACCGGGCCGGGCTGGCAGGCGTCGACGGAGCTTTCTGTTTATGTCGCGGCCGAGGCGCGGGGGGCGGGAATCGGTGGGCGTTTGATCGACGCAATCTGCAATCGTGCGGCGGAAATCGGGTGCGCCACCGTCGTTTCCGCGATTGATGCGGCGAACACAGGCTCCGTCGCGCTCCACGAACGGCGCGGCTTCGTCTGTATCGGGGTCATCAAATGCGCCGGCCGCAAAGCCGGCGCACTGCGCGATGTGGTCTTGCTTCAGCGCTTGCCGCTGAGTTCAAGCGCGCCTGTGAAGATCAAATACGCGCCGATCACATAGGCGATGATCGCGGGCCAGATGATGATCAGCACCCCGACCACAATCGACAGGGCGGGCGTAAGAGGAACTTTCTTCATTGGCGCAACTCCGAAATCAGCCGAGGGCCGGGTAGTCCGTATAACCCTCGGCGCCTGGCGCGTAAAAGTGTTCTTGGCGCGCTTCGGCGAGCGCCGCGCCTTGCTCCAGCCGCCGCGGCAGGTCGGGATTGGCGATGAACGGAACGCCGAATGCGATCAGGTCCGCGCGTTCGCCAGCGATTGCGGCGTCGGCTTTGTTTCGGTCATACGCGCCGTTCAGAATAACCGTTCCACCGAAGGCGCTGCGGACGCCGTCGAGCGTGCTTGGCGGCACAGTTGAGCCTCCGAACGTTTCGATCAGATGCGTGTAGGCGAGGTTGCGTTTGCCGAGCTCCGCCGCCAGCTGAGCGTATTGTTCCGCCGTCTCCGGGTAATCCACAAGATCGTTAAAGACCCCGTGCGGAGAAAGGCGGACTCCAAGCCGATCGGCGCCGATCTCCGCCGTAATCGCGTCGGCGGTTTCGAGCGTCAGGCGGTTGCGCCCTTCGATGGAGCCGCCATAGGCGTCATCGCGTTGGTTTGTGTTGGGGGTCAGAAATTGGGTCAGCAGATAGCCGTTGGCTGCGTGCAGCTCGACGCCATCGAATCCTGCCGCGATAGCGTTCTTCGCCGCGTGGGCGAACTCCTCTCGCGCATTTGCAACTTCGTCGAGGGTCATTGCGCGAGGGGTTGGGTGCGGCTGCATGCCTTCTTGGTCTGTGTACATCTCGCCCGCCGCTGTGACTGCGCTTGGGCCGAGAACTTCGCCGCCTGCTGGCAGGTTGAGGGCGTGGCCGATGCGGCCGGTATGGAAAATTTGGGCGAAAATCTTGCCGCCAGCGTCATGGACGGCGTCCGTTGTCAGGCGCCAGCCTTCAACCTGCTGGTTCGACCACAGGCCAGGAATGCGCGGGTAGCCGGTCCCGTTTGGCGAGACCGCGATCGCTTCGGTGAGGATCAGGCCGGCGGAAGCGCGCTGGGCGTAATACTCGGCCATCAGCGCGTTCGGCATGTTGCCGATGGCGCGGCTGCGGGTCATGGGCGCCATAACAATGCGGTTCTTCAGGCGAGTGGGCCCCAGTTCGAACTCGGAAAACAAGCTCATGTGAGCGGTCCTTTTCAGTTGTCCGCGCCATGGCGCGCGGTCATTTCGCGATTTGGGGGAGGGCGCTTGGCTGGACAATGTTGCGTAAAAGAACGTACTGTTCCGCTATGTGGACAATAGCAGATCTAGATCTTCCCGCCGTCTCCGCCTTCGCGAAGGTGGCTGAGGAGCGGAGCTTCCGCGCCGCCGCGAAGGCGCTCGGCGTGTCGAAGTCGACCGTAAGCCAGCGTGTTGTGCGGCTTGAGGAGCGCTTGGGCGTTCGGTTGTTTGATCGGACCACCCGAAATGTGCGGCTCACTGATGCGGGCGAGAGCTACTATGAAGCGGTGTCGCCGGCGTTGGCCGCTCTGCGCGCAGCCGATGAGTTGATCGGTGATATGAAGGAGAAGCCCACCGGGCGGCTTCGACTGACCGCGCCAATGGATCTCGGGCATTGCGTTATGGGGGATGTGGTGGGCCGTTTTTCGGAACGGCATCCGGATGTCGAAGTGCGTGTCGATCTAACCGATCGGGTGGTGAACCTGGTTGAGGAGGGGTTCGATCTGGCCGTGCGCAGCGGACCGCTGGAGGATTCGTTTCTGACGGCGCGCCGGCTGTCTTCGCCGCAATCCAAGCGCCTATTCGCGAGTCCCGATTACCTGGCGGAGATCGGAACGCCAGCGCGGCCGGAGGATTTGTCCGGCCACAAAATTCTAGCGATGACCGGGCATCGCGAAGGGGCGACTTGGCGGTTTGAAGCGGCGGATGGCCCGCTGTCCATCGCGGTGCGCCCCTATCTCGCGATCAACAGTTTTCCGGCGTTGCTTGAGCTCGCCGTCGCCGGACGGGGCGTGGCGCGGTTGCCGGAGCTGCGGGCTGTCGGCGCTGTCGCTTCAGGGCGCCTGGTGGAGGTCTTGGCCGATTTTGCGCCGCCGCCTTCCGCGTTGTACGCGGTGACAGCCAGCGCGCGCCGTCAATCGGCGAGCGTACGGGCTATGATCGAGGTGCTGGCGGAGCGTCTGATGAGATGATCTGCAAAGATGTATGTGCGGGGGGCGAGCAGAGTGCGCCTGCCCCCAGCGCGCTTAGCTTATCACTGCGCCGAAGGTCAGGCCGGCCAGAATTGCGCCGCCGACGCCGAAGATCATATAGGCGACAAAGACCGGCCGCTTGACCAGCGTGTAAACCGCCATCATCGCCGGAATGGAGCTGACCGCGCCAGCGACCATGAAGGTCAGCGCCGCCGCCGGCTGCATGCCTTGCTCAACCAGCGTCGCGACCAGTGGCGGCGCGGCCACGCCATTGAGATAGGCCGGCATGCCGACAAAGGCGCTGATGATGACCGGCAGCACGCCCTCGCCGCCGACCGCCTTCACCACCATCTCGGCGGGGATGTAAGTAATCATCAACGCTTCGATCAGATAGGCAAGGGTCAGCCACCGCAGCAGAAAGACGCCTTGCTCCAGCGCGGTCTCGCGAAATGTTTTGACGCGCTGCTCCTCGCGCCAAAAAGCCCAAACTGGCTTGCCGGAGAAAGGCGACGGGCCGCAGCCGCAGCGTTTCGCCGGCGCATTGCGCAGCGGATCAGCAAAAGCGCCGACCGCGGTGAGGCCGCGCAAGGCGAAACCGCCAGCCACCCCGAGCGCGACCGCCGCAACGGTCTTGGCGATCGCATAGGTGAACCCTTGCTCTCCGAACGCGCCGACCGTGATGGAAAATTGCACTGGGTCCATCAGCGGCGAGGAAAGCCAGAACGCCATAACGGCGGGGAGCGGCGCGCCGAGCGCGAGCAGGCCGGCGATGAACGGAATCACTTCGCATGAGCAAAATGGCGCCAAGCCGCCAACGAGAGCGCCCAGCATGATCATACGTGTAATCGAGCCTTGGAACGCCTGCGCCACCAGGCTTTCGGCGCCGGTGGCTTTCAAGTAGGCGAGCAAGCCAACCGCGATCGCAATATAGACGGCGGTGCGCGCGAGCGACGTCCCCGCCAGGGTCATAATTTTGGTGAACTGGTCCGGATCCAGCGCGATCACCCCGAGCGGAATCGCCAGAATCACCATCAGAAGCCAATCGGGCTTTCCTTCGCGCCGCCAGACGGCGTTCAATCGTTGCGCAAGGGCTGTCATTTCCACTTACTCCTATTCCGCAGCGACGCTGGCCGAGCCAGCATCAAGTTGCGTCCGAACCCCTTCAGGCTCGTGAACTTTGACCATGATCTCCGGGCGGTTCTGCGCGCCATCGTCGCCGAGCAGAACTGGCTCGGAAAAATGACTGATGCTTACGGCGCCAACCGGCGTGTCGAACTCAATGCCGCGCCCGCAACTCATTGCGAGCCGGCGGCCGCCGGCGGGGTTCAGGCCGTCTTCTATGCGCGCGCCAAGGGTTGCGCCCCATTTCAGCGCGTGGGCGAGGTCCCAGAAAACCAGCTCCCCATCGACGCGAAAAGCAAGCCAGCAATGCATGTCTCGCGTCTCGGTCTTCTGCGGGTGGATCCAATAGCCAGCGATGTACTGGCCTTCGATCCCAACCGAGAGCGCCGCGGCGAGAATGTAGGTGTTGATGTCAACGCAGGACCCTTTCGACGTGCCGCAAATCATTGGAACGTCGCTGCATTGGTGATTGAAGGGCTCGTCCACGTGATCATAGGCGAAGACGCCCGCCGCATCTTCGACAATTCGGCGCAGCGCGGCTTTTTGGTTTGTGGCGCCCTGGGCGAGCCGCCCCGCCAGTTCAACCAAGCCAGGCGCGGCGGTGGTGTAGCGGTTCGATTGGACCCGCCAGGCCCATTCGGGCGCTGCGAACGCCTCATCATTCTGCGGGCCAAGCTTAAACTCATATCGAAGCTGCATCGCTCCGCCGGACGCGCGCAACAGATAGCTGCGACAGTCCGAGTTCTGCGCGCCAATCTCCGCGACTTCGCGGACGCCGCTTACGTCAAAGCGGGTGAAGCGTTGGCCCCAATGGTCAAACGGCCGAGGCGATAGAACCCATTGGCCAGGCTTTGCGCCATCGAAGTCGATGGTGAGGGAGCGGATCATGAATCAAGCTCTTTCTTGGCGAGGGGGGCGCGATCACGGCAGCATTCGCGCGTCAAAAATTGGGCAAGCGCCTCCACTGCGTCGAAGTCGGCTCGGCAGACTTGGCTTCGGCCGCGCCGCTCCTGCGAGAGCAGTCCTGCGGCGGCCAGGAACTTAAGATGATGCGTGAGCGTGGAGGGCGCCGCATCGATTTTCTCAAGCAACTCGCCAACGGTCAGCCCTTCGGGGCCGGCGCGCACAAGCGCGCGGATCACGTCCAGCCGCGGCTCCGACCCGAGCGCGGCGAAAGCTTGAGCGGCTGTTGTCGGCGTCAGCGGCGCGGCGTTGAGCGGCGCCTGGCTCGGGGCGTTGTCATCGCGCGTTTCATGGCGCGCATCATGTTGGGCTGAATTTTTCATAATTCTAGAATTATAGAATTGTTGAACTTCCGTCAAGCTGCTGCGCGCCCCTCTTTACCTGCAGGCTGAACCGTGTCTGGATGGAGGCCGATCGGCTGCGCCGGCTGTCTCGGCGCGGAAAAGATCATGATAGAACAGGGAGGAGCCGATGCCGCAGGTATCGATGACTGTGAACGGCAAGCGGATGGCGGGCGAAGTTGAAGGCCGCACGCTGCTGGTGGAGTTCTTGCGGGAAAACCTTCGCCTCACGGGAACGCATGTCGGCTGCGACACCAGCCAGTGCGGCGCCTGTGTCGTGCATGTGAATGGCGATAGCGTGAAAAGCTGTTCGATTCTCGCCCTGGCCGCCGATGGCGCCGAGGTGACGACGATCGAAGGTATGGCCGCTGCGGACGGCGCGCTCTCGCAGCTGCAAGAAGCGTTTCGGGACTATCACGGCCTACAATGCGGCTTCTGCACGCCGGGCATGATCATGTCCGCTGCGGATCTGATCAAGAGCAACCCGAACCCAACTGAAACCGAGGTTCGCGAATGGCTCGAAGGCAATATCTGCCGCTGCACCGGGTACCAGAATATCGTCAAAGCAATTCTGGCCGCTGCGGCGCGGATGCGTGGCGAGGCTGACCCCGATTTCGCGGCGTTCGCCGCCGAATAACTAAAACGACTCAAACGCTCCAATAAAGCGGCGCATTTACAGACAGGTCAGACAAGGCGGGCAAATGCCCGGCAGGGAGGATAATATGCCGAAAGATGGTATCGGCGAGAGCGTCAAGAGACGCGAAGATCAGCGCTTTCTAACCGGCGCTGGCAACTACACGGACGATATCAATCGTCCCAATCAGACGTACGTATATTTCTTGCGCTCGCCCAGCGCGCATGGCCGCATTCGGTCGTTGGACATCGCGGCTGCAAGCGCTGCCCCGGGCGTGGTGAAGATTTTCACCGGCGATGATATGGCCGCAGCCGGGCTGGGCGGGTTGCCCTGCGGCTGGGAAATCACCTCAACGGACGGCTCGAAAATGGCGGAGCCGCCGCATCCGATCCTGGCTCAAGGCAAGGTGCGCCATGTCGGCGACCCGATCGTCGCAGTCGTCGCTGAAACGCGGGAGCAGGCGAAAGACGCGGCCGAAATGGTCGCTGTTGATATTGAGGAGCTGTCGGCCGCTGTCGATATGAGCGCGGCGTTGCAGGGCGCGCCATTTGTTCATGATGAGCTCGAAAGCAACCTCTGCTATGACTGGTCGCTCGGCGATAAGGATGCGACGGAGGCGGCGTTCGCCGGCGCAGCGCGGGTCGTGTCAATCGAAATCGTGAATAACCGTCTGGTCGCCAACCCGATGGAGCCGCGCAGCGCGATCGGCGAGTATGAAGCAGCGACGGATCAGCATACGCTTTATACGACCAGCCAGAACCCGCACGTGATTCGGCTGCTGATGGGCGCCTTCGTCCTGTCCATTCCGGAGCACAAGCTTCGGGTTGTCGCGCCCGATGTTGGCGGCGGTTTCGGCTCCAAGATCTTCCACTATGCGGAGGAGGCGTTCGTCACCTGGGCGTCGAAGCAGATCAAGCGTCCGATCAAATGGACGTCTGATCGTTCGGAGGCGTTTGTCAGCGACGCTCAAGGGCGCGATCATGTGACTAAAGCGGAGCTCGCGCTCGACGCTGACGCGAAGTTCCTGGGGCTGCGCGTCGACACGATGGCGAACATGGGCGCATACCTGTCCACCTTCGCCCCCGCCGTGCCGACCTGGCTGTACGCAACGCTGCTCGCTGGGCAGTATCAGACGCCGGCCATCCATGCGCGGGTGCGGGCCGTATTCACCAACACGGTTGCGGTCGACGCATATCGCGGGGCTGGCCGTCCAGAGGCGACCTATCTGCTGGAGCGCATCGTCGAGCAAGCCGCGCGCGAGACGGGACTTTCGCCATTTGAGATTCGGCGCCGCAACTTCATTCAAAAGGAACAGTTTCCTTATCCGACCCCGGTCGCAGTTGAGTATGACATTGGCGATTACGAAGCGACCTTGAGCAAGGTCGAGAAAATGGCCGATGTCGCCGGGTTCCCAGCGCGCAAGGCTGAGGCTGCGGCCCGCGGCAAGCTGCGCGGGTTGGGTCTGTCCTGCTATATCGAAGCCTGCGGCATTGCCCCTTCGGCGCTTGTTGGCGCTTTGGGCGCGCGGGCGGCGCTCTACGAGGTCGCCACGGTGCGAGTCAACCCGACCGGCTCGATCTCCGTCTTCACCGGCACCCACAGCCACGGCCAAGGTCACGAAACCACCTTCGCGCAGGTCGTGGCGGATCGGCTTGGGGTGCCTTTTGAGCAGGTTGAGATCGTGCATGGCGACACGGATCGGATCCCGTTCGGCATGGGCACCTACGGTTCGCGCTCATTGGCGGTGGGCGGCGCCGCTCTGGCGAAGGCGGTTGATAAGGTCATTGAAAAGGGCAAAAAAATCGCCGCCCATTTGATGGAGGCCAGCGCGCAGGACGTTGTCTATGAGGACGGCGCGTTCAAAGTGGCGGGCACGGATAAGTCGATTCCGTTCGGTCAGGTCGCGCTGACCGCCTATGTGCCGCACCAATATCCAATCGAAGAGCTTGAGCCGGGCCTTGAGGAAACGGCGTTTTACGATCCGAAGAACTTCACCTATCCAGCGGGCAGCTATGTTTGCGAGGTGGAAATCGATCCGGAAACCGGCGCTGTCGAGATCTGTAATTTCTGCGCGGCGGATGATTTCGGCAATATCGTCAACCCAATGATTGTCGAAGGCCAGGTTCATGGCGGGCTGGCGCAGGGGCTGGGCCAGGCGCTGGTCGAAAACTGCGCATATGACGAAACGGGGCAGCTCGTTTCAGGCTCGTTCATGGATTACGCCATGCCGCGCGCGGATCTGTTTCCGACTTTCAAAGTCGACACCGAGACAACCGCCTGCACCCATAATCCGCTGGGGGTTAAAGGTTGTGGCGAAGCTGGCGCGATCGGCTCGCCGCCAGCGCTGATCAACGCCGCGCTGGACGCGCTCAGCCCGCTCGGTGTGAAGCACATTGAAATGCCGCTGGCGCCGAGCCGGGTGTGGGCGGCGATCGCCGCAGCGAAACCCTCAGAAGGCGCTGCGGCCGCGACCATGGCGGCGACGCCGACGGCTGCGCCAACATCTGCGGCTGAGCCGGCGAAGTCGGAAAGCAAGCCTGGTCTCATGGGCCGCATCTTCGGCCGCTCATAAGCGCGCCGGCTGGAAAGGAACGGACATGTATAATTTCGAATACGCCAAGCCGGACAATCTGGAGACGGCGAAAAGCCTGATGGCGCGGGAAGGGGCGCAGGCGCTCGCCGGCGGACAGAGCCTGACCCCGACAATGAAGCAGCGGCTGGCGCAGCCGGAGCTGCTGGTGGATATCACTGGACTGCCGGAGCTGAAGGGCGTCGCGCGTGTTGATGGCGGCGTGCGCATCGGCGGCGGCGTTCGACATGTCGAAGTCGAGCGCTCCGCGGAGGTGCAGGCCGCGGCGCCGGCGCTGGCGCAACTGGCGGGGAAAATCGGCGATCCGCAGGTCCGCAATCGCGGCACGCTGGGGGGCTCTATCGCCAACAATGACCCGTCCGCCTGTTATCCGGCGGCGGTGCTGGCGTTGGACGGCGTCGTCTCGACCTCAAATGGCCGAGACATTGCGGCGGCCGATTTTTTCCAGGGGCTTTATGAGACGGCTCTGGAAGAAGGCGAGCTGGTCACGGCCGTAACTTTCAAGGCGCCGATGCGGGCGGCTTGGATGAAGTTCCCGCAGCCGGCGTCGCGCTTTTCGCTGGTTGGCGTGTTCGTTGCTCAATTCGCGGACGGTCATCGCGTTGCGGTGACGGGCGCGAGCGAGAGCGGCGTATTTCGTCATGGAGACCTGGAAGCAGCGCTGAACACGGGCGGCGATCTCGACTCTGTCGCGGTCTCCCCAAGCGGGTTGATTGCAGATCTGCACGGCACGCCGGAATATCGCGCCAATCTGATCCGCGTACAGGCGAAGCGCGGCGCAGCAGCAATGGTCTGAGCTTCGCTCAGCATGGGGCGGGCGGCCTGTGCGCCCCCGCCGTCCGGCGCCGTTTCGGGTCAATCAATCATGATTGATTCGAAACGGCCCTTAATTTCTTGCAAGCTAAAAGACGAGCGATTGGTGCGCTTGCGCCCCGGCCCAGGCGCCGTCCGCCACAGCCAGAGAGAGCGAGTGCGGGACGCGCGCGACGTCGCCGCAGGCGAATGCGCCGGCGACCGATGTTTCTTTCGACAAGTCAGTGTAGATCTGCCGCCCCATCGGCGTTTCATCCAGCTTGCAGCCCAGAGTTTGTGCAATCGGCGTTGCGGGCTCTGAGTGCGGCGCGACGAACAGACCGGCGAAAGAAAGGGTTTGTCCATCGACAAGGCGCACATCCGCGTTCCCGGTCACCGCGGCGATGTTTGTGTGCGCGACGGAGATGTCGCGGCGGGCGAGCGCCGCTTTGGCCTCTTCATCGAGTGTGAGGGCGCTATTGAGGAGAAGGGTCGTTGCGCCCCATTCGGACACAATCAACGCCTGATGCAGGGACATTGGCCCGCTCGCGATGACGCCGATTCGCCCCTCGTTTAATTCATAGCCGTGGCAATAGGGGCAGTGAAAGGCGCTTTTCCCCCATCTTTCGCCAAGGCCGTCGATCGGCGGCAGCGTATCCGAGAGGCCGGTTGCGAAGAGGATCCGACGCCCCAGATGCGCGTCGCCGTCGGTTGTTCTAACGTCAAAGGCGTCTTTTTCGCCCTCGGCGGTTTGCGCTTCGGCGCTGCGCCAGGTCATCGTCGGGTATTTTGCAAGCTGCGCCCGCGCGGTATCGGCAATCTCAGCGGGGTTTACGCCGTCTTGTCCAAGAAAGCCATGCGAGCTGTCGGCGAACCGATTGCGCCGTTGGCCAGCGTCGATGACCAGCACCGAGCGGCGGGCGCGCACGAGCTGTAGAGCGGCGGCCATACCGGCGTAGCCGCCGCCGATTATGATCACGTCATGCTGCATGTTTCAGTCCTTTCCTGCGCGGTGCGCCGCATGCCGCCGCGCGAAATCGGCCGCTAGATCGGCCAGGGTCACATCGGCGAAATGCGTCAACAGCAGCGCCTCGGCCTCTGCAAAGGCTTGGTTCAGAGCAGCGTTCACGGCTTGTTCGACAAGGCACTCCGGCCTTTCGTTGCGGTTGCCAATGGCGAAGATCGCCGGTTCGCCCAGCGTTTCGTGAAGCTGGCGCAGCGTGACGCGGTTCAAGTCGGCGGTGATGCGCCAGCCGCCCGCATGGCCTCGGGTTGAGGACACCAGCCCTTCTTCGCGCAGCAGGCCCATTGTGCGCCGCACGACAACCGGGTTCGCGCGCATGCAGCAGGCGAGTTGTTCGGACGTCATAGGGCCGTCTTGCTCCGCCATGTGGAGCAGGGCGTGCAGGACGGAGGAGAGGCGGCTGTCGTGTTTCATGTAACTTCAATTATTACGAATGAGTGGGCGCGACAAGTGTGTCATTGCGCGGCGCTGCTCCAAGCGCGGGCCGCCACGGCGCTGTCCTGCTGAGTGTACAATTTATTTTGAGTTTATTTTATTATACAGATCATAAGTTGGTTTTTAATCCTAGGGGATTGAGTTTTATTTCGGTGAATGCAGTTCGTACTTTAATGTAATTTATGCTTCATAATATTGTTTTGGTAGTGAAGGGAAAGTGTCATCGGCTTGAACTAACGAAGCGCGGCCATTCACCCTGAGGAGGCGTATCGTGATCAAGCACCTGATTGCCGCTGGCGTTCTGCTGGCGAGCGCGGCTACCGCTGCTGCTCAAACCAAAATCGAACTGTGGCACGCCATGGGCGGCCGCCTTGGCGAAGTGGTCAATGAAATTGCGACCAACTTCAACAAGTCGCAAAAGGAAGTTGAGCTGGTTCCGGTTTACAAAGGAACCTACGAAGAAACCCTGACCGCGGTTATCGCAGCGTTCCGCGCTGGCGAGCAGCCGAACATCGTTCAGGTTTTTGACGCCGGCGCCGCGACCATCATCTCCGCAAAGGGCGCTGTCGTTCCAGTTGAAGACCTGCTGAAAAAAGCCGGTGTTTCGTTCGACATCAAAGACTACATCTCGGGCGTTCGCTACTTCTACGCAGACACCACCGGCAAGATGATCGGCATGCCGTTCAACTCGTCGACCCCGATCATGTATTTCAATGTCGAAGCTCTGAAAAAAGCGGGCGTTACGCCGCCAAAGACCTGGGAAGAGTTCGAAAAGGTCACCGCGCCTGCGCTGAAAAAAGCTGGTTTCGTGCCGCTGGCTCAGTCGCACCTGCCATGGATCTTCACCGAAAACTTCATGTCGCGCCACAACCTGCCGTTCGCTTCGAACGACAACGGGTATTCGGGCGTCAAGGGCACCAAGATCCTCGTCAACAACGATGCGATCAAGGCGCACTTCACCAAGCTGAAAGAGTGGAAAGAAAAAGGCTTCTTCGGCTGGTACGGCGCGGGCTGGTCGGACAACCAGGCTCCGTTCGAGAAGCAGGAAGTCGCGATGTGGATCGGTTCGTCGGGTTCGTTCGGCGGCCTGACCAAGTCGGCCAAGTTTGAATTCTCGGCGACCTACCTTCCTTACTGGGAAGCCGTTACGGCGAAGCCAACCCAAACCTTCATCGGCGGCGCAGCGCTGTTTGCTCTTTCGGGCAAATCGGACGCGGAGAACACCGCTGTTGCTAAGTTCTTCGCTTACCTGACCTCGCCAGAGGTTCAGTATCTGTGGCACCGTGAGACCGGTTATGTGCCGATCACCAAAGCTGCGTACGAGCTGGCGACGAAAGACGGTCATTATAAGCGTCTGCCTGCAGCTGAAATCGGCATCAAGCAGCTGAACCTGCCTGCTGGCGAGCACACTAAAGGCTACCGGATGGGCTTCTACGTCCAAATCCGCGACGTCATGAACCGTGAGTATGGCCGCATTCTGACCGGCGAAACCACTGTTGACGCCGCTTTCAAAGCAATCGAAGCGGAGGCGAACAAACTGCTCGCCCGGTTCGAGAAGACTGTAAAGTAAGATCTGGGACCGCATGGCGCCGTAAACCATGTGGCTTGGATAAGATAAAAATGCAGGGAGCGGTGAAGTTCACGCTCCCTCGCTGTGTCTACGGAGCGCTCGATCTGGTTTTCGCACCGTCAATGCGCCGAGAAAGTAATTTTGCGGTAAGGGGTTCGCATGAAGCGCGTGATCTTCGGAAGCTCTTGGTTGCCCTATGCCTTTTTGGCGCCGCAAATTCTTATCGTTATCATTTTCTTCTACCTTCCAGCTGCCGAGGCGGTGCGCGCATCGTTTTATCTAGAGAATCCTTTCGGCGGCGGCTCAACGTTTGTGGGGATTGATAACTACAAAGACGTGCTGACCGATGATAATTATGTAAGAGTTGCGAAGTTTACGTTCTGGTTCTCGCTGCTTGTTACGTTTTTTTCGCTGGCGATTGCGCTGCTACTTGCAGTTAAAGCTGATACGGTGCTGCGCGGCGCGAAGTCATACCGAATTTTGCTGATGTGGGTATATGCGATCGCTCCGCCAGTCGCGGGTCTTATCGGCGTGCTGATGTTTGATCAGCATGTGGGGCCGATCACGGATGTCGCCGCACTCTTCGGCTACAAGATGCAGATCGGCGTGAACTACAACGACACCGCTGCCGCGATGATTATCATTTCGATATGGAAGCAGGTTCCTGTTAATTTCATTTTCTTTTTATCAGGTCTCCAAAGTATCCCTAAGGCCGTGCGCGAGGCGGCGCAGATTGACTGTCGATCGTCTTGGCGTCGCTTTTGGACTGTCACTTTTCCAATGCTTGCTCCAACCGGCTTTTTTCTGTTGATTATCAATATTACCTACGCTCTCTTTGATACATTTGCGGTAATTGATGTTGTGATGAAGAATGAGCCCGGTTCAAATCCAATGACGTTGGTTTACAAAGTGTATTTGGATGGGTTTCGGGGGAGTGATTTGGGTGGGTCTTCGGCCCAATCCGTAATTTTGATGGCTTTGGTCTTACTGTTAACGATTTTTCAGTTTCGTATGATTGAGCGGCGGGTCCACTACACCTAGCGAGGAGGATGGGATGATGGAAACGACCTCTTCGAATTTGGAAGTCGAGGCCCGGGCTGGCGGAAGGCGGACGCCTCTGCTCAGCCAGCGCCGTTTCTGGCGCTCCGTCGGTGACCATACGGTACTATGGCTCGGGGTGCTGTTTATGCTGGCGCCTGTGCTGCTGGCGTTCCTGACCTCAACCCATGACGCGGTTACGATCCACCGCGACGGGCTGCAGTTCTTGCCTGGGGATCACTTCGGCGAGACCTACGAAGCCGTGCTGTTCGGGGCGACGGGCTTTACCGGCAAAGCCACCGGGCTGGTGATGACGTTCAATTCGATGGTTCTGGGGATCGGCTTTGCGGTCGGAAAAATCGTCATCTCAATGATGGCGGCTTACGCAATTGTCTATTTTCGTATTCCGTTCGCTACATTGGCCTTTTGGGTGATTTTTACGACGCTTCTGCTGCCCTTAGAAGTCAGAATTCTGCCATCATATGAAATTGTCCAGAAAATGGGATTGCTTAATAGTTATACGGGTTTAATTTTGCCGCTAATTGCATCGGCTACAGGCACATTTTTCTTTCGGCAGTTCTTTAAGTCCGTGCCTGATGAGCTGCTCGAAGCGGCGAGGATCGATGGAGCTGGTCCGTTTAAGTTTTTTGTCGATATTTTGGTTCCGATGTCGAAGACGATGATCGCGGCAATTTTTATCATCATGTTTGTCTTCGGCTGGAACCAGTATCTTTGGCCGACTTTGATTACGACGGATGAAGGCTATTACACGCTGGTCCGGGGGATTAAGCAGATTATTCAGGTGTGGGTGGGGGCGAATATCCCCGAATATGGCCAGGCGATGGCGCTGGCGATCCTCGCGATGTTGCCGCCAATCTTGGTGGTCGTGGTCTTCCAGCGCTGGTTCATCAAGGGCCTGACCGAGAGCGACAAATAGGAGTACGTCCCGTGGCGTCTGTTACGATCGATCATGTGACCAAAGAGTATTCCACCAGCGGCCGCCCGGCGGTCAGCGATGTATCGCTCGCCATTGCGGAGGGCGAATTTATCGTTCTGGTTGGTCCGTCCGGCTGTGGGAAGTCAACCCTGCTGCGGATGGTGGCCGGGCTCGAAAAGATCACCGATGGCGAGGTCCGGATCGGCGACCGGCGGGTGAACGAAGTAGACCCCGCTGATCGCGATATCGCAATGGTGTTTCAGAACTACGCGCTTTATCCGCATATGACGGTGCGCAAAAATATGGGGTACGGCCTGAAAAACAGGCGGCTTCCAAAGGCGGAAATTGAAAAGCGGGTGGCGGAGGCGGCCTCAATTCTGCAGTTGGACGAATATCTCGACCGCCGTCCACGCGAACTTTCCGGCGGCCAGCGACAGCGCGTGGCCATGGGGCGGGCAATTGTCCGAGAGCCCGCCTGCTTTTTGTTCGACGAGCCGCTCTCCAACCTTGACGCGAAGTTGCGTGTCGAGATGCGCGGTGAAATCAAGCAGCTGCAGCGACGTCTTGGCACGACGTCCATCTATGTCACCCATGATCAGCTTGAAGCCATGACGCTGGCGGATCGTCTGGTGGTGCTCAACAAAGGCGAGGTCGAGCAGATCGGCGCGCCGTTGGACGTCTATCGGAGCCCCGCCTCGACGTTCGTCGCTTCTTTCATCGGGTCGCCCGCGATGAGCTTGCTGAACGCGGCAAGCGATGGTTCGGCGCTGCGCATCGGAGATGTCGTTGTTGCGTCGGGCGCGGGCCTCGCAGCCGGTCCGGTAACGCTCGGCGTGCGCGCTGAGGACTTTATCCTCGCTCCGACCAGCGGCGGGTTCGCGATGCAGGTGTCCTATGTTGAAGAGTTGGGCGCCGGCCGGTTAGTGCATGGCGCGGTTCAAGGTCAGATGTTGACGCTTAGCATATCGGCGGACCATCCGATGACTGACGAGTTGATCATTGCGATCGACCCCGCCCGGCTGCATCTGTTTGACGCATCAAGCGGCAAACGCATCACGCCCAGACGGGAAACCGCTGAAGCGTAGTCTCGCCGCGCATAGTCGCGTAGAACGCCGCCATGGATATAGGCGTATCGGCGCAAGCGGGGATGGCGATATGACGGGTGCGCAGCGCGCCGCGACGCTCGCAGTAACAATATTTGTGCTTGCTGGGGCGACCGAGGCTCTTGCGCAGCAGCGTGGCGGTCGCTCGAGCGGTGGAGCGGTGACGAAGCCCGTCCCTGTTGCGCCCAAGCCCGCTGCAGCAGCGTCCAGGCCCGCTTCTGCAGCCTCCAAGCCAACGGCTCCGTCGCAGGCGCGTCCCGCTGAACCGAAGCCGCCATCCGCCGCGCCGAGCAAGCCAGAGGCGGGGGGTGCGCCATCCGCGCCATTGCCCCCGCAGCCGCGACCGAACGCCCGCCCTGCCGCGACCGCGAGGCCCGCGCCCGAAGTTGCGCCAGACAGCGCGCCGCCGTCGCCAGCCGCTCCTGCGCCCGAGACGCCGGTGGCTGCGCCCGAGACGCCGGTGGCTGAGCCCAAGACGCCAGTGGCTGCGCCTGAGACGCCAGTGGCTGCGCCCGCCATACCGACCCCGGAGGCCTCCAAGCCCAGCGGTCCGCCATCGCCGGCGAAGCCCCCCATCGTCACGCCCGCCGCGCCGCCAACCATCACGTTGGGAGACCGCGTGCGTATGGCTGTGCAGTCGCCCTTTACATGGTTCGCAGGCGGCGCATTGCTCGTTGGACTGGTGCTGGTCGGCGCGCAGCGTGTGATCGCGCGTCGGGCCTCAGCCCGCTCGGTGGCGCGGTTGACAGTCAAGGCGGCGCCGGACTTTGGGCGTCAAAAGCTGGTTGGCGGGTTCCGGCGGGCGATCGTGGGCGAGCTGATCGCGCTCGATGAGTCGGGCGCGCAGTGGGATGATGAGGATCGGTGGACATGAGCCGGCATCCCGCCACCTTGCGCGCATTGTTCGAGCATGCTTCGTTTGATCAGGATCGGTTGAAGCGACTGCTGTTGCGCAAAGCCGCGCGGCCCGCTCAATCGATGCGGCGTGGCGCGTCGGAAGTTGCGCAGGTCTTGCACGAGCCGGTGTTTTCAGCGTTGCACGGCGCGCTCGATATCCGTCTGGCGGATGTGATGGCGCGGGGGTGGCTCTCGCTCAGTGAATTGCGGGACGCGGCGCAGCTCAGCGCGACCGGACATGCTTACGCGGCGCCGCTCGGGCGGCATAAGCTGCGGTCGGAGCATGCGCCTCGGCTGGATATTCGGCTTGGCGAGGAGCTGATCGATCGGATTGCCGCGCAGATTTCGCTCGAATTCACGATCGAGACAATGCAGCTGATTATTTCTGACGGCGCGCTCGTCGCGCTGCGGCAGGGCGACTATTCGGTGGTGGGCGCGTTGCGCGTTGAGGGCGAGCCGATTGCGGCGCTTTCCGACAGTCGATTTGTGCTGGAAGACCGGGCGGAGCTGACGCGTCCGTTGAAGATCCCGCACTAGGGTCGAAACCCATTCATCAGACGCCGTCAGCCCGGTTTAGGGGCTTGTCGGCTAGAATATCGAGGCGCAGGCGGTGTGGCTCACCGTCAAGCC
>JALEGB010000047.1 GCA_022760355.1 Neomegalonema sp.
GCACGAGCACTGCGTCCCCACAGGGAAGATGCCTCGAACTTGAGCGTCGCGATACGGCCCAGGAAAAACCGAGCTCTCCTGGCGACGGGACGGTAGCAGCGCGCCGAAAACTCAGGCCCATTTCAAGATCCTCACGCGGACGCCCTCTCCCGGCTTTGACTCGATATCGAACTCGTCGACAATGCGGCGCGCGCCCGGCAGCCCGAGACCCAAGCTCCCGCCCGTTGAAAACCCGTCGCTCAAAGCCGCTTCGATGTTATCGATGCCAGGGCCATTGTCGCTGACCGTCACCAGAACGCCCCGGCGGCCAACCTGAGAGACGGCCTCTATCAAGGCTTCGCCGCGCCCGGCGTAATTGACGACGTTCCGGGCCAACTCCGAGATCGCGGTGGCGAGTAACGCCTGATCCGGCCGCGACAGCCCAACCTCCGCCGCAACTGCGCGCCCCCGCTGCCGCGCGGCGACCACGTCAGCATCGCGCGCGATCGTGACGCGAAGGCTTGAGCGGAGATCAGCCATCGCGCCGCCCCGCTGCGCTTTCGAGCAAGCCCAGCGCCGCATCCAGATCGAGCGCCGTCTCCGCATCGCGCAATGTCAGCCCGAGCAACACCATCGAGAGCGCAACGTCCGGCTGAATACCAACAACAACAGTTTGCGCGCCGCGCAGGCGCGCGCCGCTCGCCAGCTCATTGAGCGTGCGGGTCGCAAAACTGTCCAGAACATCCAATGCGCTAACGTCAATAACAACGCCGCGAACGCTCTTGTGTGAAATGCGCGCAAGAAGCTGGCTTCGGAGCGATAGGATTTCGCTGTCCGAAAGCGCGCTCTGGATCGAGGCGATCAGCACGCCGCTATGGGCAAGGATAGGTGTTTCGGGCAAGGAGCGACCTTTCTAACAACCAGACCAACGGCGAACCGTCTATTCCTCGCGATGTGCGCTCATGATCCGCTCAGCTTCTTCGAAGCCGCGCTCCAGATCTCCGAAGGTGTTCAGCGACGTCGCGTCGACGCCGATTTTCACCAGCGCTTCGGCGACCGTGGGCGAGATGCCGGTAATGATCGAGTGCGCCCCCATCAACCGCGCTGCGGTCATCGTCTGCAGCAAATGGTTCGCAACCATCGAGTCCACCGCCGACACGCCGGTGATATCGAGTACGAGCACCCGCGCGCGCATCGATTGGATGCTCTCCAACAATGCAATCGTGAGCGAGCGCGCCCGGTGGCTGTCGAGCGTTCCAACGACCGGCACCAACAGCAGCCCAGCCTTTACCTGCAGCACAGGGGTCGGCAGCTCGCTCATCTCCCGCTGCTGGGCCTCAATCGTGGTTTCGCGCGCCTCGACATAGGTTTGCAGCGCCAGCGCCATATCGAGATGGGCCAACTTCAACAGCGACAGATGCAAACGAAATGCTTCTTCAGGCGAGCCGACCCGCTCAAGCAGCTCCAAGCCGACCTGGTTCAGATAGAAGGCGTACGCGCCAATATAGAGCGCCGGCCCGATGCCGGCAGTCTCATGAATTTGGCCAATTCTCTTCCGCTCGGCAAAATATTTTTGATCGTATACGCCAGCAGTTAGCTGCCTAAAATATTCTTTTTGCCCCCGCTTCACCCGCTCAAGCGTGCTCTCGGACGCAAACATATCGGCCGCTTCCTCAAAGCTCAGAATATGATCGTAGAATTTTTGAATAACGGCGTCGGAAAAATCTTCTGAAACTGACGCAATTGAGGCGATGCGCTCAACATCTGCATCCTCGATGGCGCTCCAGCTCAAGAGCTTTTTAATCTCCCCCTCCGTTTTGCTTTCAAAGTCCGAGTTAAGCTGCTGAGCGGTTAACATCTACGCACCTCCAAAACGGTTTTATTCATATTTACTATATTTCGGTGAAACCTTGCTTAATGCGCATTCGAAACTTGCGCCTGGAAAAGCAAAAAAACGCCCACCAGAGGCGGGCGTTTTCAGCAGACTGCACTGAAGCAAAGAGCGTTCTCGCCCCAGGCCGAGGCTACGCGCGCGCCGCAACCGCCGCGCGCTGGAGGGCGAGGGTCGCCACCGCAGCGCCAATGCCGACAAGATCAGTGACCAGCCCGCCCTCAATCATCAGCACCGCCGCAACCAGAAGGACCAACCGGGCAATCGGATTGAGCTTGCCCCCCAACACAAATCCTTCCACCGCCGCGGCAAGGAAGAACACCCCGACCAGGGCGGTCACGCCGGCGCGCAGGATCTCATACCAAGCGCCGTCCATCAAAATCGCCGAGTTGTAGAAGAACATGAACGGCACGATGAACGCCGCCAGCCCAATTTTAAACGACGCGACAGAGGTCGCCATCGGGTTGGCGCCCGATATACCCGCCGCCGCATAGGACGCCAAAGCCACCGGCGGCGTGATCGCTGAGATAACCGCGAAATAAAAGACGAAGAAATGCGCGGTCAGCGGCTCGATCCCGAGCTTGATCAAGCCTGGCGCAACCACGGAAGCCGCCACCGCGTAGGCCGCCGTCGTCGGCATCCCCATCCCAAGCAAGATCGCAATCGCCATCGCGAACACCAGCGCCAGAAGCTTGCTTTGCTCCGCAAGGTTCAGCAACAGGCTGGAGAAACGCGCGCCCACGCCGGTGATGGAAATCACCCCGACAATGATGCCCGCGCAGGCGCAAACCGCGATGATCTGAATCGATTGCAGCCCCGCCAGTTGAAACGCGCTGGCGACGCCACGCGGCCCCATCTTGTACGGGGTCAGCCAACTTACGACCGCAGCCGCAGCAGTCGCCAGGGCGCCGGCCCGAATGACCGAATAGCCTGCGAACAGAGCGTATATCAGGATAATGATCGGCAGAAACAGATAGACCTGCCGCAGCATCCGCCCGAGATCAGGCAGCTCATCCGAGCGCATGCCGCGCATGCCCAGGCGCGCCGCCTGGAAATCGACCATGAAGTAGATCGAGGCAAAGTAGAGAATAGCCGGGATGATCGCGGCGACCGTGATCTCCAGATAGGGAATGCCGGTGATCTCAGCCATGATGAAGGCGCCGGCGCCCATGATCGGCGGCATGATCTGCCCGCCAGTCGAGGCCGCCGCCTCAATCGCGCCGGCGGACTTCGCCGGGTAGCCAATCCTGCGCATCAGCGGGATGGTGAGTGAACCGGTCGCCACCACATTGCCGGCGCTGGTGCCGTTGATCATCCCCATCAAACCGGATGCGAAAATCGCCACCTTGGCCGGGCCGCCGCGGGCCCGCCCTGCTGCCGCGAACGCGAAGTTGACGAAATAGTCGCCAACCTTTGACGCCTGAAGGAAGGCGGCGAAGATGATAAACAAAATGATGTAGGTCGAGGAGACGGCCGTGGTTGGCCCCAAGATGCCCGCGTCGGTGTAGACTTGGCTAAAGAACCGTTTCCAGCCTGGGCTCACATAGTTGAGGAAGCCGGGCAGATAGTCGCCAATATACACGTAGCTGAGGAACACCGCCGCGATCACAACCAGCGCCAGGCCGGCCACACGACGAGTCACCTCAAGGATCAGCGCCGCGCCCGCGGTTGCGGCGAAGGAAATCCCAATCGGCGCATATGGCGTGCCTGTGCTCAGCCGCATTTTGGCCAACGGACCGTAAATCACCATCAGATATGCGGCGACCGCGGCTGCGCAGAGGCATAGAACAACATCGACTGCATTGATCGCCCCGCGCTCCACCTTTCGAAACCACGATAGAGCGATCGCTCCGCCAGTCGCCGCCAGGAGCGGCAGGCCGAAATAATAAGTCTCGGCGAAGCGGATCTCTTTCGACAGGCCGTTCCAACGCACGCCATTGAGCAGGTCAATATAGAAACTAATCGCGGCCCCGAACGCGAAGAGCGCAGGAGCGGCGAGCGCATACGCCAATAGGCGCAACACCGTACTTTCGCTGGCGCGGTCCTTCGCGAAGGTTGCGCCGCCATAGATCAAAAAACCGAGGCTCAAAGCCCCGGCGACGTGAACAATCCGAAAGTTCCACGTCTCCAACGGCAAAGAAATACCTGTACTAATTGAGAAGACGCCGGGAATTTCGATCACGCCGCTCCAAGACATATTCAACGTGATCAAGTGAAACGCGGCGAACGCACCGGCGAGAATGGCGATAAATATGGCTGCTGAGCTGGCGAAAACGCGCTGATTATCGACCACAGGTTCGTCGTCGACGCCCTCTGCATGCACGACTGCCGCTTCTGCGTCCGCCGAAGCGACCGCGGCGGCGGCGCGCGCCTTCGCGTCCTTATCTCCGGGCGCGGCGATATCTGGATGATCGCTCATGGATTTTTTCCTCAGAGGGCGACGGCGCGGTTCGGCCCGTCCCTGTCATTGCTTGACTTTGATCGGCTGGAGCTGAAAAGGCCGCCGTATAAAACGAAACGGATCGGCCTTCGAACCAACGCGCCGAAATAATTCGACGCGCTGGCTTTGGAAGGTCGAAATAAAAGAACTAGTCTTTCAGCTCAGCCGGGATCTTATAGCCGTTCTCTTCAAACCAACGCACAGCGCCAGGGTGCCATTTCAGAACGGTGTTCTTGTCATAGTGCTTCGCCAAGGTGGTCCGAGCCGCCTTGTGAATTTTGACCATTTCTGGATTGCTTTCCATAACCTTCTTGACCACGGCGTAGACGAAGTCTTCCGGCAGGTCCGCATGCGCAATTGCGAAGTTCCACATCGAAACCGAGCGGCGGTCGCCTTTGACCGTGCTGTAGGTGCCCTCTTTGATGGCGAACGCCGAAACAGGGAACTTCGACATGATGGTCTTCTGTTCATCCGCGGTGAACTCGATCACACGGATGCCAGCCTGCGCCTCAAGCTGCGACACGGCTGGAACCGGAATACCAGCTGCGAACGCGATGACGTCCAGCACGCCATCCTGCAGCTGACCGCCGAGATCAGTCCAACCGCCATTCCGGCGCTCATATTTCACACCAAGCGCGCTGAGCATCAGCGGGAAGTAGGTGTCCGAGGTCGAGCCCGATGGACCGAAGCCGATTTTTGCGCCGGCAGGGATGTCGGCGATCGTCTTGATCGGCGAGCTTGCCAGAACAGTGATCGAGAACGGGGTTTGGTACATCGGGAAGATGGCGCGGACTTTGTCCAGCGGTACGCCGGGAGCCAGCGGGCTTTCGCCTGCAAGCGCCTGAGCGGCAGGGCCCATCGTGGTCATGCCGAACGCAAGATCGCCCGTATGGACCAGCGCCAGGTTTTGCACTGGACCGCCGGTGACTTCGCCTGCGCCCGGAACGCCGATCGCGTCGCCGACCATTTTAGCCCAACCCGAGCCGTAAGCGAAATAGGTGCCGCCCTGGCTTGCGGTGCCAACCGTAAAGCTTTTCGGCCATTTGGAACGATCTTCCGCGGATGCGGTGAGGGCTGCGGCGCCCAGCGCGACTGCTGCGCCGATAGCGGCGACATTGCGTAGAAACTTCATGGTCACTCCCTTGCGGACTTATCGCCGCTTAGCGTCAAACAGGGAGTATCGCCCGCCGCGCTGCGCGGCGGATCGGCTCCTCCCTACTCGGCCGCTTGGCGCGGCGCTTCTCACTGGGCCTGTCTCAAACCCAGCGCGCTATTCGGGGAGCAAGAGTTGCGCCAACTTGGCACAGTTCTTACACTATTTATTCAACCGACTGATTATAGACGGATTAATCGGGGTTCATGTCACATTGCGGGGCAGGTTGGCGCGCCGCGCCGTCGCTCAAGTCCGAACTTCCGGACATTGCCGCCCGGATATTCGGACATTTTGATCCCTGGGCCCCATCGCCGCCGACACATCGCCGGCTGGCGACTGAGCGCCGGACTATCGCCCAAGGCCATATTTCTTCAGCTTATCGTAAAGCGTGTTGCGCGGCAGCCCGAGCAGAACGCACGCCGCGGAAACCCTGCCGCCGGCCTGCTTCAGCGCTGATCGGATCACGCGGCGCTCATATGCTTCAACTTGCGCAGCCAGGCTCGCCCCCTCCAAGGAGACTTCCGACACCGGCTCCCGCTGCGCCGGCGGAGTGAACGGCAACCCAATTGCAAACCGCTCCGCCGCGTTCTTCAGCTCCCGCACATTGCCGGGCCAACTTTGCATCATCAGCCACTCCCGCAGATCATCGGACAAAGGCTGCGGCTCCACCCCGCGACGCGCGCACGCCTCGGCGACGAACGCCTCGAACAATTGCGGCGCATCCTCAATCCGGTCGCGCAATGGCGGAATGTCCAACCGAGCCACCTCAAGCCGGTAATAGAGATCCTCGCGGAACCGCCCAGCGCTTGCCGCCTCTCGCAGATCCACCTTGGTTGCTGCAATCACCCGCACATCGATCTTATGCGTCCGGTTTGCGCCAAGCGGCTCCACCTCGCGTTCCTGCAAGACCCGCAACAGCGCGACTTGGAGCGACATCGGCATGCTCTCGATTTCATCGAGGAAAATGGCGCCGCCGTCGGCATACACGAACTTGCCCACCCGTTTGCGAGAAGCGCCGGTAAATGCGCCGGGCTCGTGGCCAAACAGCTCGCTTTCGGCAAGCTCTCCCGGCAATGCGCCGCAGTTAATCGCAACAAACCGACCGCCGCGGCGCGGGCTGGCGTCATGAGCGGCGCGCGCAGCCAGCTCTTTGCCCGCCCCGGTCTCCCCATGCAAAAGCAGATCGACATCCGCCGCGGCAATGCGCGCCAACGCCGATCGAAACTGCTCCATCGCCGGCGAATCGCCAATCATCGACCGACCGCCGCGCGACGCGTCATCTTGAAGGGAGGCCCGCAACCGGCGATTCTCAACCACAAGCCGGCGCTTCTCCAACGCCCGCTCCAACACCTGGACCAATCGCTGCCCCGCGACGGGCTTCTCCAAAAAATCATAGGCGCCGGCGCGCATCGCGGCGACCGCCATTTCGACGTCGCCATGACCTGTCAGCATCACCACCGGCAGATCCGGATCCGCCGCCATCACCTCCGCCAAGAGGTCAAAACCGTCGCGCCCCGGCATTTTGACGTCGCACAGGATGACGCCAATTTCCCCCTCGCCGGCGCTGAACAAGGTTTTGGCGGCAGCCTCTGCGTCCGCAGCCACCCGCGCATCGAGATCTGCAAGTTCAAGGGTCTGGCTCAGCGCCACCCGGATATCAGGCTCGTCATCGACGATCAAAACCGCACTCATGGCTCATCTCCTCGATCCGCCGCCGACACCGCTGTGGCGCTCCGCTGTTCGCTCGGCCCGGGCATCGAGTGCAGCAGTCGTAATGTGAACTCGGCCCCGCCATCAGGATGATTGCGCGCCGACAACGCCCCGCCGACGCTCTTGACCAAGCCATACACAATCGACAAGCCCAGCCCGAGCCCCGGCCCGGCGTCCACCCCCTTGGTGGATACGAACGGATCAAACAACGTTTCAGCAATCTCGGGGGCTAGTCCAGGACCGGTATCGCGAATGTCGATGACCAAGGCGCTTGGCGTTTCGCGCGCAGACAGGATGATACGGCGCACAGCCTGGCCCTCCATCGCATCGGCGGCGTTATTTAGCAGATTGACGAAAACCTGGGCCAAACGCACTCGCCCGAACATCGCGTTTGCATCCCATGCATCGCCCGCGCGTTCGATCGAAACATCGACTTCAGCCAACCGGGCCGACACGAGTTGCAACGCGTCGTCGAGCGCTTCGCTCAGCTTCACCGGCCGCGCCGGCGGCGCCTGGCCGCGGGCGAACACACGTAAATTGGCGATAATCCGCGAAATCCGTTCGGACATCACGCCAATGCGGCTCAGATTCCCCATCGCCGCATCAGTCCGGCCACGCGCAAGGAAAGCCTCCGCGTTCTCCGCATAAGCCCGTATCGCGGCAAGCGGCTGGTTCAGCTCATGGCTGACATCCGCAGACAGGCGGCCAAGCGCGGCCAGCTTTTGCGCCAACACGAGCTCGCGCTCGGCTTTCGCCAAGGCGGCGGCCGCCGCGCGGCGCTCCTCCGCCTCTCGCTCCAACCGCGCGTTCGTCTCACGCAGCGCCGCCGTACGATCCGCGACCCGCTGCTCAAGCTCAATCTTAACGCGCTCCTTCGCCTTCAGCTGCTCAATCGCCGCCCGCCGGCGCGCGATCAACCCGTAAACGCCAAGCGCCAAGATAAAGACGCCGAACCCAGCGGCGAGCGAGGGAAACACCGCCGCCGCCCGCGCCCGCGAGGCGTCCACGAACACCATTGCGCGGAAGCCCCCCAACCCCTCAACCTCCGTCCGAAAATCTCGCGTCAGGCGCACCGCTTCGCGATAGCGGACCCCGAACGCCACCCAGCGCGCGCCGGCGAAGCGGACGACTTCCCGGCCGGCGATCCGTTGCACTCTCATCGTCGGAAGCGTTCGGATTTTCGTACGCTCATACTGTCGATTTTGCGCCAGGTCCTCACGCTTCCGCGCAGAGAGCGGGGAAAGCGATGTGAACAACAGTTTGGGCTCCGAGGACAAAAAGACCACGCCGTTCGGGTCCACCAGCACAAGCAAAGGGTCGGACAGTGCGCGCTCCATCCGAGCCGCATCGATCCGCGCCACCAACACATGCCTCTGGCCGGTCGCCCGACTGCGGAAAACGCGCGAGAAATAGAAATCACGGCCGCCGCCCGCCATGCGCACCGCGTGATAGGCGCCCCGACCATGCAGCAGCGCCTCATAGTAGTAGGGCTGAAACCCCAACCGCCGGCCAACAAACGGTTCCCGCTTATTGCCATGGCTCGCGGCGATATTGACGCCGATATAGTCGAGCACAAACAAATCCGACACGCCGCTCTCACGCGCTACGCGCTTGAGCAACGCATTAAGCGGTGTCAAATTCTTCGCGCGATCAATCTCCGCCAGCTCCGCGAATTCGATCAACGCGCCGGGCAACGCTGCAGTTCGCTCGAACTCATCCTTTAGCGTCGATGAGATCAGCTCCAACAGCTGATCGCCCCGCCGACCGAGATCCTCGACGCCGATCCGCAGCGCAACCGTGTAGGCCGCCCCCGCCGTCGCCACGGCGAAAAACGCCGAAAGCATCAGCGCGCTCATCGGGCGGTATTGACGCGCCGACTTCATCCAACTCCCGATCGTTAGCTGACTGACCCGCCGGATGTCCGTACGACGCCCGCGCCCAGCCGCGCCGTCTCATTTTCTATATCTGCGCCAGACTAACAATATCCGCATGACGTTCGAATTGCGGCCAATCTTGGCGCGCAACGCCGCATTCGCCGCAAGATCGGCGCGTTCTTGACACGCCGCCGCCACGGATGCCCCAACCTGATGCGGGAAGGACCTTTGGGCTTGGACCTGTTCTTAGGAAATTCCGGCCTACACTATAAGAGACAGGGGCCCCTCACCCCTCGAAGATGTGATGAGGGCGATCCGAAGACCGCGGCGGCGCGCCTAGGCGCGCTTGAGGCGAGGACATAGGCTTTCTATGTCAACTGTGATTGCCGCCGATTGCGGCGGAAACTGATGCCGTACGCCTTTTAGGAAGGGAGGGCTCTCTGTGAAATTGAGCCAGAAACTGAAAATGTTCGCCCTGGCGACCGTTGCCGGCGCCACGCTGGCGGGCGTGTTCGCTGGGACCGCGCTTCACGCGCAAAATAGCGATGAAAAGAGCCGGCCGACCGAAGAGACGAAAAGCAGCGATAAAAAACCCGCGAAAAAGAGCTCAAAGCCAATTGAGCGGGCGAAGCCGCGCGAGATTGCGCCGCGAGGCCCTCTGACTCCGCGCGAAGCCGCCGTGGTCAAGCTGTTTGAAACGGCCCGCGAAAGCGTCGTCTTCATCACCACCTCGGACATCAGCAGCGACAGCTGGGGCGATCCGCGTCTGGGCGCGCGCCGCCGCACCCGCGGCAGCGGCTCGGGCTTCGTTTGGGATGATAAAGGCCACATCATCACGAACCATCACGTCGTCGCCTCTGCGCCGGTCGCCAGCGTCCGGCTCTCCGATGGTCGCGTTTATAAAGCGGAGCTGGTCGGGTCGGACCCAACGCACGATATCGCCGTGCTGCGCATCAAAGTTGAGGGCAAAGTTCCGCCCGCGCTCCCAATCGGCCGCAGCGGCGACCTTCGTGTCGGCCAAACCGCCTTCGCCATCGGCAACCCGTTCAGCCTGGACTGGACGTTGACCCGCGGCGTCGTATCAGCGCTGGATCGCGACTTCCGCACCCGGACTGGACGCGTTATGCGCGGCCTGATCCAGACCGACGCGGCGGTGAACCCAGGCAACTCCGGCGGCCCGCTGCTGGATAGCGCCGGCCGCCTGATCGGCATCAACACGGCGATCTACAGCCCGTCGGGCGCAAGCGCCGGCATCGGCTTCGCCGTGCCTGTCGATGTGGTGAACCGGGTGGTGCCGCAGCTGATCAACACCGGCCGCTATGCGCCGCCGATCATTGGCGTATCGATCGACCCGCGCGTCGACGCGTTCGTAGCGCGCCGTCACAAAATCAAAGGCGTTGTCGTTCTGGGTCTGTCGCCAGGCCTTCCGGCGGAAAAAGTCGGCCTTAAGCCGGCGCGCACCGGCAGCAACGGCGATCTGGAGCTTGGCGATGTGATTGTCGGCCTGGACGACAAGAAAATCACCAAGGCGAGCGAGCTGTTCGCAGCGTTGGACTTCAAAAGCCCGGGTCAGGAAGTCATTCTGAAAATCCTGCGCGACGGCAAAGTGATCGATGTCAAGCTGACCCTGGCGGAGCGTCGCGTAGACGCAACCTATCGCCCGACGCGCACGCGCCCTGCGCCGCGGACTGACCGCTATACGCGCCCAGACCGCCGCACCCCGTCCCGCCCCCGCCGGACGCCGCCGCGGAGCTACGATTCGCAGCCAGAGCGTTATGATGATCGCGAGTATGACGACTATCGTGAGGATTTCCGGGAATAAGCGCCCGCCTCACGACGACAACCTCGCCCACAAACGGACGCGCCTCGCGCGTCCGTTTCGCGTTTAAGCCCGCCCCAGCATCGCCCATTCGCCTTATCTCAATCAGTGCCAGCTAACCTGAACCTTAGCGGCCAGCGACAAAGCGAATCACAGCGTTGTATTCGCCATAAGATCGTCGCCGCTTGTATCGGATGAGGCGACGCCGGATGACCTACGCACTGATCACTGCCGCCGTTTTTACGGTCATCATCATCATCATCCTGGTAAAATCACGCCAGCTGCGCCGAAGCGACGTCGACGAGCAGCAGAAAAAAACGCGCCAAGCCGGCAATAAACTCAAGCTGCTCGAAATCGCCAGCCGCGACATGGCCCAAGCAACCAGCAAGCTGTATAATTCAGTCAACGCGCTGAACAACGAAGTTGTCGGCCTGCGCGAAGCCGCCAGCCGCGCCATGGCGCCGGACCCCGACTTCAGCCTGCTGCGCCGCGCCGCCGCGGCCTCGCGGCGTGACGCGCCAGCGGCCAAAACCCTGACCACCGCAAGCCGGATTTTTGAGGATATGAGCGTCCTCATGCAAATCTCGAACGGCGAATTCAAACGCGCTGAGACATTGTTTGACCTGAATGGCCAAATTCATGAGATTATCGCCGACTTTCAGCCTTTCATCGCCCGCGAAAAATCGAAGGTGAGCATCAGCTTCGCCGGCGAAGGCGCTTGGCGGTGCGTGGCCGATCCCAAACATGTGTCTCGCTGTATTCGCGCGATTGTCTCGCAGGCGGTGAAGCAAACCAGCAGCGGCGCGATCGAGGTCAAGACGATCATTCGCGAAGCTACGATGCGGCAAAAGCGCGAGGTGGTTGTTCTGGTGACGGACGGCTCGAAACGCAAAAGTAACGCAGGCAAGTACGAAATTTCACCAGACCGCGCCGGCGGCAACCCGTTTCTGCGCGATGATCCCAGCGCAGTGTTGCGCCTGAACATTGCCCAGATGACCGCCGGCATGTTGGGCGGTAAGCTTCTGTTTCAACCGCGCAAAACGGGGAACATGACGTTCCGCTTCAGCTTCCTGGCGTCGACCCCGTTCGAGTAACGCGGCCTCACGCCGCCTTCGCCGCCTCGCCCGCCACATATACGGCGGCGACAGCGCGATCGTCCCCCAAGATTTGCAGCAGGAACAGCTCTTCCGCCAAAGTTTCGACGGTTTCTTTCCGCAGCGCCATAGACGGCGTCGCCGCTGAGTCCAACACGACAAGATCTGCGGCCGAGCCCACCGCCAAGTCTCCGATCTCCGCCTCGAGCCCCAAGATCTCAGCGTTGCCGCGGGTCATCCGATAGAAGGCGTCGAACGGGTTCAACGTCTGGTTCTGAAGCTGCATGATCTTGTAGGCCTCATTGGCCGTGCGGAGCATCGAGTAGCTGTCGCCGCCGCCGACATCGGTCGCCAACCCCTGGCGCACGCCCTGAGCCGCCAGCCCGTCCGCGTCAAACAGGCCGCTGCCTAGAAAAAGGTTGGAGGTCGGACAGAACACGGCGACGGTCCCGGTTTCCGCCATCACCTTTCGCTCGCGCTCCACCAGATGAATGCAGTGGCCCAACAAGGTTCGCCGCCCCAGCAAGCCATGCCGCTCATAAACGCCCAGATAATCCGGCGCATTCGGGAACAGCTCCGCCGTCAGCGCGATCTCGCTATGGTTCTCAGCGATATGGGTCTGCGCCCAACAGTCCGGATGCTCGGCGAGCAACGTTCCAGCCGCATCAAGCTGAGCGGCGGTCGACGTGATCGCGAAACGAGGCGTGATCACATAGCCGGCGCGGCCCACCCCATGCCAGCTGGCGATCAGCGCCTTGCAATCGTCATAAGAGGATTGTGCGGTATCGCATAAATCCGGCGGCGCGTTCCGATCCATCATGGACTTGCCGGCCAACATCCGCATGTTGCGCGCATTGGCTGCGGCGAAAAACGCGTCGAGCGCGACTTTGTAGGAGGGGCCATAAACGACCGCTGTGGTCGTGCCGTGCCGAAGCAGCTCCGTCAAAAACAACTCCGCGATGCGCGCCGCATGCGCGGGGTCCGCGAACTTCTGCTCCTCCGGAAATGTATAATTATTGAGCCAATCCATCAGCTGCGCACCGTAGGACGCAATAACCTGCGCCTGCGGATAGTGAATATGCGCATCGATGAGCCCCGGCAAAATGAGATGGGGCCGGTGGTCCACAATCTCCGCCCCGAGCGGCGGCGTGATTTCGGCAGCCTCACCGATCGCCGCGATGCGTCCCTCCTGAACCAGGAGCGCGCCATCTTCGATATAGCAGTAGGCGGCGGGATCGTCGATTGTTTGCGGTGCGCGATGAAAGCTCAGCAACCGGCCTCGGATAAAACGCGTCGTCACTGCGCGCCCCTTTCAACAGGACAGAGCGCCACCCCAAGCCGTCGTCTGGGATGGCGCGTGATAGGAGCGTTAGCTCTGTACGCCCTCGACATACCAATTCATGGTGGCGAGGGTTTTGTCGTCCGCCGTTGCGCCTTCGGCGATTTTCAGCTCACCCTTTTGATCTTTGATCGGGCCAGTGAACGGATTCAGCGCGCCGGAAATGATGTCGGCCTCCATCTTCGCTGCTTTCTCCTTCACATCGGCCGGAATTCGATCATTCAGCGGGGTCAGCTTGACCATGCCCTCTTTGAAGCCCCACCAAGTGTCCTCGGACTTCCAAGTTCCTTCAAGCGCCGCCTTCACGCGGTTGACGTAGTAGACGCCCCAGTGATCCTCGATCGCAGTCAGGTGGGCTTTCGGCGCGAATTTACGCATGTCCCAGGACTGGCCGAACGCCAGCAGATCGCGCTGCTCGGCGATTTGCAGCGCCGCCGGGCTGTCCGTGTGCTGTGTGATGATGTCCGCGCCTTGATCAATCAGCGCCTTGGCGGCGTCCGCCTCTTTGCTCGGATCATACCAGGTCGAAACCCAAATCACTTTGGTTTTGAAGTCAGGATTGACCTTCTGCGCCGCCAGCTGGAACGCATTGATCCCCATCACGACCTCTGGGATCGGGAAGGAGGCGATGTAGCCCGCCGTGCCGCTCTTCGACATTGCGCCAGCAATCGCGCCGCAAACTGCGCGGCCCTCGTAGAAGCGGGCGTTATAGGTCGAGAGGTTCGCCGAACGCTTATAGCCGGTGGCGTGTTCGAACTTCACCTTCGGGAACCGCTTCGCCACTTTCGCAGTCGGATTCATATAGCCGAAGGAGGTGGTGAAGATCATGTCCATGCCGTCCGTCGCGAGCCGGCGGATAACGCGCTCGCTGTCCGGCCCCTCCGCGACATTCTCAACCGTGGTCGTCTTCACCTTGTCGCCAAACGCCTTCACCACCTCCAGGCGGCCCTGTTCATGCGCGTAGGTCCAACCATGGTCGCCCGGGCTGGTCAGATAAACGAACCCCACTTTCAACGGGTCCGCTGCTTTCGCGAGACCGCCCAACATCGGCAGCGTCGCTGCGCCTGCGGCGGTGGTCATCAAAGAACGGCGGGTGAATTTCATAGCTGATCTCCCGGAAGTTGCGCCGGCTCAAGCGGCGGGTCTGAATGGCTTGCCCAAGCAAGCAGGGGCCTGCGCGCCAACGCCGCGACGCAGCGACAGCAAGGCGAGCACCAAAACGGTGGCGAGATAAGGCGCCGCGGCCAGGAACTCCGGCGCGAACAACTTCACGCCGGCCGCCTGCGCGTGCAAATCCAGCGTCGTCATAGCGCCGAAC
>JALEGB010000048.1 GCA_022760355.1 Neomegalonema sp.
CCGCGCCGTCGGCCATCGTCAGGCTCGCCTTGGTGACAGGCCTAAACACGCTCGGTTGATCAACAATTTGGTGCGTGTAGCTGGCGGCTTCGGTCGCGTCGACGGCGCCTGTCAGGATAATTAGGGGGACTTGATCCTGCAGCGCGTTGGCGGCGACATTCACCGCGTTCAGCGCGCCGGGCCCAATCGTCGCCACCAGCACGCCGGGCGCGCCTGTCGCGTGATGCGCGCCTTCAGCCATAAAACCGGCGGCGTTTTCATGTTTCGCCAGTGTAAAGGCGACGCCTGCGTGTTCGAGCGCGTCCATAGCGACAAGCACTTCGCCGCCAGGAATGCCGAACGCATGTTTGCAGCCGGCTTGCGCCAGCCGATCGGCGATGATTTTTGCAGCGCTCGGGCCGGGTGTCGCCTGCGTCATGGCTTTGCTCCTTTGCGATTAAACGCGCCTGCCTGCGCCGCTTTTTCATATGCGTCATCGCCCAGCTCAGCGCGCACCACCTTCTCGGTATCCGCGCCGAGCAGCGGCGGCGCGTTGCGATAGGCGACTGGGGTTTCCGATAGTTTGAGCGGGTTGCCGATTAGCGGGACCGTCCCCGCCTCCGGATGCGGCAGATCGATCCGCATGCCGCGCGCGGCGACCTGAGTCGTCTCAAATACTTCCGGCACGGTGTGAATTGGGCCGGCGGGCACTTTGTCCCGCGCCATCGCGTCCAGAAACGCATCACGCTTCATCTGTAGCGCTCTGCGCTCGATTTCTGGGATCAGCGTTTCCCGATTTTCGATACGTGCTGAGTTGGTCGCGTAGCGGGGATCGTCCGCAAGTTCGGGCGCGCCCATAATTGCGGCGAAGCGGGCGAACTGGGCGTCATTGCCGACCGCGATGACAACATGACCATCGGAAAACGCCAGCACCTGATAGGGAACAATATTCGGATGTTGGTTGCCGCGCCGCTTGGGCGCCTCGCCCGAAACCAGGAAGTTGACGCCCTCATTGATCAACCATGCGATTTGGGCATCGACCAGCGAGATGTCGATTTCCTGCCCCTGGCCCGTTTGGTCCCGCCATCGTAGGGCCGATAGCACGCCGATTGTAGCATAGAGTCCACACACGACGTCGGCGATGCCCACACCAACCTTCATCGGTTCGCCATCCGGCGCTCCGGTCAAGCTCATGACCCCGCCGAAGGCCTGCGCCATCAGGTCATACCCCGGCAGATGCGCATTGGGCCCGGTTTGGCCAAAGCCGGAGATTGAGCAATAGACGAGACCCGGCGCCGCCATTTTCAGGCTGTCATAATCGAGCCCGTAGGCCGCCAGCCCGCCCGGTTTGAAATTGTGGATCAACACGTCAGCGCCAAGAGCGAGCGCGCGGACGAGGGCCGCGCCCTCAGAATTGGCGATATCGACGGTGAGCGACTTTTTGTTTCGGTTTGACGATAGGAAATAAGCGCTTTCGGCTGTGTTCGAACCATCCGCGCGTTTGAGGTAGGGCGGGCCCCATCCTCTTGTGTCGTCACCGGCGCCGGGGCGTTCGATTTTCCAAATATCGGCGCCAAGATCGCCCATCAGCTGCGTCGATGTTGGCCCGGCGAGGATCCGCGTCAGGTCCAGGATTTTCAGGCCGGCAAGCGGGCCGGTCCTTTCGCCGCTCGATGCAACCGCCATCAACACGTCTCCTTATCTCTCTCATCACAGGTCGACGCGGATTTGGCTTGCGCATCGCCGCGAAACTTCCGACTAGGCGATAGGAGGCCTTTGCGATCGAGGCAAGGCGGCTGCGCGGCGCGGCCCTGCGGCTCCTGCGGATGTGAACGGGCGCGAGCGCAGCGAGCTTGCTTGGATAGATGAGGTTGGCGGAAGTGTCAGTCGAACTGGTTGTCGATCACGTATCGAAATCTTTTGGCGGTCTCCAGGCGGTTCGCGATTGCTCGGTCCGGGTTGAAGCCGGCTCCATTACCGGCTTGATCGGACCAAACGGAGCAGGGAAATCAACGCTTTTCAATATTGTCGCAGGCGCAGTGCAGCCCGACGCGGGGTCCGTGCGCTTTGGCGGCGAGGAGCTTGTCGGGCTGTCGGCGGCGGAACGTTTTAAGCGCGGGCTGCTGCGGACGTTCCAGATCGCCAAACCCTTTCATAGCATGAGCGCGCTGGAAAATCTGATGGCGGCGCCGGGGCCGCAGCGGGGCGAAGGGCTTTTGTCCGCTTGGTTGGAGCCAGGACGCGTCGCCAGGGATGAGGAGGCGTTGCGCGCACGGGCGCGGGAGACGCTGGAATTTCTCGGCCTTGACCATGTGCGGCATGAGCGCGCCGGCTTGCTTTCTGGCGGCCAGAAGAAACTGTTGGAGCTTGGCCGGACGATCATGGCGGATGCTCGGTTCGTTTTGCTGGATGAGGTGGCGGCCGGGGTGAATCGCACATTGCTGAACAGCTTGGCCGACCGGATCGAAGAGTTGAACAAAGAGCGAGGCGTGACCTTCTTTTTGATTGAGCATGATATCGGTTTCGTCAGCCGGTTATGCCAACCAGTGGTTGTGATGGCGCAGGGAGCGGTGTTGAAGATCGGCGCGCCGGCGGATGTGCGCCGGGATCCCGAAGTGGTCGAAGCCTATTTTGGCGGCGCAGCCCCGGAGGAGACGAGCGCATGAACCGCGAGCAGATTACGGGCGTCGACGGGGGCATGGCCGCCGCGTTCGGCATGGGGACAGAGGAGGCGCAGGGGGATGCGCTGCTGCTGCAGGCGCAAGGGCTGGTGGCCGGTTATGGCGGCGCGCCGATCCTCAATGGGGTGGATCTGTCGCTGTCAATCAAAGATGTCGGGGTCATCGTCGGACCGAACGGCGCTGGCAAATCGACGACGCTGAAAGCCCTGTTCGGCTTGGTGCGCTTGAGCGGCGGATCGGTCAAGATTGGCGGGCGAGAAACGACGAATATGCCGCCGCATCAGCTTGCCCGCCGTGGGGCGGCTTTTGTGCCGCAGGAGCATAACGTGTTCCCGAGCATGAGCGTCGAGGAGAATCTGGAGCTTGGCGGCTATATCCGCCGGGACTCGCTGACGCCGCTGATCGAGCATGTCTATCAGCTGTTTCCAGCATTGAAGGAAAAGCGACGTCAGCCTGCGGGCGAGCTGTCTGGAGGGCAGCGTCAGATGGTGGCGATTGGCCGAGCCCTGATGTTGGAGCCGACGCTCTTGATGCTCGACGAGCCGACCGCGGGGCTGTCGCCCAAGGTGATGGGCGAGATCTTTGATCGTATTCTGGCGGTGAATGCGGAGGGCGTCGGCGTGCTGATGGTTGAGCAGAACGCAAAGCAAGCGCTGGCGATTGCGAGCAAAGGTTTTGTGCTTGCATCCGGCCAGAACCGCTTCACCGGAACCGGCCGCGAGCTGCTGGAGGATCCGGAAGTGGCGAAGAGCTTTTTGGGCGGATAGGGGCGCGGCGCCGTCTCGGCGTTGGGCGCTCCCGTCTATCCGCCGATGTCGTTGATCATCATGTCGAGGTTCTTGGCGGTGGGGGCGACTTCCGCGACGAAGCGAAGGATCTCTTCGACATGATCGGCGAGCGCTTTGACGCTATATGGAAAATACGTGCGGCTTTCTTGCGCGTCCTGGGCGGCGTCGGTCGCTTGGCCGGCCCAGAACTGAGCGTATTTGCGCCGCTCTTCCTCAGTCTCGATTGCGAGCGGGGTCGCGTGAAGGACGCAAAGTCGCTGCTTCACTCCGTAGTCCATTTTGAACCGCCGCCATATTGCGAAGAGTTCCGCCATGCGGCGCCGATCGCGCAGATAGGTCTCGCTCAGGATCAGCAGCACCCGCTCAGCGCTGAGGAGGTTTTCGATCTGCCGCAGGAGTGCGTCCGGCGCGTCCAGGGGCGCGGTCATTCGCAGCAGCGGGCGTTTGGCGGCCGCGGCGCGCTGGATCAGCGCGGTGGCGGGCGCTTCGAGGGCTGAGCGCGTTTCGCTTTCGCAGAGCCGTTCCGTCCCATCGGTGGAGGATAGGGCGAGCGAGCCCGGCGCCGGCCCTGTGCGGAACGGATGCTGTATATGCCCCGCGGTCGTCTGGTCGACCAGGCGGACGTCGCCGCGAAGGGTTTTGATGCGCTCGGCGAAGAGCTTCTGCGCATCTGAGGCGCCTGAGCCGCGCGTGGAGACGACGATCTCGCCGCCGAACGGCGCGTCCTCCTCCGGCTGTCGGACGGCCTCAATGCGGATCGTCGCATCCGTTTCGGCGGCGTAAAAGCACGCCCCATCGCGCCAGTAGACGATTTTAACATCCTTAAAGACGCTGTCAAAGACCATATGGCGGATCTGTGTGCGCTCAAGAAAGTCCAGCTGGTAGGTTTCGACGACGGTCTCCTGGCCTTCTTTTGGCCAGAGCGCTTCGATTCTGTCGTCCGGCGTCGCCGGCAAAAAGTCCGGCGCGATCCAGAGATCGTCCGCTTGCGCGGCGCCGAGATGCGCGATCGGGAAGGCGACGCCCATCATCTGCATGAAAGACAGGAACAGGTCGCGCGTCGGCGCGTCATACTCGGCCCAGATCTCCGCGCTGAGCTGGCGCGGCGTAAAGCGGCCGCCCTGAGCCAAGAGCAGGGGGGCGAAGCGGTCGCGGTCATAGATGGCGTAAACCGCCTCCAGCGCGCTCGACTGATCGAGGATGAGCTGATTATCGAAATGGCCTTTGCGATAGAGAATGACGCCCGCGGCGTCGAGGAAATGGGCCAGCGCCGCCGGATCGGAAACGTCGCCGATCTCGGCGCAGAGCGCTTCATACTCGGCGAAGGGCAGCGTCGGCCGGGTCTGCCGCAACGCGATCAGCCGGCGCATCACCTCAAGCCGCCCGCGTCCGAGCAGCATGTCGCCATAGCGGGCGCGAAGCTTCTCATCCGCGCGGCGCAGCGCGTCGGTCGTCTCGGCGCATCCTCTCGCGGGTTCGGCTGAGAACGCGACGGTTTCGTGTCGCCTGAAGCGTTTAAGCGCGGTTTGGGCTTCGGCTGGCGGCGGCGAGGGCGGTCGGTCCGCGTTCCGCGTCTCGACGGCGATGAGCGCGCCTTCATCCCCGCATCTGTGTCGAATATAGTCGAGCCAGTAGCGCAGCGAGCGTCGTTCGAATTCAAGCTCGTTCGGGCCTTTCTCGACGCCATACTCAAATTCTGGGTTCCAGCACAGGGCGACTATGGCGCGGCGGCTGGTGAAAAGGGCGTGGGCGCCGAGATAGATGTCCTGGCCGCCGAAATCCCAGCTCGACAGCTCCAGCGCGTCGCTGTCCAGCCCTTCATCGAGAATGAGCGGCGTGACGTCGACGCCGTGGGTGGTGGGCACGCTGGGGTCGAACTGCTGGCCGTTCAGCGCTCGGCGCAGCTGGGTTTTACCGACGCCGCCATTGCCGAGGATCAGCAGTTTGGATGGCAGCCGCGCCGCGCCGCCATCGGCAAGGTCTTGAAAATGCGCGCGAAGCACGGGGCTGTGATCGCGAGACGCCGAGTCTATGAGCTCTTGCGGCACGCCCTTCACGGTGGATTCGAACAGCGAGATCCGCCGCCCTTCGTAGCAAGCCGGGTCCGTTGGTAGTTTCTCCAGATTACATTCGCCGGCGTTTAAAATACAGATGTTCGGGTGGTTCAGCGCTGGGGTTAAATCTGTCACTTTTGTTCTATTAATGGTTAAAATTCTTAGTTTTGGCAGTTTGTCGATGAAATCAATGTTCGTTATGTTTGAGTATTCTATTGATAGGTGTTCAAGATTTGTGTGGTTGCTGATTTCTGAGTGATTATTAAGATTGACGCCGTCCGCTGTAATTTTTGATATATTCTTACAGTTTTCGATGCCTTTTAAACTGGTGATACCTGTTGCAGAGCAATCGATCTCGGCTAAGTTGGTCAGATTTGAGAGTGGCTCAAGGGTTTTTATTCCGCAATGTGAGACATCTAGGTCCTTCAGGCGGCTGCAATGGCGCAGCGGCGACAGGTCGCTGATTTCAGTGTAGCTGCAGTCGAGGTTCTCGAGCGCCTGGGCGTCTTGTAGGGCGTCGAGGCTGGTGACGCAGGAGTATGATATGGTGAGTTCGCGCAGCTTTGTCTTACCAGAAAGCGCGGAAATATCTGTCAGATCTTCTAAATATTCGCCATAGTCGGGGGTCATACACAAATATTCAAGGCTTTTAGCGTTTTTTATACTGTCCATATTTAAAACGCCGCTATTGAAAGAATCGTATGAAATGAGCTCAGGGAGGTCTTCAAAATGCGGATCTTCGGAGGCGTAGTTGTCATATAGATTGATGTGCTGAAGCTTGTTCAGTCTTGAAATAGGAACATAAAATGAGGTGGCGTAGTCGTCATCCTCGTCGTCCCAGCCATTTTTGCCCCAGCCAATAGAGCGCAAACCGATCTCTTTTAGATCAACAAGCTTCGCGATCGGTTCAAGGTCGTCTGGGGTCATGGACTCGAGGTGTAGCGCATCAAGTTGCGTCATGTTTTCGAGCGGCGTCAGATCCTTCAGCGGCATGCTCTGCAGGTTTAGCCTCTTCAGCCGCTTCAGCTGCGCCAGAGGGCTGATGTCCTTGATTTCCATCTCTTCGATCAAAACGCTCTCGAGCTGTGAAAGCGCGCCGAGCGGCGCAATCGATGTCGCCGGCAGCCTCTTCAGCTCCAGCTTTTGCAGCTGCGTCAGGGCGCGAAGCGGCTCCAGGTCTGATATCGGCGCGCTTCGGCACGCCAGCGCTTCAAGCGCCGTCAGCGCCTCAATGCCGCGGAAGCTGGCGAGGGGCGCGTAGACGATCTTAAGTTCCCGCAGCCCGGTAAGCCCGGCGAGCGCTGAGAGGTCCGGGACCAGTGTTTCTTCGGGCTTTTCCTCCGCCGGTTCGTCGACGTATGTAGACGGTGAAACCCACTTTTCGCCGAGCTGCAGGCTGCGCAGCTGATCGAGCGTCGCGAGGCTCGCCGGCAAATCAGTCAACCGCGCCCCGTGTAAATCGAGCTTGCCGGTTCCAGCGCGCTTTTCCTCGGCGATCAGACGTTCGATTTCATCGACCGTCATAGGTTTGGCGTCGTCACTCATGGTCCCGTCCCTCTTTCGCGCCCCAGGCGGTTGCCGCGCCATGGGTGGGATACGTCATGCTAGGGGAGAGACGATCCGATGTCTACCCTTTGTTCCACCCGTCGCCGATGACCGCCGCGCCTCGAACAGGCGGTCACACACAACTGCGGCCCGCATCGCGTCGGACCCCGCTTGCGCGCGCCGCGCCTCTAGACAGCGGCGCAAACTTATCGCACGCAGGGCCACGAGCTTCGTAGGCGGATGCAGGATCGATGAACGAGCTGATATTTTTTGTGAAAAACGGGCTGATCTTCGGCCTTTCCACCGGCGCCGTCTACGCGTTGGGCGCGGTGGGGGTGACGCTGATCTTCTCCATCCTTCGCTTCGCCCATTTCGCCCATGGCGAGTTGATGACGCTGGGCGCGTTCTTCGCCTATATCCTTGTCAGTCTCGCGCCCGATGTGGGGCCGGCTGTGGGCCTGCCGACGGCCATCATAATGCTGCCTGCGGCGATGGCGCTCACGGCGCTGTCCGCCGGGCTGCTGGACGCGGCGGTCTACAAACCGCTGCGGGACGCGAATTCAAAACCGGTTGTTTTCGTAATGGCGTCTATCGGCGTTCTGCTGATGCTGCAGGGGTTGATCCGCCTCGTTGCCGGCGCCAGCGCCCGCAGCATGTATGTTGATGATCGAAAAGAAATTTTTCGCATCGCCTTCCCGCCTGAATGGACAACGGCGAAGCTCGTTGTCACCGAGTCTCAGCTGATGATGGTCGGGACGGCGGCGATCTTCGTGCTGGCGCTGCATCTGTTCCTCACCCATGCGAAACTTGGCAAAGCGATGCGAGCGATGTCGGACGAGCCGGACCTTGCGCGGATTTCCGGCGTCGACACGCGGACGGTGGTGGCGGCGACATGGGCGATTGGCGGCGGCCTCGCCGCGGCGGCCGGCGTGCTGCTGTCGCTGGATGTGTCGCTAAAGCCAGATCTCAGTTTTCACATCATTCTCCCCATCTTCGCTGCCGCAATTGTCGGCGGCGTCGGCTCTCCCTATGGCGCCATTGCGGGCGGGCTGCTGGTGGGGTTCGTCGAGACCTTCGCCGTGTTCAACTGGGCGATTGTGTTGCGCCCCTTGTTGGATGGTTGGGTCGAGCTTCCGCGTTCGCTCGCCTTCGCGCCGACCCAATATAAAATCACTGTCCCGTTTTTGATCTTGATCGTCGTGTTGGTCGTGCGCCCGACAGGGCTTTTCCGCGGCAAGGTGATCTAGTGACGAGATGCTGGGACACGCCCCTTTGTTGTCGGAGCAGCCGATGAGAGATCTGTTCATCGCGGTCAACGCGTTTTTTGCGAGCTCGCCCTTTGCGGCCGCAATCTTGGTCAGCCTGATCGCCATCCCCGCCCTGCTGTTGGCGCTGTTCTATTTCCGAAAGCTCCGCGCGACGCAGGACCCCGAGGACCGGAAGCGGCTCCAGATCGATGCGGCTCTGTTTCTAGGGTTGGCCATCGTCATTGAGCTGGTGCTCGGCTATCTCGGAGCCGCTGCGGGGCTTGGTTTCATCGCGATCGCCGCATGCCACGCTCTGATCGCGCTTGGGCTGACGATGCAATGGGGCTATGCGGGGCTGTTTAACGCCGGTGTGCTGGGGTTCACGTCGCTTGGCGCGTTCGGGCTCGTATTCACCAGCATGCCCGTCAAAGAGGAGTTCTGGCGATCCGATGCGGCGCCGATGCTTGGCGGCGCGCTGGCGATCGCGGTCGGCGCCGGCGTGCTGACCTGGTTGTTGGCGCGGTTCGGCGACGGCCTTGGCCGGCGGGCGCGGGGATGGGCGCAGGCGATCGTGATCATCGCTGGCGCGGTTCTGTCGCTGCAGCTGCTTGCGCCGGCGAGCGAGGCGATCGAGGCGGGGCCTGGATATATCGGCGGGCTTGGCTTGCCGCCACTGCTTGGATGGCTTGTTGGCGGCTTACTGGCGGCTGCGGCGGCGTACGGTATTGGCAAGGCCTGCCTGGGTCTGCGGAGCGACTATCTCGCCATTGCCACGCTCGGCGCGGCGGAGATCATTCGCGCCGTGTTGAAAAATGAGGATTGGCTGACGCGCGGCACATTGACTGTTTCGCCGTTGCCATGGCCGACGCCGAAGCAAGACGGGCTTTTGATCAGCGCGGAGCTGGCGCGCATCGGCTATTCGATTGTCATCGCCCTGCTGATCGCGCTGTACTATCTGGCTCTGACGCGCGCGTACAAAGCGCCTTGGGGCCGCATGATCCGAGCGATACGAGACGATGAGGACGCGGCGAGCGCGATGGGCAAGGATGTCGATGGCCGGCGGCTGCAAATCTTCGTGCTGGGCTCCGCGATTATGGGCGTTGGCGGGGCGGCGCTTGCGGGATACTCGGGCACTTTCGATCCAACCGCCTATCAGCCGCTCAACAACACCTTCATCATCTGGGTCATGGTGATCGTCGGCGGCGCCGGGAACAATATCGGCGCAATCTTTGGCGCGGTTCTGGTCTACGCGATCTGGAGCAACTCCGGCGCGCTGGCCACGGCCCTGTTCGAACAGATCGCCGCCTATGGCAAGCTCTGGTTCGACTGGGACGCGCCGCGGGACTTCGCGACGCGGGCGATCCAAATGCGCGTGTTCCTGCTCGGACTCGTGATTGTGTTAGTGCTCCGATTCGCGCCGCGCGGCCTGTTCCCCGAGCGTCCGCCGCGGATTGATTGACGCCGGCGCGGCGAAGGCGCGGCCGCACGCCGCCAGCGAGCGTCGCAGGGTGAATTTCTCGCCTCAATCGCGCCTCCGATCTTGACCCGGTCGGCTTGTCGGGGAGACTGCGGGCGCATCAGACAATCTGGAGGGCAAGGTTGATGAAACGCCTCACTACCGCCGCGATCGCAGCGGCCGCTATTCTGGCCGCTGGCGTCGCCTCGGCGAAAGACGTGAAGTTCGGCTTCCTCGGTGGCTTCACCGGTCCGATCGAGACGCTGACCCCGCCAATTTTCTCTGGCGCTAAAATTGCGTTCGATGAGATTAACAAAGCCGGCGGTCTGACGGCGGGCAAGGCGGTGCTGGTCCAAGGCGATACTGGCTGTAGCGACACCACCTTGGCGGTCAGCTCGGCGGACCGTCTGGTCAATACCGAGTCGGTTCTCGGCATTGTCGGCGCGTTGTGCTCGGGCGCAACCATCGCTGGCGCGAACAACGCGGCGATCCCGGGCGGCGTCGTGATGATTTCGCCGGCTTCGACCTCGCCGGCCGTGACTGAACTGGCGGACAAGGACCTCGTGTTCCGGACCGTTTCGTCGGACAGCTATCAGGGCGAGATGCTGGCGAAACTTTTGATGTCCAAAGGCGTCAAAACGATCGCGGTAACCTACCTGAACAATGACTACGGCAAAGGTTTCGCGACCGCGCTGACCGCCTCCTACAAGAAGATGGGCGGCAAGGTCGTGATGTCGGCGCCGCATGAGGATGGCAAAGCCGATTATCGTCCGGAGATCGGCGCTCTTGAGGCGGCTGGCGCGGAGACCCTTGTGGTGCTCGCTTATGCTGACGGCTCCGGCCAAACCATCGTGCGCCAGGCGATCGAATCGGGCGTATTCCAGCAGCTGGTCGGCGGTGACGGCATGGTCGGCGACTCGCTGATCAAGGCGGTTGGCGCGGACGCCATCGCATCCATGATCGCCACCAAGCCCGGCGCGCCGGAAGTCAAAGGCAAGGCCGCGTTTGAGAAAGCGGCGAAGGCGGCTGGCGTTGACCCGAAAGGCGTGTTTGTCGCTCAAGCCTATGACGCGGCGTTTCTGCTGGCGCTGGCGGCTGAAAAGGCGGGTGGCGATAAAACCAAAATGTCCGCCGCCCTTCGCGAAGTCGCAAGCGCTCCGGGTGAAGTGATCTTGCCGGGCGAGTGGGCGAAGGCCAAAAAGCTGCTCGCTGAAGGCAAGGACATCAACTACGAAGGCGCGGTCGGCAGCCACGAGTTCGATCCAAAGGGCGACGTGCCTGGCGTGATCGTCGAGATGGCGATCAAAGACGGCGAATTCAAAGAAGTTGGCGAAGTAAAGTAAGCTCCGTTTCAGCGATGTTTTCGAGGGGCGGGCGCTTGTCGCTCGCCCTTCTTGTTTGGAATTTATTTCACCCGCACGGAATATTTACCGTGAGCGGCCTAGGGTGCGAACTCCTAAATCTGGTCGTCGCCAGCCCGTCAAACGCGCTTTTGGGGCAGGAAGCGGCGCGACGGCGGTGTGGTTCCACCGGCGA